>JADLBP010000248.1 GCA_020847695.1 Planctomycetota bacterium
CGGGCTACGTCGGGTCGTACGTCGGAGCGCTCGCGGTGCACGACGACGGCTCGGGCACCGAGCTCTACGCCGGAGGCTGGAACTTCCCGAGCCAGCAGAGCGTCGAGCGTTGGGACGGCTCGTCGTGGACGATCCTGCCCGGTGCGTTCAGCTCGCCGGTCGAAGCGCTCGCCTCACACGACGACGGCTCGGGAGCGCAGCTCTACGCGAGCGGTGCGTTCTCGGCGCCATTCCAGAGCATCGCGCGCTTCGACGGCAGCGCGTGGAGCGCCGTCGGCTCGGGCGTGACGTTCTTCCCGACCGCGTTCGCGACGCACGACGATGGTTCGGGCGCGCAGCTCTACGCGCTAGGACGCAGCTACGTGCTCCCGCCGCCTGCGTGGGCGATCCGCGCCGCGCGTTGGAACGGGACGAGCTGGCAGGATCTCGGCAGCGGGCTCTCCGCGGATTCGTGGACGCTCTGCGAGTTCGACTCGGGCAGCGGACCCGAGCTCTACGCCGGCGGCGGCTTCACGCAAGCGGGCGGCAAGCGCGCCGACCACGTCGCGAAGTGGACCTCGAACGGTTGGAGCCGCATCTACTCGAGCCGTGGCCTCCAGAGCACGTCCTACGCGCTCTACGCGTACGACGATGGAGTCGACCGCGAGCTCTACGCGGACGCGGGACTCACGATCCTCAACCTGCAAGGCCAAGCGAATCCCGGTGGATTCGTGCGCTGGAACGGCACCGGTTGGACGGCGTTGCCCGGCACGAGCGACGGCAACGCGTTCGCGTTCGCGGCGTTCGACGGAGGCGCGGGTACCGAGCTCGTCGCCGCCGGGACGTTCTCCGAGATCGATGGTCTAGCGGTCGATGGAGTCGCTCGCTTCGACGGCACCGCGTGGCATGCGCTCGGCGGCGGGCTCATGCGCGGCAGCTTCCACGGCTTCGCGTACGCGGCGTGCTTGCACGACTTCGGCGCGGGTCCACGGTTGGTTGTCGGCGGCTGGTTCGACACCGCCGGCGGCGTCAGCGCGAGCAACGTCGCCGTGTGGGACGGAGCGACGTGGTCCGCGCTCGATCTCGGCATGAACGGCGTCGTGCGAGCGCTCGCGAGCTACGACGACGGTTCAGGGCCGAAGCTCTTCGCCGGCGGCGAGTTCACCGCCGCGAGCGGCGCGCCGGCGAGCTATGTCGCGCGTTGGAACGGGACCGTGTGGCAACCGGTGCTCGGCGGCATGAACCGCGAGGTCTACGCGCTGGCGACGCTCGACCTCGGTGACGGGAAGAAGCTCTACGCCGGTGGCGACTTCTTCATCGCGGGCAGCGCGATCGCGCCGAATGTCGCCGCGTACGACGGCACGAGTTGGCGCGGCCTGATCGACACCAACGGGCAGAGCTTGAACGGCCGCGTGAACACGCTCGTCCTGCACGACGAGGGCAACGGGCCGGAGCTCTACGTCGGCGGCGGGTTCTCGTCGGCCGGCGGGAACGCGGCGGTGCACGTCGCGCGTTGGGATCGCACGCACTGGTACGCGCTCGACGAAGAGCCCGACTCCACGGTCCACTCGCTCGCCGTGTTCGACGAGGGTGTCGGCAGCGGGCCGGCGCTGTTCGCCGTCGGCAGCTTCGGGAAGTGGAACGGCACGCCCTCGATGTGTGTCGCGCGGATCGCGCCGCAGGCGCCTTGCGCGCCGGTCGTGTACTGCACGGCGAAGACGAACTCGCTCGGGTGCACGCCGAGCATGTACACCACCGGCTCGACCAGCCTCGCCGCGAACAACCTGCGCCTGCACGCCTCGAACGTGCTCAACAACAAGAACGGCTTGCTCTTCTGGAGCACCAAGCCCAACGGCGCGCCGTTCCAGGGCGGGCATCTCTGCTGCAAGCCGCCGATCGTGCGCACCACCGTGCAAGCGACCGCCGGCAATCCGCCGCCGAACGACTGCTCGGGCTCGCTGCACTTCCACTGGAACCAGGCGTACGTCAATCAGCTCGGCCTGCCGCTCGGCGACTGGTACTACACCCAGTACTGGTCGCGCGATCCCAACTCGCCCTCGACCACCAGCTTGAGCAACGCGATTCGCTTCCTGCTGACGCCGTGAAGCTCTCGCGATATGCCGGTGCGGACGTCGAGCGCCGCGCGTCCTACCGCCCCCGAGCAGCGGAGTTCGCGCGATGTCCCACTTCGACCGACGCTCGCAGGCGAACTTGAACCGTTCGCGGCCCGGCGCTCGCTCAGAGTGACGCAACGTCCACACGCAACGACGAACCTGACGTCACGCCGAGGCTCCCATGCTCACCGCTCTCTGCATTGCAACCCTCGCCCTCGCACCGCAGGACTGCAGCACGCTCACACCCGGTTTTGGCGCGTACGGAGTCGCCGCCGGCCCGAACGGCGGCAACGTGTTCGCGAGCGCGGTCTACGACGACGGCGCGGGTCCCGCGCTCTATCTCGGCGGTGTCTTCGAGTTCGCGGGCGAGACCGAGGCGCTCTCGATCGTGCGTTTCGACGGCACGGGCTTCCAGACGCTGCCCGGTCCCGCCGGCAGCGACGTGCTCGCGCACGGCTACGTCGGCGTGCGCGCGTTCGAGGTGTTCGACGACGGCAGCGGGCCGGAGCTCTACGTCGCGGGTGACTTCGACACCAGTCTCGGGCTGCCTCAGCACGGGATCGCGAAGTGGGACGGCGCGACGTGGACACCGGTGCTCACGGTGACCAGCACGCAGTTCATCGGGTTCATCGGCGTTCGCGACCTGCTGGTGTGGGACGACGGAACGGGGCCGGCTCTCTACTTCGGCGGCTTGTTCGATCACGTCAACGGCGCTCCGGCGGCGAGCGTCGCGAAGTACGACGGATCGGGTTGGTCGACGCTCGGCTCGGGCTTCGCCGGCGCGTACGTCAACGCGCTCGCCGTGCACGACGACGGCGCGGGGCCGCGACTCTACGCCGGCGGCTCGAACGCGCCGAGCCAACAGAACGTGCAGCGTTGGGACGGCGCGAGTTGGTCTCTGGTCACGAGCTCGTTCGACAAGGAGATCCTCTCGCTCTGCTCCCACGACGACGGGTCCGGCACCGCGCTCTACGCCGGCGGTACCTTCACCGCTCCGGCGTTCGGCCTCGCGCGTTGGAACGGCGCGGCTTGGTCCGCGGTCGGCGCGGGCCCGCAGCTCTACGCCGCCGCGATCGCCGCGCACGACGACGGCACCGGAAAGCAGCTCTACGTCGTCGGCTTGGGCTCGAACGAGCACGCGGCGCGTTGGAACGGTGCGACGTGGCAGTCTCTGCAATCCGGCCTGGCGGACGGCGCATGGACGCTCACGGAGTGGAACTCCGGCGCGGGAACCGAGCTCTACGTCGGCGGTGAGTTCACGCACGCCGGCGGCAAACGCGCCGACGGCGTCGCGAAGTGGACCGCGACAGGTTGGAGCCGCATCTACTCGAGCAAGGGGCTCACCGGCGGATCGACGGCGCTCGCCGCCGTCGACGATGGCTCGGGCGTGAAGCTCTACGCCGATGGTGGCATCGGTTCGTCCACGGCGTCGGGGCCCGTCGAGTACGGGAACTGCATCGTGCGTTGGACCGGTACGAGCTGGGCACCGCTCCCCGGCGTCGGTGACAACCGCGCGCGCGGCTTCGCGGGCTTCGACTCGGGCTCGGGGCTCCAGCTGCACGTCGTCGGTGCGTTCACCGAGTTCGGCGGCGTGACGGTGAACCACGTCGCGCGCTTCGATGGCTCATCGTGGCACGATCTCTCCGGCGGCGTGACGAGGAACGGCTTCCCGGCGAGCGTGAATGCCGTGTGCGTGCACGACTTCGGCGCGGGGCCGCGGCTCGTCGTCGGCGGCAACTTCACCGCCGCCGGCGGAGTGAGCGCGAACGACGTCGCCGTCTGGGACGGGAGCGCGTGGTCGGCGCTCGACCTCGGCATGGACGGAGAGGTGTTCGCGCTCGCCAGCTACGACGACGGCTCGGGAGCGAAGCTCTACGCCGGTGGAGACTTCTTGCACGCGAGCGGCGGGCTCGTGAACAACCTCGCCCGTTGGAACGGCGCGGCGTGGGAAGCGCTCGGCACCGGCATGAACCGCGAGGTGTTCGAACTCGCCGTCGTCGACTTCGGCGCGGGGAAGAAGCTGTGCGCCGGTGGCGACTTCTTCCTGGCGAACGGCGTGCTCGCTCCGAACATCGCGACGTTCGATGGCTCGACGTGGGCGGCGCTGCTCTCCGGCGGCCTCGCGCTGAACGGTCGCGTCGAGACGATCGTCGGACACGACGAAGGCGAGGGAACGGAGCTCTACGTCGGCGGCTGGTTCTCGCTCGCGGGCGGAGCGCCCGCGAATCGCGTCGCCCGATGGACCGGCACCGCTTGGCTCGCGCTCGACGAGGAGCCCGACAGCTGGGTGGTCTATCCCGATCAAAGCCGCGTGTACTCGCTCGCGTCGTTCGACGACCACTCCGGTGTCGGACCCGCGCTGTTCGCCGCCGGCTTCTTCGGGAAGTGGGATGGCACGCCGTCGATGAGCATCGCGCGGATCGCGCCGCAGGCGCCTTGCGCGCCGGTCGTGTACTGCACGGCGAAGACGAATTCGCTCGGCTGCACGCCGAGCATGTACACCACCGGTTCGAGCAGCCTCGCCGCGAACAACCTGCGCCTGCACGCCTCGAACGTGCTCAACAACAAGAACGGCTTGCTCTTCTGGAGCACGAAGCCCAACGGCGCGCCGTTCCAAGGCGGGCATCTCTGCTGCAAGCCGCCGATCGTGCGCACCACCGTGCAAGCGACCGCCGGCAATCCGCCGCCGAACGATTGCTCGGGCTCGCTGCACTTCCACTGGAACCAGGCGTACGTCAATCAGCTCGGCCTGCCGCTCGGCGACTGGTACTACACCCAGTACTGGTCGCGCGATCCCAACTCGCCCTCGACCACCAGCCTGAGCAACGCGATTCGCTTCCTGCTGACGCCGTGAGTCACGCGCGGACGAGCCACTTCGGACGGAAGAGCTTCAGCGCCTCGAACCAAGCGAGGCTCGCGAAGCCGAGCAGCACCGCGAGCGCGACCGACGCGAGTTCGACCTCGTCGAACTTGAAGAGCCCGCGCAGGAACGGGATCGAGAGCGCGGCGACGAGCGTCGCAGCCGCGCCGACGATCACGACCCACGCGGCCGTGTTCTTCTGACCCAGCGTCGCGATCAAGCCGCGCTGCCACGAGCGGTTGACCAAGATCAACGCGACGTTGCCCGCGATCAGTGTCGCGAACGCGAGCGCGCGAGCTTGGCCCTCGGCTTCGCCCTGGCGCAGCGACCAGCCGAACACCGTCAGCGTCACCGCGAGCAAGCACGCGCCCTGCACCAGCGACACGCCGAGCAGCCGTCGATCGAAGAGCCCCGCTCCGACGCGACGCGGCGGGCGGCGCATCACGTCGGCGGCCGCGGGCTCGGCTTCGAACGCGACCGAGCATGCCGGGTCGATCAGGAGCTCGAGGAAGACGATGTGCACCGGGAACAGCACCAACGGCCAACCGAACAGCACCGGCAACAGCGACAGCCCCGCGATCGGCACGTGCACCGCGACGACGTACGCCATCGCGCGTCGCAGGTTGTCGTAGATGCGCCGCCCTAGCCGAACGGCGCCGACGATCGACGTGAAGTCGTCGTCGGTGACGACCAACGCCGCGGACTCGCGCGCGACGTCGGTTCCGCGTCCTCCCATCGCGACGCCGATGTGCGCCGCCTTGAGCGCCGGCGCATCGTTGACGCCGTCGCCGGTCATCGCGACGACTTCGCCGCGCGCACGCAGCGCTTGCACGAGCCGCAGTTTCTGCTCGGGCACGACGCGCGCGAACACGCACGTCTGTGCGACGCGGCGCGAGAGCTCGTCGTCGGAGAGCGCGTCGAGCTCCTTCCCGGTGATCACGCCGTGCTCGTTCGGCAGTCCGATGCTTCGCGCGATCGCTCGCGCCGTGTCGGGCGAATCGCCGGTGATCATCACGACGCGCACGCCGGCTTCGGCGCACTCCGCGACCGCAGCGGGCACGCCGGCTCGCACCGGATCCTCGAGTCCGACCAAGCCGACGAGCTCGAAGTCGAAATCGTGCTGCCCCGCCGGCAGCTCGGTCGCGCCGAACCACGCGCGCGCGACGGCGAGCACGCGCAGCCCCTTCGCGCCCATCTCCGTCAACGCCGCTTGCACGCGGCTCTGCGCCGCCGCGTCGAGGTGACAGATGTCCGCGATCGCCTCGGGCGCGCCCTTCGCGGCGACCACCAGGCGCTCGCCGTCCGGAGACCGCCACACGTGCGACACCGCGAGCAGCTCCGACGACAGCGGGTACTCGCGCACGAGCTGCCATTCGTCGTGCAGGTGCTCGGTGCCCGCGAGCGTCTCCTTCGCCAGCCGGTGGAACGCTTGCTCCATCGGATCGAACGGGTCGCGCTGGCTCGCGAGCACGCCGAACTCGAGCACCTCGTGCACCGCTTCGGGCAGCGGACCCGGCGCGACGACGTGGCGCGTCGTCGGAGTCGCGAGCTCGGCGATGCGCATCCGATTCTCGGTCAGCGTGCCGGTCTTGTCGGAGCACAGCACCGTCGCGGCTCCGAGCGCTTCGACCGCCGGCAAGCGGCGCGCGAGCACGCGGCTCTTCGACAACCGCCACGCCCCGAGCGCCATGAAGACGGTCAGGACGACCGGGAACTCCTCCGGCAAGACCGCCATCGCGAGCGCGATGCCCGCGAGCACGCCTTGCAGCCAATCGCCGCGCGTCAGGCCGTAGACGACGACCAACGCGAGGCACAGACCGATGCCGATCACGGCGATCGTGCGCACGATGCGCCCGACCTCGATCTGGAGCGGCGTGCGACCGCTCTCGAGCCCGACCAGCGCCGCGCCGATGCGCCCCATCTCGCTCTTCGCGCCGATCGCGCGCACCTCGGCGAGCCCGTGGCCGCGCACGATCAGCGTGCCGGCGTAGACGAACGGCTGATCGTCGCCCCCCGGTCGCGGATCGTCGACTTGCGCGCCGCCGACGCGCTTGCGAACCGGCACCGATTCGCCGGTCAACAGCGATTCGTCGACCTCGAGGTGCGTGCACTCGAAGAGCCGCGCGTCCGCGGCGATGCGATCGCCCTCGGCGAGCACGAGCACATCTCCGCGCACGACTTCGCGACCCGCGATGCGCTTGCGGCGGCCGTCGCGCACGACCAGCGCGCGCGGGCTCGACAGGTCTCGCAGCGCGGCGAGCGCGCGCTCGGTCTTGCGCTCTTGCACCAACGTGATCGTGATCACGACCACGACGAACGACAGCAGCGTCAGCGCCTCCTCGCGATCGCCGAGCACCAGGTAGATGCCGCCGGCGGAGAGCAGCAGCAGCAGCATCGGCTCGCGCACGACCTCGAACACGCTGCGCCAGAGGCTCGTCGGCTCGTCGCGTTGCAGCGCATTCGGACCGTCGGCCGCCAGACGCACCGCCGCTTCGGCTTCGGAGAGCCCGTTCGGAGGCGTCGCGGCGAGGTCCATCGTGCGCAGATGCTAGGCTTGCGCCCGAGCTCGCGCCCTCGGATTGGTTCGTAGGACGACCCGCTTTCCGACCGCGCGCGCCATATCCAATTCGCGCGCAAGGCGCAGGAACTCCCGATGGCGAAGAAGAAGAAAGCAGCGGTGGGAACGGTCGCGTGGCGCGACCTCACGGTGAAGAACGCGGACGCGGTGCGCGACTTCTACGCGAAGGTCGTCGGGTGGAAGGTCGAGGCGCTCGACATGGGCGGCTACAGCGACTACTGCATGGTTCCGCCGAAAGGCAAGGCACCCGAAGCCGGCGTGTGCCACAAGCGCGGCGGCAACGCGAAGATCCCGTCGCAGTGGTTGATGTACGTGATCGTCGCCGATCTCGATGCGTCGCTCAGGGCGTGCAAGAAGAACGGCGGGAAGCAGCTCACCGAAGTGCGCGCCTCCGGCGACGGCACGTTCGCGGTGATCCAGGATCCGGCCGGCGCCGTGCTCGCGCTCTATCAATACGCCTGATCGACGGCGCGCGACCCGCGGAACGACCCTGGCCGTTCTCGCGTGCGTCGCGTAGGCTCTCCGCCCCTCGCACGCGCGGACACGGACCCGAATGGGCGGGCCCGTGGGTTCCCTAGACCTTTTCGCGAAGCGAGGCGCAACATGGCTGAAGTGGTGATCACCCCGCGCGCGAAGGATTATGCGCAGTGGTATCAGGACGTGATCGCGGCCGCCGAGCTCGCCGAACCGGCGAACGTCGTGCGCGGCTGCATGGTCGTGAGGCCGCACGGTTGGGCGATCTGGGAGAAGATCCAGAGCGAGCTCGATCGGCGCTTCAAGGAAACGGGCCACCAGAACGCCGCGTTTCCGCTCTTGATCCCGCTCTCGTTCCTCCAGAAGGAAGCGCAACACGCGACCGGCTTCGCGATGGAGTGCGCGGTGGTCACGCACGCCGGATTGAAGACCGTCGACGGCAAGATCGAGCTCAAGAACGAGCTCGAGGAGCCGTACGTCGTCCGCCCGACGTCCGAGACGATCATCGGACACTTCTTCGCGAAGTGGATCGACAGCTATCGCGATCTCCCGTTGCTCCTGAACCAATGGTGCAACGTGATGCGCTGGGAGCTGCGCACTCGACTCTTCCTGCGCACCGGCGAGTTCTGGTGGCAGGAAGGCCACACGGCGCACGCCTCGCACGAGGAAGCCGCCGAGGAAGTCGCGCGCATGCTCGACATCTATCGCGACGTGTACCACGACGTGCTCGCGGTGCCGGTGATCCGCGGCGCGAAGACGGCGAACGAGCGGTTCGCCGGCGCGCTCGAGACGTACTGCGTCGAAGCGATGATGCAGGACGGCAAGGCGCTGCAAGGCGCGACCAGCCACGACCTGGGCCAGAACTTCGGGAAGGCATTCAACATCACCTTCCAGAACAAGGAAGGCGTCCGCGACTTCGTGTGGCAGACCTCGTGGGGTGCGTCCACGCGGATGATCGGCGCGTTGATCATGGCGCACTCGGACGACAACGGGCTCGTGCTCCCGCCGAAGCTCGCGCCGATCCACGTCGCGATCGTGCCGATCTACAAGAAGGACGACGAGCGCGTGCGCGTGCTCGAAGTCGCGCAGAAGCTCGCCAAGGAGCTGCGCGACGACGGTCTGACCGTCAAGGTCGACGATCGCGAGGGGCTCAAGCCGGGCGCGAAGTACTACGAGTGGGAGCGCAAGGGCGTGCCGCTGCGCATCGAAGTCGGACCGCGCGACGTCGACGCCGGAACAGTCGTCGCCAAGCTGCGCGCGTGCGACGACCAGAAGAAGGTGTTGCCGATGGCGACGCTCGGCGTCGAGGTCGGCAAGCTGCTCGACTTCCTCCAGAAGGCGCTCTTCGAGCGTGCGCTCGCGTTCCGCGCCGCGAACACGGTCAACGTCGACTCGTGGGCGGACTTCGTCGAGATCTTCAAGGACGAGAAGACGACCAAGTTCGTGTACGCGCACTGGGACGGCACCGGCGAGACCGAGCAAGCGATCAAGGAAGCCACCAAGGCGACGATCCGCTGCCTGCCGCTCGCGGGCGAAGGCCCGGCGCCGGAGGCCGGCAATTGCATCAAGACGGGCAACCCGTCCGCGCGCCGCGTGCTGTTCGCGAAGAACTACTGAGCTTCGAAACGCCATGCTGACCCACACCGTCTTCTTCTGGCTCAAGAAGGATCTCGCTCCCGCGCAGCGCGCCGGCTTCGAAGCGGCGCTGCGCGGCTTGGTCTCCATCCCCGGCGCGAAGCGCGCTCTCGTCGGTCGCCCCGGCAAGACCGCTGCGCGACCGGTGGTCGATCACTCGTACGACTTCGCGCTCGAGATCGAGTTCGCGTCGCTCGCCGACCACGACCGCTACCAAGACCACGCCCTGCACACCGCCTTCCTCGAAGGCCAACGCAGCAAGTGGGAGCGCGTCGTCGTCTACGACTTCGAGCACCAGCCCTGACCCCGGCCCGCCGGGCCGGTGGTAGGCTCTGCCGGCCCGTGTCCCCCGCCTCCAGCACGTCGCTCGCGCGCCGCGTCGCTCCGTCGAGTCTGCTGACGGTCGCGTTCTGCGTCGCGTTCGGCATCGCCGCGTCACAGCGCACGCGCGCGCCCGCCGAGCCGGCGGTCGTCGAAGCCTCGACGATCGCCGAGGCGCTCGCGACGGCGCGCGAGCGCGACGAGCTCGTCGCGCTCGACTTCACCAGCGACGCGGCGCCCTGCAGCGCCGCGCTGCGCACGGTGACTTCGTGCGACCCGTGGGTGCGCGCGGAGCTCGCTCGGGACTTCGTGCACGTCGAGCTCGACGCCGAGCGCGACGCCGAGCTCTTCCGCGCCTGCTTCGGCACGGGAGGCTTCCTCGCGAGCTGCGTGCTCGATGCGGACGGCGACGTCCTCGCGGAGCGCGCCGGCGCCTCGGACGCGGGCGAGTACGCGCGGCTGCTCGCACGCGCGCGCGACCGCGCGCCGGCGGTGCGCGCCGCTCGCGAGCTCGTCGCGCTCGCGCCCGACGACCCGGCGGCGTGGTGCGCGCTCGGCGAAGCGCGCGAGGCCGCCGGCAACCTGCGCCTCGCCGAAGCCGCGTTCCGGCGCGCAGCGGAGCTCGCCTCGGAACCGACCACGATGGCGATCGCGTGCGAACGCCTCGCGCGCTTCGCCGCCGAGCGCGGCGACAACGTGGCGTCGCGTGAGGCTCTCGCCCGCGCCCGCGCGCTCGCTACCCCGGAGCTCGCGGCCCGCGCGAGCGTCACCGAAGGCCTGATCCAGTCGATCGAGCGCCGGCCTCGGCTCGCCGTCGCGACGCTGCAAACCGCGCTCGACGCGCTCTCCGAGCCCGCCGAGCGCACTACCGCGCTGCTCGCGCTCGCGCGAGCGCACCGCGACTCCGGCGACGACCGCGCGGCGATCGCGACGTTCGCGCGCCTGCTCGCTCCCGACTTCGAACCGTCCGTGCGTGCGTGTGCTCGCGACTCGATCGTCGCGATCCAGAGCGGCGCGCACGGACACGCACACTGACCCACGACTCCGATGAACCTGCGAATCCCCCTCTCGATCGTGCTCGTTGCCGCCTCCGCGTTCGCCCAAGCTCCCGCCGAGCAGAAGCCCGCCGCCGTGCGCCTCGGCTCCGGTGCTCACGTCTACGAATGGGATGCGAACTGGGGCAGGCGCCCCGACGGCAAGGACCTCGGCAACACGCACGGCTGCGTCGCGGTCGATTCCAAGGGCCGCATCTACTTCAACACCGACACCGAGGACGCGGTGATGGTGTTCGAAGCCGACGGCACGTTCGTCACCAGTTGGGGCCGCGAGTTCCGCGGCGGCTTGCACGGCATGACGGTCGTGAAGGAGGAGAAGCGCGAAGTGCTCTATCTCGCGCACACCGGACGCCACGAAGTCGTCAAAGCGACGCTCGAAGGCGAAGTGCTGCGTTCGTTCGGCTATCCGGCGATGTCGGGCATCTACACGAAGCCCGAGGAGTTCAATCCGACCAGCGTCGTCGTCGCGCCGAGCGGCGAGATGTTCGTCGCCGACGGCTACGGCAAGTCGTGGGTGCACAAGTACGACGCGCTCGGCAACTACGTGAAGAGCTTCGGCGGTCCGGGCACCGAGCCCGGCAAGATGCAGACGCCCCACGGGCTCCTGATCGACACGCGCGGCGCGAAGCCGACGCTGGTCGTCGCCGACCGCGAGAACTCGCGACTCCAGATGTTCGATCTCGACGGCAAGTTGCTCGGCGTCGTCGATCACGACCTGCGCAGACCGTGCAACGTCGCGCTCGCCGGCACCGATCTCGCCGTGCCCGATCTCGCGGGCCGCGTCACGATCTTCGACAAGGACAACAAGCTCGTCTGCCAGCTCGGCGACAACCCCGACGAGTCGTTGCGTGCGCAGAACGGCATCGAACGCGCGAAATGGAAGAACGGTGAGTTCCTTTCGCCGCACGGCGCCGCGTGGGATGCACAGGGCAATCTGTACGTGCTCGACTGGAACTTCCTCGGGCGCGTGACGAAGCTCGCGCGAGTGCGATAGGCGCACGCGGACGCGAGCGATCGCGAACGAATTCGACGAAGACGAGGGACCGGCGCCGGCGCGCGCGCGCGGCATGCACGTTGCCATACCGGCGCGCCTCCGCATCGGGGCGCCCCGGCATCGATTGCCCTTCCCTCACCCACTCGTCGGAGACATCTCGATGCTCGACCATCTGCTCTGCCTGTTGCCCGTCAGCCTCCTCACCGCGCTTCCGTTGCTCGCCGACGGCAAAGCGCAGAGCTACTGCATCACGTCACCCAACTCGGTCGGCGCCGGAGCTCACCTCGCATGGGTCGGTCCGGTGAACCTCGACGAAGGGGCGCTGCTGGTCACCGGCGCGCCCGCGGATCAGGGAGGGCTCTTCATCTACGGCACCGGTCGCGCGCTGACGCCGTTGTTCCAGGGCTACAGCTGCTTCCCGCGACCGCGGCTCATCTTCGCGGCGAAGCGACTGAGCGACCAGGGCACGTGCGTGCTCGCCTTCGCGCAGGGCGTGGCGGCGTCAGAGCTGGCGAACTTGCAGGCGCTCGCCGACGCCGGCGTCGAGCTCTCGTTCCAGTACGTCTATTCGGATCCTGCGGCCGGCGTCAACGTCGCGAACGCGACCGACGCCGTCGCGGCGCAGTTCTGAAGCGGCGCTCAGAGCCAGTAGCGAAACCCGTACGCGAGCCATTGCAGGATGCGCTCGCGGCGGGACCGGCTCTCCCAGTCGTGCTGCGTGAACTCCCGGCACTTCGCGGTGTCGGCGTCGAACGTCTCCTGCAGACTCGAGGCGAGCTCGCGATCGAGCAACACCACGCCGACTTCGAGGTTGTGCAGGAAGCTGCGCGCGTCGAGGTTGTAGCTGCCGATCGTCGCCCAGGTCGAGTCGATGACGCCGACCTTCGCGTGCATCATCCGCTCGGGCCACTCGAAGATGCGCACGCCTTGCGCGAGCAGCCGACCGTAGAGGTGACGACTCGCGTGATAGACGATCGCGACGTCGCTGACCGACGGCACGATCACGCGCACCGAGACTCCGCGCTCGACCGCCTTGCGGAATTGACGCCGCAGACCGCGATCGGGGATGAAGTACGCGTTCATGATCGAGATCGTCTTCCGCGCGTGCCGGATCGCGTGGAGGTAGTCGTGGTGCATGCGGAAGCGCGAACGCAGCTGCACGTTGTCGACCGAGTAGCCCTGGTGCCGGAACGCGATGCCGACCTGGTGTGGAGCGGAACTGTCGAGCCCGCGGATCGACTTGCCCACGGCGTATCGCCACGCGCGCCGAAACACGCGCTCGAGGTCGTACACGATCGGCCCTTCGACCATCACGTGCATGTCGTGCCACCCGCCGCCCTCGGGCTCGGGCGCGTACTCGTCGCCGATGTTCAGCCCACCGGTGAAGCCGATCGCGCCGTCGACGATCAGGATCTTCTGGTGGTTGCGGCGGTTCAGTCCCCATCGCGGCCGCCACGGCGCGATCGGATGGAACTCGACGACCTCGACGCCGGCGTCGCGGAGCTCGGTGACGTACTGCTCGTCGAGCTCGAGCGAGCCGACCGCGTCGTACACGACTCGCACGACCACGCCGGCGCGCGCACGTTCGCTCAGCACCGCTTGAAAGCGCTTGCCGATCTTGTCCGAGCGCAGGATGTAGCTCGAGAGCAGCACGTACCGCCGCGCCTGCTCCAGCGCGGTGAGCATCGCGGGGAACGACTCGCCGCCAGAACGCAGGAGCACGATGCGGTTGTGCCGGCGCAGCTCGTGCGGACGCGAGACGTAGTCGAGGTCCGTCCCGGTCAGGTGGTGCGTCTCGTCGCCGAGCAGGATCGAGCGCCAGAGTCGGCCGGGCATCCGGCGGATTATGGCCTGGCGAGCCCGAGGACCGAATCGCGGTCCTTCGGAGCCGGCCGAGCTCTCCGGTGCGCCGGAGGCCTGCCTCGCTTGGCTGTGCCAGCCATTTCGGGCCGTTGGGTGCGTCCGTCGTCGCGCAAGCGCTCGGCGACCGAGCCCGTGGGGCAACCAAGTCCGACCCGCCGGCGTCGGGACCTCGCTGCCTCGGAGCTCGCGCCCGCCGACGCCCCGGTGATCAACGCTCCGCGCGAGCCCAGCCAAGCGGGGCAGTTTCCTCGCCGCCCGGCGGTGATTGTCGGCGACTTGGCGCTCCCTTGACCTCGATTTCCCATCACGGAGAGCTAAGGAGCGCCCACGTCGGCGCGCCCCAAGGCCGCCGACGGCCCGCAGCCGATAGGGCTGCAGCGACCGCGATCCGCGGTCCCAGGGAAGGTCGGCCTCTCGTCACGATCGAGGCCGGGTAGCAGTAGAGGAAGGAAGTAGGTTGGATGATCGCCATTCGTAGGGCCGAGGAACGCGGCCATTTCGGTCAGGGTTGGGTCGACGCGTACCACACGTTCTCGTTCGATCGGTATCGCGACCCCGAGCACACCGGTTTCCGCCAGCTCGTCGCATTGAACGACGAGCGCGTCGAGCCCGGCTTCGAGCGCGCGCAGACCGCCCCGCAGGACGCCGAGATCCTCTCGTACGTCCTCGAGGGCGACCTCGAAACGCGCGACGCGACCGGCGCGCGCACCGTCTTGCACCGCGGCGAATTCCGTCGCGTCCGCGCGACCGGCGGCGAGCGCCGAGTCCGCGCGACCGCGGCGAGCGAAAGCCCGCTGCACCTCCTGGAGTTCTGGCTGCAGCCTCGGACGGCGAGCGACTCCGGCGAGCTCGAGCACGTGCGCGTCAGCGACGAGGAAAAGCGCGGCAAGCTCAAGCTGGTCGCGTCGTCGAGCGGCCGCGATGGTTCGCTGCGCGTCGGCAACGAGGCCGAGATCTTCGTCTCGCTGCTCGCGAGCAGCGAAGAGGTTCGCCACGAGCTCGCCTCCGGCCGCCACGCCTGGGTGCAGGTCGTGCGCGGGATGGTGACGGTCAACGGGCGCGTGCTGACCGCCGGCGACGGCGCGGCGGCGAGCGGCGAAGCGGAGGTCGCGATCGTCGCGCACTCCGACGCCGAGCTGGTGCTGATCGACCTAGCCTGACGTCGGCGGCGGTCGCTGGACCGCGATCTCGTCGCCGTCGCGGATCTCGCCGTCGACGACGACGCGACACAGCACGCCACGCCCGCGGCGGCCCTTGCGGTTCGCGCGAGCGACTTTCTTCGCGGCGGTCGCGCCGAAGCGCTCGACGAAGTGCTCGCACGGACGGTGCGGCAGATCGGTGACTTCGAGCACCGCGCTCCCGATCGAGAGCCGCGTCCCGACCGGCAAGTTGGCTTCGGAGAGGTCGAGGTCCGCTTGGATCTGATCGCCGGACAGCGGCATCTTCGCTTCGTCGCCGTCGGCGAGCGAGCGCAGGACGTGCACGTTGATGATCGCGATCTCGTTCTTCGCCGCGAGGCTGAACTTGTGTGTCGGCCAACTGTCGCCGACCGCTCCGCGCCCTGCCTCGACGCGAATCGAGCCCGGGGTAGCGCGCTGGCCGAAGCCGGTGCGCAGGACCACGCGATGCACGCGGCCGCGATCGAGCGGCGACTTCGGCAGCGCGAGGAACCACGGGTCGAATCGGAACGACAGGTCGACGAACGCCATGGCGAGGATCCAGGCTACGTGTTGCCGCGCGGACGCGGAAGTCGTTCCTTCTGCGCGCCTACCGGCGTCGCGGAGCCTCGCGTACAGTGGCAGCCCCTGCTCTCGTAGCTTCCGAGCCCCGAAGAACGCCCCCGATGAAGCTCTATCGACTGTTGTCGTGCCTGGTCGCGCCGCTCGCTCTCGTCGCCGTGACGTCCGCGCAGCTGCCCGTCGGCTTCGTCCACGAGAAGATCGAGACGAACTGGGATCACCCGGTCAGCATCTGCTTCCTCTCCAACGACCGCATGCTCGTCGGCGAGAAGCGCGGAGCCATCTGGTACCTGGAGAACGAGAAGAAGCACAACATCGTGCTCGAGCTCGAGCTCGAGGTGCTCAACCTGCTCGATCGCGGACTGCTGTGCGTCACCGCGGATCCGAACTTCGACTCGAACGGCTACGTATACCTCCTGTACGCGGTCGATCCCGAGGCCGACGGCGTCGACGGCAACAAGGAGGCGTACTGTCGGATCGAGCGTTGGACCCTGGTCTACGCGCCGAACGGTGATCTGGTCGCGGATCCGAACTCGCGCTTCGACCTGATCGGCGACGTGTGGTCGAACGGCATCCCGTCGTGCCACTACTCGCACTCGGTCGGCACGCTGCGCTTCTTCTCCGACGGCAGCCTGGTCGCGTCGTGCGGGGACGCCGCGCACTACGACAACGTCGACATCGGCGGCCAGGACGCCGACTGTTTCGGCACCGGTCGACTGAGCCCCGATCAGGACATCGGCGCGTTCCGTTCACAGTACGCAGGCTCGCTCGCCGGCAAGATCCTGCGCATCGATCCGGCGACCGGGCTCGGGCTCCCCGACAACCCGTGGTTCGACGGCGATGCGAGCTCGATCCCGTCGCGCACTTGGGCGAAGGGGCTGCGCAACCCGTTCCGGTTCGCTCTGCTGCCGGGCTCCGGTCCTCGCGAGACGATGTTCGTCTGCGACGTCGGTTGGAACCTCTGGGAGGAGGTCAACGTCGCGCGCGGCGGCGAGAACTTCGGTTGGCCGTGTCGCGAGGGCAAGGCGACACCGGCATATGCGGCCAACGATCCGCTCGGCTTCTGCACCGGCATCGTCGACACGCTGCCGTTGATCGCGTGGCACCACAACATCAGCGGCCAGATCGGCTTCACCGGCAACTGCGCTTCGGGCGCCGCGGTGTACACGGGGACCAGCTATCCGCCGGTCTATCGCGACGCACTGTTCTTCTGTGACTACGGCAAGAACTGGCTGCGCTGTGCTCGGCTCGATCCGAACCTCGCCGTGACCTCGATCCTGTCGTTCGGCACGAACCTCGACCGCCCGATCGACCTGCAGACCGATCCCGCGACCGGCGATCTGGTGTACATCAGCCTGCTCGGGCTGGGAGAGATCCGCCGCATCCGTTATCTCGGGACGAACCAGCCGCCGCTCGCGGTCGCGAACCTCGCGCCGACGTGGGGAGCATCGCCGCTGACGATCACCTTCGATGCGCTCGAGTCGACCGATCCCGAGGGCGGCTCGCTCGAGTTCCTCTGGGACTTCGACGACGGCACGACCTCGACGACGCTCGGTGACGTGCACACGTTCGCCGATTCGCAGAACCACGACGTCACCCTGACGGTGACCGACGACGCGGGCAACACCGCGACCAAGCACTGGCTCGTCTCACCCGACAACACGCCGCCGCACGTCGATTCGGTGGTCCAGCCCGCCGGCGACTTCGAGTTCCACAGCGGTGTCCCGTTCGCCGTCGACGCGCTCGCTTCCGACGCCGAGGACGATGCCGCGGGCATCCCGCTCGGCGCGAAGTGGAGCGCGAACCTGATCCACGACCACCACGAGCATCCCGGCTTCGCCGACGTGCTCGCGCCGAGCGGCACGTTCACACTCGACAGCCAGGGCCCGGGCACGTACTTCGAGCTCGTCTTCACGACCACCGACAGTCGCGGCCTCAGCGATTCGAAGATGGTGCGCGCGTTCGACGCCGACGCTCAGCCCGCCCCGCACCTCGTTTCGGTCTCGGACGTCACGCCGCGACTCGGTCAACGAATCACCGCGGTCGGTCACGTCGAGTTCCCGAACACGGCGATCTGGTCGCCGGATCCGACGCTGACCTTCGATTGGGGCGACGGCAAGCTCGAGACGTTCCCCGACCTGCGCCACCAGTTCGACGTGACGCCGACGCACGTGTACGACGCGGTCGGTGACTACACGCTGACGCTGACGGTCTCGCTCGGCTCGTTCACGCAAGCGGTGACGCAACCGATCCACGTCGAAGCTCCGAAGCCTGCGTTCGCAGTCTTCGTCCCGCTGCTCGACAACGGCTTCATCGCGTGGAACGACCAACAGACGATCGCTCAAGCGATCCAGGCATCGCGACAAGCCCACGGCGCCGAGTGTGAGGTCTTCACCTTCGACCAGCAGCAAGCGCTCGTCGACTGGATGCTCCCCTATCTCGACGACGGAGTGCAGGACGTGCTCGTCGTGCTCGACGAGATCCCCGCGGCGCTCTTCGCGGGCGAGCTCGACGGCTCGCTCGCCGAGCGCTGGGTCGAGCTCGGCAACGGCATCCTGTGGAGCGGCAACGAGCCGTTCGCCGCGTACATCTACCCGACCGGGATACGCTCGTCGGTCGGCGCGGGCGGCGCCGGCGCGGAGAAGTTCTTCGACACCGCGCCCGGCACGTATCCGAGCCGCGGCAACGGGCCTGAGCTCGTCACGCCGCTCGGCACAACCGAGATCCACGCGCTTCCGGCGTCGTGGTACGCGGAGTTCGCGCTGCGAACGTGGCGCCTCGACGCCGCAGAGTGGCGCGTCGCCAAGCTCTACGCGAAGGACGACCTCGACAAGGAGTCCGACGCGGTCCTCGTGCGCAACGTCTCCGGCGGCTTCTTCGCGCAGATCTTCAACGCGTCCGACTCGCAGCTCGATCGCGTGCACGCGCTCCCGCAGTTCCTCAACAACTACTTGCGGCTCTCGCCGTGGGCGCCGTCGCACAAGACGCCGCCTCCGCCGCCGGGCGACTGATCGGTTGCGGTCAGGAGAGCTGCCGCAAGCGTTCGACGATCGCGCGTGCTGCGCCGGTGTCGATCGCTTCGGCGGCCATCGACACGCCGTCGGCGACCGTCATCGCCTTGCCGGCGCTCTTCAGGATCAGCGCCGCGGTCAGCAGCGTCGCATTGCGCGCACCGCCGGTCTGGCCCTCGAGCACCGCGCGCGTCAGATCGCCGGCCGCCTTGACGAGCTCGGGCACGTCCGCCGCGCCGTAGCCGTCCTCCGGCGGACAGTAGAGCGGCAGGTCGGGGTCCGTGTCGGAGGCGACGCCGAAATCCGCGGGCTCGATCGACAGCGGTACTTGCTGCGTGCGGGTGAACTCGATGCCGCGCGCGCGTCGGCGGATCGACGGCACGATGCCGCCTTCGCGACCTTGGATCGCGATGCCGCTCGGGTGGCCGAGCGCATGCAGCACTTCGACGGCGTGTCCGAGCACCGGCCCGGCCTGCGCGCCGATCAGGATCGACGCGCTCGACGGTGCGATCAGCTTCTCGACGGTCGCGAGCGGCGTGCGCACGCCGATCTCCGCGCGCACGCGACGCAGGCTCATCAGCGACGGCAACATCCCGGACGCGGAGATCGCCGCGAATCGCGCTCGGGCGACCCAGTCTTCGGCCTCGGCGGCGTCCCAGGTCATCGAGAGGCCCATGCTCTCGAGCACGTTCGCGGCGGTCAGGCCGCGCTTCGGCGGCACGCTGCGATCGGAGATCAGCAGCACGCGCACGCCGGATGCCGCGGCCGCGATGCTCGCCGCGACTTCGAGCGGCGGCGCTTGCTCCGAACCGTCGTGCGGCGGGCAAACGCAGACCAGGTCCTCCATCCCCGCGCACGGGATCGTCGCGCGACCGCGAGCCGCGCGCGCGAAAGCGGTCAGCTCCTCGACCGACACGCCCTTCCAACGCAGCGCGATCAGGAACGCACCGATCTGGATCTCGCTCTGCTCTCCCGCGAAGATCGAATCGAACGCGCGGAAGGCCTCCTCCTGGGTCAGATTGCGCCCGTCCCGCCGTGCGGAGCCGAGGATGCGCATCAGGTCGCGGAGGATCATGTCGGTGTGCCGGTCGGCGCGCGCGGATGGAGCTCTATCCGGTCCGGTGCCGAGCAGCAGAGATCGAGCGAGAGCCTAACGAGACTTGCGCGGAACGCCAAACGCGCTCCCGCGGCGGCCCGGGATCGAGCGCGCGACCGTTCGAGGGGCAGCGAAAATGCTCGCGGGACCGCCCATGCGGTCCCGCGGTGCGCGCTGCGGCGAGTAGAGAGCGGACTTCAGTCCTTCTTCTCGCCCTTCTTGTCGCCTTGGTCGGGGCTCTTCTCGTCCTTCTTCTCTTCCTTGTCCTTCGCTTCGCCCTCGGCGGGTTTCGCGGCGCCTTCCTGACCCTTGTCGACGCGCGTCTCCGGCGCGAGCACGCTGTCGGTGTTCGGGCGGATGTGCGCGTAGAAGAGCTCCTTGTTCTTCTCGTAGACGACCTTGCCGTCGACGATCGCTTGCTGCACGAACGTCTCGTAGTGCATCAGGTCGCCGTCGCACACCAGCAG
>JADLBP010000249.1 GCA_020847695.1 Planctomycetota bacterium
AGCTCGCCGAGCACCAGCACGCAACCGAGCGCCGCGCCGCCCGCGAACGCGCTGCCGCCGCCGATCACCAGCCACACCAGCGCCGCGCTCTCGCGCGCGAGGAACCAGCCGGCGAGATCGCACGCGAGCCCGACGCCGAGCAGGAACGCGACGGTGCTGCGCACGAACGGCACGAAGCGCGTCGCCCACACCAGGATCATCAGCACCCCCGCGAGCGTCGCCATCGCGAGCGCGTGCGTGTGCGTCGACGTGACCAGGATCGGCCAGGGCGTCGCTTCGAGCTTGCGCGAGAACGCGACCTTCTCGATGTCGTCCCAGTACTCGAGCGGGATCTTCTGCCCGATCCCTTCGCCTTCCGTCGACTTGCGCGAGTGACACTGCAAGCAGTCGCGCGCGACGATCTCCGCCGGCGCCGCGGGACCGAGGTCGGGGTTGTCGAAGTTCTCGCTGACCTTGTCGCTCTTCAGCCAGTCGAGCAGGAGCTTGCGATCCGCCGCCTGCTGCTCCTTCGGGTGCTCGCGCTCGAGCGCGACGACGAACGGCGCAGGGTTGTCGATGCCGTGGTACGCGCCGACGAGGTCGTCGATCGACACGCCCGGCCGCGCGTCGCGGTTCTGATGGTGGTCCTGCAGGTGCGTCAACGACGCCCACAGCCCGAGCAGCACCGCCGCGACGACGCCGGTCAGTCCGAAACGGAAGGCGAGCGGCAGCTCGCGCAGTCGAAAGGTCGGGTTCATTCGCTCTTCAGCAGCGCTTCGTCGATCGCGACGGTCTGACCGGTCGTGATCGCCTGGTTGGCGAGGATAGCGACCGCCGCCGCGCGCAGGCCCTCGTCGACGGAACAAGCGACCGGCGTGTTCTCGGTGACGCTCTTCAGGAAGTCCGCGAGCGGGTAGTAGAGCGGCGGATTCGGCAGGCCGACGCCTTCCTTGAGCTTGCCCTGCGCCGCGAGCTTGGTCGCGTCGGCGATCAGCGTGATGCCTTGCTCGTCGTGGAACTGCTGGCGGTTCGCGTAGACCTCCCAGCCCTGCGTCGGCGAGTCGGCTTCCTTGAACATCCAGCCGGCGGTCCACGCGAGCTTGATCGAGCCCATCGTTCCGCAGATGAGCTCGTGCTGCGAGTCGAACGAGTTCGCGAGCGACGCGTCGTAGATCAGGCGGCGCTCGCCGGGGAACTGGAGCTCGCAGAGCACCGTGTCGTGCACCGTGCGCCCGTCCTTGTGCAGTTGGATCGAGCCGAAGCCGCGCACCGCGGTCGGGTACGCGCCGAGGAACCAGTGGAAGACGTCGAACTGTTGCGTGCCGTACTCGCCGACCAGGCCGAGAGAGACCTTCGGGTCGAGCGGCCAGTTCAGCGCGGCTTCCTCCTCCGCGTTCGCGCCGGGAGTGCGCCACGTGTTCTTCTTGTGGTACTGCGCCCGCATCGTGACGGTGTCGCGGAGCGCGCCGGAGCGGAAGAACGAGCGCGCGAGCCCGTAGATCGGATTCGAGCGGCCGTACATGCCGGTGACACACACCTTGCCGGACTTGCGCGCGGCTTGGACGAGCGCCTTGGCGTCGTCGATCGTCGTCGCGAGCGGCGACTCGACGTACACGTGCTTGCCGGCGGCGAGGCACTCGAGCGCGACGTCCTTGTGCGTGTGCGACGGCGTCGCGACGAACACCGCGGCGACGCTCTTCGCCTTGTCGAGCATCTCCGCGGTCGTCGCGTAGCCCTCGGCGCCTTGCACGCGGCGTTGGCCGCTCTTCAGGCGGGAGTCGAGCACGTCGACGACGGCGACGACCTTGACGCCTTCGATCTTCGCGAGCTCGCCGAGGATCGCGCGCCCCTGGCGGCCGCAGCCGATCAGCGCGACATCGATCGGAACCTTCGTCTGCGGCAGCGACGCGGCGGCGACGAGTTCGGAGGTCAAGGCGAAGGCCGCGGCGGCGGAAGCCCCGTGGACGAGGAAGTCTCTGCGATCGATCGGGCTCATGTTGGAACCTGCGCGGAACGGACGAAGGAGGAAACGTCGGGGGAACGGTTGTACTGCCAGGTGCGCGCGAAGCGCGGGCCGCGGCCGATGGCGGCATCGAGCCCGCGCGGCACGCGCACGAGAGCGTCGCTCGAGTGGTCCGCGATTGCGGAGCGCCCGGCGCGTGAGTCGGCGCCTGACTCGGCGCGCGACTCGGCGCGCGACTCGGCGCGCGCCTCGGCGCGCGACTCGGCGCGCGAGTCGGCGCGCGAGTCGGCGCGCGAGTCGGCGCGTGAGTCGGCGCGTGAGTCGCGGCGAGAGCGGTCGAGCTCGAACGCGCCGCAAGCCTCGCCGGCGGCGCGCGCGGGCTCCGGCTCGCTCGGGAGCTCGCCGAGCACCAGCAGCGCGGTCGACCACGCCTCGGCGATGCGCGCGTCCGCGGCAACGACGGCGACCGTCGCGTCGGAGGCGAAGCCCGCGCGCGCGCGCGGATCGAGCACGTGCCCCGAGCCGTCGGCGAGCGTGCGGCCGTGCTGCGCGGAGACCGAGAGCGAGGCGTCGCGAAGCTCGACCGTCGGAGCTCCCGCGCCGCCTTCGAGCGCAACGCGCCAACCCGCGGCGTCCGGCGGCGAACCGAGCGCGAGCACCGAGCTCGTGCCGCCGTGCAACAGCGCGTTCGCGATGCCCGCGGCGCGGAGCTCGCGCGCGGCGAGCTCGAGCGCGTGCCCCTTCGCGATCCCGCCGAGGTCCAACGCGACGCCGGGCCGCGCGAAACGGAGCGTGCGTCGCTCGCGATCGAGCCGCACCGCGCTCCAGCCGACGTGCTCGCGCGCCGCGTCGACGTCGAGCGCCGCACGTGCGTCGAGCGCGCGGAGCAGCGGCGCGATGCTGGGATCGAACGCGCCGCCGCTGGCTCGCCACGCGTCGTCGCACGCGGCGAGGAGCTCGAACTGGTCCGCGTCGAGCGGCACCGGTCGCACCGCCGCGGTGCGGTTCAGGTGCGCGAGGAAACTGTCGCTCGCGAACGCCGACCATTCGGCGTCGCACCGCGCGATCGCCTCGAGCGCCGCCTCGCCCGCTGCGCGCGCTCGCAGCCGGTCCCCGTCGTCGACGAGGACCAGCTCGAAGCGCGTCGCCATCGCGCTCGTCGCGAGCACGAGCACGGCGTCGGGTTCCGCACCGGCTGGAAGCTCGGAGCGGTGGAACGCTCGGGATGCGCGACTCACGCGACCGGATTAGACGCGGTGGACCGCGCCGGTCTTCGGGTCGAACTCGTACTTGCCGCCGCCCCACAGCGAGCGCGTCGCGAGGTCGATGATCACCATCGCCTTGCAAGCGAGCTCGATCGGGCTCTGGTTCGGTTGGCGCGTGC
>JADLBP010000250.1 GCA_020847695.1 Planctomycetota bacterium
CGTGCGCCAGCAGGCGCTGAAAGGACTGTACGAAGGAACGCCGTTGAAGCCGACCTCGGAGACCGTCGATGCGCTGCTCGGTCTCGCGGGCTCCACGTCGACACCGCAGCTCGCGACCGATGCCCTGGAGATGCTCGCCGAACTGACGCGCGAGACCTGGCGTCCACTCCCCGAAGAGTTGCGGAAGAAGATCGAGACGGCCCTCGTCGCCTCGCCAGACGCGTATCCCCAACCCGCCGCGTCGCTCGCCTTGCTGACGGTCGGAGGCGGTCCGGCGATCGCCGCCTCGGCGAAACAGCTGCTCGCCGCCCTCGAGAAGCTGAGAGAACAGTCCTCCGAGCAGGCGGAGCTTGCCTCGCGTGTCCAGCACGCGCTGCTTCAACTCGAGGGAGACGCGTTTCCGTTCGTCGTCAGGGCGTACAGCGAGCTTCCGCGGGCCGACGACCGCGGCACGCTCCGGAACGGGATGCTCAACAGCTACCGCGACGCGGTCCAAAGGCTGGCGTCACGGGCGAGCTCGCTCGACCTCGCGCGATCCGCGCAGGGGCTCGAGGGCGAGAAGTTCGCGTACTACGCGACGCTCGTAGCCCGGTGGTTGCGCGAGCGCTTCGGCCAAGGCACGCGGCCCGGCGTGAAGCTCGAGAAGGAGTGGCTGCCGCTGCTCTCACGCATGGGCGCATCGGCCGACGAGGAGTTGCGCGCCGCGGCCGCAATCGGGCTCGGCGCGCTGCTCGACGCGAGCGTCTTGCCGGACTTGATCACGGCGAGCAACGACCCGAGCGGCAGGGTGCAATCCGCCGCGGCCAACGCAGTGGGATACGTCATCGGCGCGGATCGAGCGAACGCGCGCCGCGTGCTCGAGGACGCGATGGCGACCGCCGTTCGCCAGACCGGGAAGCACTCGACCGAGATCGCCGGCATGCTCGGCCGTCTGGAGTCGAAGGACGCTCTCGAGCTCGCGGAGCGCTACTGGAAGGAGTCGCAGGATCCGTGGGTGCGTAACGCGCTCTATCGAGTGGTCTGTGACGTCGACGGCCCCGCCGCGCTCGACTTCCTGCTGCGAAAGCTGCCGGAGATGCAGGCGAGCAACGGCTACGCGCGCAAGCTCGCGGTCGAGCGCTTCGGCAGCGAGCTGTACGAACCCGCGCTCGATGCGATGGAACAGCTGCTGCGCGACCCGGACGACTCCGTCCGCGCCGCCGCGCGCGGCGCCTTCGCCGCGTTCAAGGCGCAACGCGAGGCGCTCGCCGAGTTCGCGGCGTGGAAGGCGACGGCCAGCGAAGCGCGGACGACGATCGACGAGCTCCTGAAGCTGACCGAGAGCCCGAACGTCGACGTCGTGGTCGGCGCGGTCAAGGCGCTCGGCGCGCTGAAGGCGAGCGCCGCCTATCCGAAGCTGGTGCGCTTGCTCGAACGCAAGGAACCCGAGATCAAGACCGCGGTCCAGGCCGCGCTCGACAAGCTCGGCGAGTGACGCGCGAGTCGCGACGAGCCGCCGTGGCGCGCGAGCGCGCGGCGGCTCTCTCGTTCAGATCCCCCACGCCCACGGGATCACGAACACCGTCGTGATCACCGTCGTGATCGTCAGCGGGAAACCGACGCGCGCGTAGTCGGTGAAACGGTACCCGCCGGGGCCGTACACCATCGTGTTGGTCTGGTAGCCGATCGGCGTCAGGAACGAGTTCGACGCCGACACCGCGACCGCGATCGCGAACGGGCGCGGATCGACGCCGAGCTGCGCGGCGCTGGCGAACGCGATCGGGAAGAGCAGCGCCGCCGCCGCGTTGTTGGTGATCAGCTCGGTGCAGATCACGGTGGCGAGCACGATGCCGAACAGCGCGCCGTGCACGCTGCCGCCGCCGGTCGAGCCGATCACGAGCTCCGCGGCGTGCGCGGCGAGCCCCGACTTCTCCATCGCGGTGCCGAGCGCGAAGCTCGCGGCGATCACGATGATCGTGTCGAGCTCGATCGAGTCGCGCGCTTCGGTCGCGGTCAGCACACCGAACGCGATCAACGCGATCGCGCCGACGAGAGCCGCCTGCAGGATCGGCATCACGCCCGCCCCTGCGACGACGACGATCGCGACGCCGACGATGCCGACGATCCACGCCTTCTTGGTGATCGCGGGCGGCACGCCGCCCGTCTCGGTGACCATCAGGAAGTCGCCGCGGTCGCGCCAGCGTTGGCGGAAGTCCGGGTCGGCGAGCAGGATCAGCGTGTCGCCGAGCTTCAGTCGCACTTGCCCGAGCTTCTCGTGGATCGGCGAGCCCGAGCGGTGGATCGCGATCACCGCCGACTGGTACTTGCCGCGGAAATCGAGCTCCTTCAGCGTCTTGCCGACCAGCGGCGACGCGGCGCCGACGACCGCTTGGTAGAAGCGGTGGCGAGCGGTCTGCAGCTCCGACATGTGCGGCGCTTCCGCCGATTCGAGCCCGCGGCGGCTCTGCAAGTCGACGACGGTGTCCGCGCGGCCGACGAAGCTCAGTCGATCGCCGCCGCGCAGGCGCCGTTCGGGTCCGACGGGAGCGATCAGCTCGCCGTTGCGCTCGATGCCGGCGAGGAACACGCCTTGGAGGTTGCGCAGCCCGGCTTCCTCGACCGTCTTGCCGTCGAGCGGACCGCCGGCGACCACCTTCATGCTGACGGAGAATTCGCGACCTTGCTCGTCGAGCTGCGCGCCGGCCGGCCGGCGATCGGGCTGGAGCCACGGCACGGTGACGATCAGAGTGATGATCCCGACGATCGCGACCGGCAGGCCGACCTTGGTGATCTCGAAGAGCCCGAGCGGAGCCTGGCCCGCCTTCTCGAGCATCCCGGAGACGACCAGGTTCGTCGACGTGCCGATCGTCGTCACCACGCCGCCGAGCACGACCGCGAACGACAACGGCATCAGGTAGCGAGCCGCCGACTCGCGCGTCCTCTCGCACCAGCGCAGCACCTGCGGGATCAACATCGCGACGATCGGCGTGTTGTTCAGGAACGCCGACGCGGCCGCCGACGGGACGAAGAGCTTCGCCATCGCCCACCGGCCGCCGCCGCCCTTGCCGAGCAAGCGCTCGAGCACCGGTTGGAGGATCGCGGTCTTCTCGGTCGCTCGCGCGAGCACGTACAGCGCCGCGACCGTGATCGGCGCGGGGTTGCCGAAGCCCGCAAACGTCTCCGCGGGCGTGATGATGCCCGCGAGCAAGAGCACGATCGCCGCGCCGACCAGGACATTCGACGGCGCGAGCCAGTCCTTGATCAGGCAAACGAGCGAGACCAGCGTGACGACGAGGGTGAACCAGGCTTGCCAGGACATGTGCTTGGGGGGCCGCGGGGGACGGCAGAGCGTAATCGGCTGTTTTGCCGGATCGCTGCACGTTCCGTGAAAGGTCACGGCGTCGGCGGCTCGCGCAGGCCGTGAAAGTTCCTGGGCGAGTGCCGAGCGACGAGCTGCAAGCTGCTCTCGGCGTACGCGCGGGACGGTTCGAGTGCGCACGGCCGCTACGCAGAGAGCCCGCGTCCGGAACGACCGCGCCGCGGCGAAACTAGAGGCTCGGAGCTCGAGCTTGCAAAGGAGGTCGAAGTGAAGCTCTCCAACGACCGCGGGGTTTCGATCGCGCCGCGTCGCGACGCGAACATATTGCTCACCGGCGCGCTGCTCACCGTGATGCTCGCCGCGGGAATCGCCGCCGCCCAAGGCACGACCGCGATCGCCAGTCGCTCGTCCTACGGGGCGAACGGCGACGGCGCCTCGTACGCTCCGGTGTTCTCGAACGACGGCCGATACGTCGCGTTCGAGAGCGACGCGTGGAACCTGGTCGCCGGCGACACCAATCAAGTCACCGACGCCTTCGTGCTCGATCGCTCGAACGGCGCGGTCGAGCGCGTCAGCCTCACCTCCGCCGGCGGCCAGGTCTGGCTCAACAGCGACAGCCCGATGATCTCGGCGGACGGCCGCTTCGTCAGCTTCGACAGTCTCTCCAACAACCTCGCCGGCGGGACGCCGAACACGTGGGACGTCTTCGTGCACGATCGCACGACGCACACGACCGAGCTCGCGAGCATCGCGAGCGACGGCACGCCCGCGAACGACTACGCGTACCTGTCGTCGCTCTCCGCGGACGGCCGCTTCGTCGCGTTCGAGAGCGTCGCGACCAACCTCGACCCCGCCGCGACCGCGCCGTCGAACGTCTACCGTCGCGATCGTTGGCTCGGCACGACGGTGACGGCGAATCCGCTCGCCAACGGCAGCTGCGGAGCCGCGTGGATCTCCGGCGACGGCAACCGCGTGTGCTTCGCGAGCATCGCGTCGAACCTGGTCGCCGGCGACACCAACGGACGCTGGGACGTGTTCGTGCGCGACTTCCAGACCGGCACGACCGAGCGCGCGAGCGTCTCGCTCACCGGCGGCAACCCCGACCGAGACTCGGACGGTTTCGTGCGGCTCTCGCTCGACGGCCGTTTCGTCACGTTCACCAGCGAGGCGACCAACCTGGTCGCGGGCTTCACCGCCGGCAATCGAGACATCTACGTGCGCGACCTCGTCGCCGACTCGACCTCGCTGGTCAGCATCGCGTTCGACGGCGGCACGTCGAACGGATTCAACTACGACGCGTCGATCTCGGCGGACGGCCGCTTCGTCGCGTTCGACAGCCACGCGAGCAACATCCTCGCCGGCGTCCCCGGCGGCATCTTCGTGCGCGACATGGTCGCGGGCACGACGCGGCTCGCTTCGTGCGCGTCCGACGGCTCGATCGCGAAGGGCAGCTGCTTCGACCCTTCGATCTCCGGCGACGGACGCTACGTCGGCTTCGCGAGCAACGCGTACAACCTGGTGAAGCCCGACATCTACGGTCTCTACCAAGCGTTCGTGCACGACCTCGTCGGCTGCGATCCGATCATCGCTGAGACTTGCCAAGGCGGGACGACCAGCCACGGTTGCTCGCCGTTGCTCGGAACGACCGGCACGCCGAGCGGCAGCGCCGGAGCGGGCTTCACGCTCGACGCGAGCGGACTCGAAGGCGGACGCAGCGCGCTCGTCTTCTACGCGCTCGGCGGCGGCAAGCCGCAACCGTGGGGCACGACGTTTCGCTGCACGTCGTCGACGGTGCAACGCGCGATCGTCACCCACACCGGCGGCACGCCGGGCGCGTGCAACGGCGCGGTGAGCTTCGACTGGAACCAGTACGTCGCCACGCACCCGTCGGCGCTCGGCGCCCCGTTCGTCGGCGGCGAGACCGTCAGCGTCCAAGTCTGGTTCCGCGACCCGAGCGCACCGCTCTCGAGCAACCTGTCGAGCTCGGTGTGGTTCGACGTGTGCCCGTGACGTCGGGCGACCGGCACCGCGGTTGAATCGGCGGCGACGAGAGCGGATCCTGCCCGGTCGCCGTTGCGCTTTGCGGCGCCGTGGCAACGGAGCTTGGAGGTTCCCCCATGCGCACTCGCGTTCGCTTGCTGATCGCGCTCTTGATCGCGCTCGTCGTCGCTGGCGGGTGGTTCTGGCTTCGGCCGACGCCGATCGAGCCCGCGACCGTCGTTCCGGTCGCTGCGCAGGCGGAGCGCGCGAGCCCCGAACTCCCGTCCCCCGTCGCGCCGATCGTCGGGCCGGACGAGCCTGCGCCGCGCGCAACCGTCACCGAGCCCGTGCTGACGCCGACGCCGAAAGCGGAGCCCGAGCTCGCGCGCGTGCGCGGCCGTTGCGTCGCGGCGGAGAACGGCGCGCCGCTCGCGGACTGCACGGTGAAGTTCGACGGCATGCCGCGAAACCAGGAGGAACTGGCGCGCCACGGCGAAGTCGACTGGCAGGATCCCGCACCGGTCGTCACCGCCGCCGACGGCCGCTTCGAGATCGCGTTCGATCCGCCGCCGCCGTTCCAGCACGGGCTCGACGTCCAGGCGCCGGGTCGCGTGCCGCGCACCGCACGCTGGGGCGCGTTCGAGCCGGGGCAGGTCGAGGACCTCGGCGACATCTCGCTCGCGCTTGGCTACGTCGTCGAAGGCCGTGTCGTCGACACGACCGGCGCGCCGATCGAAGGCGTGTTCGCCGGTTTCCGGAACCTGCCGTTGCCGCTCGGCTCCGACATGGCCGCGAACGACTCGCGCGGCGGCATGACCGACGCGAGCGGCTTCTTCCGCGTCGACGTGCCGATCCCGGCGGGAACGTGGTCGCTGTACTTCAACGCGCGCGGCTACAAGCTCGTCTCGCCCGACACCGTCGCCGTCGTCGAAGGCGTAGGGGCCGCGCCGGTGAACGTGGTTGCGCGCAAGATGCCGTCGATCTCCGGTATCGTCGTCGACGAGGCCGGCGCCGGCCTCCCGCGCATCTACGTGCGCGTCGTGATGCATCGTTCGGGCCGGATGGCCTCGGCGTGGACGCGCGACGACGGCACGTTCACGATCTACGCGGTCGACGACGAGCCGAAGCCCGCGCGCCTCGAAGTCGATCACGCCGACGGCTTCGAGCCGCCCGCCGAGCCGACGGCCGAGTACGCGTGGGGCACGACCGACGTTCGGATCGAGCTCCGTCGCGGACGCACGTTCGAGCTCGTCGTCGTCGAGCGCGCGAGCGGCGCGCCGGTCGAGGAGTACACGGTGACGTGCGAGCGCGTGCGCGAGAACGGTTGGAGCTCGAACGACCGGCTGACGTTCGGCGGTAAACATCCCGCGGGTCGCATGACCGTCGAAGGTGTTCCCCGGGGCACGAATCGACTCACGGTCCAGCCGACGGACTCGGTGCTCGTGTCGAGCGAGCCACAGCTCCTCGAGATCGGCGACGCAGAGATTCCCGAGGTGCGCGTCGAGCTCGAACGTCTCGAGCTGCGCGAGCGCGCCGTCCGCGTCGTCGATGCCGCCATGCGGCCAGTTGAAGGCTCGAAGGTCGAGTTCGTGCAGGTCGGCAGCGGCACGCTCGACGCCGACAGCTGGGCGGCCGACGACCCAAGCGGCCGCGACACGTTCGTGGGCGAGTTCTTCGACGGACACCGAATCGTCGGCGATGCGGAGAGCGACGCACGTGGTCTCGCGCGCGTTCGGATCCCGGTGTCCGACGCGAAACTCGGTGTGCGCATCACGGGCACGACGCACACGCCGAGGCTCGTCGCAGAAGCCCAGTTCCCCGACGATGGAACGCCGCTCGACATCGTCGTCGCGTCCGGCGGCACGATCGCGGGCAAGCTGCGTGTCGTCGGCTACGCGGCCGGCGAGTTCACGCTGGAGTTCTGGCTCGTCGGCGACCGTTCGGATGGCCGCGCGGCGCGCAGCGAAATCGGCGCCGACGGCGGTTTCGCGAGTCGGCGCCTCGTTCCGGGTGAGTACGAGCTCTTCCTCGCTCTCGAGCACCGCCTCAGACGCGAGGGCGGCTCGAGCGGCTCGCAAGTGCGGCTCGAACCCGCGCTCGCGAAGGTGACCGTCGTCGACGGCAAGACGACCGAAGTCGATGTCGACGGCTCCGCGCTCGACGCCGGCGAGGTGCGCGGCACGGTGCTCTTGAACGGAGCTGCGTCCGGCGACTGCCGCGTGCGCCTCGTGCGCGACAGCACACGCTTCGGCCACTTCGTGCCCGATGCGCAGGGTCGTTTCGTCGCGAGCGCGCTGCCGCCGGGCACGTGGAGCGCCGAACTCGTCGTCGGCGACTACAAGACCACCGACGGCGACGTCATCCGTTCCGCGGAGAGCTTCGAGCTCGCGCCCGGCGCCGTGGTGACGCGCGACTTCGCGTTTGTGCGCCGGCGCGTCACGCTGCTCGTGATCGGCGCCGACGGCGTCACGCCGCTCGCCGACACCGGGCTCGAAATCGTCAGCGTCGAGGACCACTCCTTCACCGAGCACCGCACCGATGCCACGGGCCGACTCGTGCTCGACCCGGCGCCGTCAGACGAGTTTCGCATCCGGGCCGGCCAACTGCGAAGCGAATCGCTGACCCTTCCCGACTCCTTGGACGAACTGCGGATCGAGCTGCACTGAGCCTGACGAGTCGCGGCGCGAGAACCCCGCGCGTCTACGGCCGCTGTCGGAAGCCCAGCTCGGGATTCGCGCTCCGTCGCGACCGCGCGCGGCGCGCGCGCCGCGCTGCGAGCTCGTCGCGACTGCGTTCGCGCGCGATTTCGGCGAGAATCGCGTCACACGCTTCCCGAGGAATCCATCGGGAGCACGGTCATGGGATCGGACGCTCGAAGCCAACTGCACGCGGACTTGCTGACGAACCTCGGTTGGGTTCAACGGCTCGCGCGCGCGCTCGTGCGCGACGACGCAGAGGCCGAGGACTTGGCGCAGGAGGTCGTGCGCGTCGCGTTGGAACGCCGTGAGCCCATCACCGGAGCCGAACGCGGCTTGCGAGCGTGGCTGCGGCGCGTCGCGCGGACGCTGGCGCTCGATCGAGCGCGGGCGGAGAGCTCGCGGCGCGCGCGCGAGCTCTCGGTGTCGCGCGGCGAGCACGACGACGACACGGCGGAGGTCGTCGAGCGCGGCTGGCGCCAGCAGCGCGTCGCGCAGGCGGTGCTCGAGCTCGCCGAGCCGTACCGCACGACGGTGCTCTTGCGCTACCTCGACGAGCTCGCGATCGCGGAGGTCGCGCGGCGGACGGGCGTCAGCGAAGCGACGACGCGCCAGCGGCTCTCGCGCGGGCTCGAGCTCCTGCGAGCGCGGCTCGACCGCGAGTTCGGCGAGAGCGCGCGGGCGTGGGCGCTCGCGTTGCTCGGTCCGTCGAACATCGGGAACTTGGGGAGCTCGGCGAGCGCAGCGATCCCGACCGCAACGTTCGTGAAAGGAGCCGGCCTGGTGAGTGCGAAATGGATCGGTGCCGCGGTCGCGGTCGTAGTGTTGGGTTTCGTCCTCTGGCGCGGAGCGAGCGACGCGAACTCGCCGCCGAGTTCTGGCTCGCCCGAAGGCGCTCCGAGCCTCGTCGCGACGCTCACCGAGCGCCCGACTACGTCCGCGGAACCCGCCGTCGCGACGCGCGACCCGTCGGAAGCTCGCGCACCCGTCACCGCGAACCCGCAGGCGCCGAGCGCGAGCGAAGCCGTCACGATCCTGCGCGTCCGCGTGCGGGACGCGCAGGGCGCGAGCCTGGTCGCGGGACAGCTCGACTGCGCCTTCGCGCGCGAGCGGCAGGTGAAGTCCTCCCCGAGCACGGTGCGCATGCGCGTACCGATCGCCGGAGAGATCACGGAGCTGCGGCTGCCCGCGAGCGCGGTCGCCGCGGAGGTCAGCGCCTCGATCGCCGGCGCGCGCGGCTCCGCGACGGTCACGGTCGTCCCGTTGCGACCGGCGCAAGCCGCGAAGCTCGGCGAGGTCGTCCACGACGTCGTCGTCGCGCTCGACGTCGCGTCCGCACCGCCGGCGCTCGCTGGCGCGATCCTGGTCGACGGCGCGCGCCGCGCGCCGCGGGGACTCGAGCTCCGCTACACCGCCGATCACGCGCGCGGCGAGCAGCCGCGCGTCAACACGTTCGACGCCAGCTACGTGCTCGACGAAGTCGCGAGCGACGGCGGGCGGCTGTGGGTGACCAGCGACGAGACGACGCCGCGCAACTTCGACCTCGACGCGACGACGGTCGCGAGCGGTCGGCTCGATCTCGAGCTCGAATCCGGCCGCACGCTCGCGCTGACCTTGCTCGACCGCGCGAGCGGCGCGCCGCTCGCCGACACGCCGTTCCAAGTGCAACGCTACCTAAGGCTGAAGGACACCTTGTGGGACGTCGATCAGCGCACCTACCGGACCGACGACCACGGCCGCTGCGAGGTCGTCGGCCTCCAGCGCGAAGGCCAGGTCTCGGTGCTTCCCGACAGCGGGCCGCTGCCGCGCGCGATGATCGTCAATGGCTCCGAGCCGTGGACGCAAACGTGGCTGAACGAGCCGTGGTGGACGCGCCGGCTGAAGCCCGAGGACTCGCAGCGGCTCGAAGTGACGCTGCGCGTGACGCTCACTCGAGACGGTGCGCGCGCGTTCGGTTACGTGCCGCCTAGCCTGCGCGGCGGTCGCGATCGTTCCGCGCGCGTCCGCGTCGCCGCGAAGGAGCTCAACCCCGCGTTCGATCCGAAAGCGCCGCCGGCGGAGCGTCTGCAGGAGTACGGCGACGCCTTCGAGCTCCCGGTCGACGCGGACGGCCGTTGGGAGCTCGTCGCTCCGTTCCCGAGCCGCTACGTCGTTTGGTTGGAGCGCAGCGCGAGCCGCGCGCACCTCAGCGCCGAGGTCGAGGTCGCGCTCGACGCCGCGGGCGAGGTCGGGCCGATCGCGTTGCCGCTGAGCGACGCGCTCGCGGTCGAGCTGCGCTTCGAGCACGTGCCGCCGGACGGAAACTTGAGCCTCGCGATCGCGGAACCGGGCGCGAGCCAGCGCAGCGAGTATGTCGCGTGCGACGGCGGCGCTTGCTCGCACTCGATCCAGCTCACCGCAGCGAGCGACGTCGAGATCGAGTGGGGTTCGCGCGACGACCGCCGCATCGAGCTGCGCCGCCGCGTGCGCATCGACCCGGCGCGCGAAACGGAGCGAACGATCGACTTCGGCGACGCGCGCGCAGTGCGCATCGAGCTCGTCCCGCGCGGCGTCGAGCTCCACGGCGACGAGACGCTCGCGCTGCTCCAACTCGACGCCTCGAATGCCCCGACCGGCGACTCGCTCTTCGTCCCGGTGCACGACGGTATCGCGCTGCGCGACGTGCCGCTCGCGAGCGGCCGCTGGTTGTATGCGTACCTCGATGGGCCGGGCACCGCCGTGATCTTCGGAGTGTGCAGCGTCGACGAAACGACGACGAGCCTGCGACTCGAGCCCGCGATGCTCGCGAAGGCGCGCAACGAGCTCGGCAAGAGCCTCGCGCTCCGCGCCGTCGACGGTGTCGTCTTCGCACCCGACGGCGCATTCGGTCGTCCGATGCCGACGCCCGAGGGAGACGGTCCGTTGTGGCTCTCAGAGACGTTTCGCTACGAGAGCACCCCTTGACCGCGGTCGCCCAGCTTTCGCCGATCTCGAACACGCACGGGCGAACGGGCGCGCTAGGCTTCGAAGCGCGTGGACGTTCGTACCCCCACCCAGGAGTGATCCGATGTTCGTTCGACTCGCCATCGCGTGTGCTGCGTTGTTCACCTTCGTCACCCCGTCCGCTGCGCAAGCCGCGCAGAAGGCGGAAGTCCAGGTCACGCTGAAGACCGGCATGCCCGCGCCCGCGCTCTCGATCGAGAAGTGGGTCAAGGGCTCGCCCGTCGCGAGCTTCGAGAAGGGCAAGGTCTACGTCGTCGAGTTCTGGGCGACGTGGTGCGGCCCGTGCATCGCCGGGATGCCGCACCTCTCCTCGCTGCAGCGCGAGTACGCCGCGAAGAACGTCACGATCATCGGCGTGACCAGCCTCGACTCGCGCGGCAACGATCTCGCCGCCGTCGAGAAGATGGTCGCCGACAAGGGCGACGGCATGGCGTACACCGTGGCGTGGGACACCGCGCGCAAGACCAACGAGGCCTACATGAAGGCCGCCGGTCAGAACGGGATCCCGTGCTGCTTCCTGGTCGATCAAACCGGGACGGTCGCGTACATCGGCCACCCGATGAACCTCGACCTGCCGCTGCGCCAAGTCGTCGCGGGCACGTGGGACATCGAGAAGGGCAACGCGATGCTCACCGACGTGCAATCGCGGATGAGCGCCATCTACAAGCAGATGCGCAGCGAGCCGGCGGCGGCGCTGGCCAAGCTCGACGAGCTCGTCGCGAAGTACCCCGACGTCGCCGCGAACTACGAGTCGATCCGCTTCGACCTGCTGCTCGCCACCAACGACTGCAAGGCGGCCTACAAGCTCGGCGCGAAGCTCGTCGACGCCGCGATCGCGCACAAGGACGCCGCCGAGCTCAACAAGCTCGCGTGGTCGATCGTCGATCCCGAGGCCAAGCTCGCCGAGCGCGACCTCGACCTCGCCCTGCGCGCCGCCCAGAA
>JADLBP010000251.1 GCA_020847695.1 Planctomycetota bacterium
CGTCGGCGCGGCTCTTCAGCTTGATCGTCACCGTCGCGGAATCGCGGTCGATGCCGATCATCCGGCCGGCGAAGTCGAAGCCGCCGTCGAGCGCGGGGTAGAACTCGAGCCGGTCGACGTGCTCGACGCGGAACACGAAGAGGTGCGTGCCGCTCTCCTTCGACAGCGACCACTCCGCCCGGGCGTCGGAGAGCTCCTTCCACGGCCTGGGTTCGCGCGCGTGGGCCTTCTCGAACAGCGCCGCTTCGTGCGGCTGCGCAGGGTGCTCCGCGTCGGCGGGTTCGAGCCGCAGCTTCTTCGCGTTCTCGCCCATCACGCTGCGCTCGCCGTGCGCGAGCCACCGCGACTGGATCGAGAACGTGTAGTGGGTGTCCGCGACGAGTTCCTTCGGCGCGGTCACGCGGTAGAGCACGACGACCTCACCGGTGTACCCGTAGTGGACGCGACCGCCGAGTTCGTCGAAGCGCTCCGGCCCTGGGTAGCTCGGCCCCGCGACCGTGAAGCCGTCGGGGACCGTCAGGTCGACTTGGGTGCGCGTCGCGCCGTCGCCCGGGTTGGTCCAATGGATGTGCCAACCGGGAGGGACGACATAGCGCACGCCGAGCTCGAAGGTCTCGCCCGCGGTGAGGCGCGTGCGGTTCGCGACCAGCGCGAGCGCGACGCGCGGGGCCGGCGGTTCCTCGGACGGGCCGGCGGGCGCCGGCCGCGGGTCCTGGACCGCGAGCGCGCCGGCGATCAGCAACCCAGCGAGTTCCGCGAGCATCGTCACCGCGCCTTCGAGCTCTCGCGCGCCGCCACCAGCTCGTAGCGCGCCGCGATCTCACGGGCGATCAGCTCGTTCGCGGCGAGGCTGAGATGGCGATCGTCCGTCCAGAACATCGGCGCGCGCTCCTTCGCGAACGTCGGTCGGAGGTCGATCGCGGTCAGCCGCATGCCGCGCACGCTGTTCAGGAAGCGCGTCGCGATCGCGTCGGCGCTCGCGAGGTCCAGCGCATCGAGTCCGAGCTCGGCGAGGGGCTTCGCGAGCTCCTGCTGAGCCTTCGCGGCGTCGAGCGAGAAGTAGGGCGGGCACCAGAGCACGACGAGCTCGGTCCCGAGCGCCGCGCAAGTCCCCGCGAGCTCGCCCATCAGGCCCGCTCCGATCGCGAGCGCGGTGTCGAGCTCGCTCGGCTGGCGGTCGAAGCGCCAGAGCGCCGTCAGACCTTGAGCGAACTCGTCGATCCACTCTCGCCCGACCAACGTCAGCTTCTGCGCGTCGGCCTCCGCGAACGTCGGCCCCGACGTGCCGCTGAAGTGGTAGTAGGCCGAAAGGCACTCCTCGAAGTCGTTCAAGCACACGAGCACGACGAACATCTTCGGCTTGCGCGCGGCGAACCGATCGAGCACCAGCACGTAGTTCTGGAACGTGTAGCTGCCCTTGCCCGCGTTGACGACCTCGATCGACGCGCCGGGATGCAGCGCGGCGAGCGAGCGCTCGACGCGACCTGCGATCGTGTCCGAATTCGAGCACACGCCTTCCATGTTCGCGTCGCCGGTGAGCAGCAACGAGATCTCCGCGGGCTCGGCCGCGAGCTCGCGATCCATCCGCAAGCCGAGCGAGTTCGTGCGCAGCCGCCACTTGCCGCCCGGAAGCTCGGGATGCTGCATCTCGATGTCGAGGCCGGGCTTGTGGCGGAACCACAGCGCCTCGTCGTACACGTCCTTCTCGGGGGAGTCGTTGCCTCGCAGGTTGGCGAACAGGCGTTTCGCCTCCGCGGCGTCGACGTGGAAGCGAGTGGGCCGTTCGGCGGCTTGAGCGAGCGCAGGACTCGCGGCGGCGGCGACGATCAGGGCGTGGAACAGCGGGAGCAGCACGGCGTCAATCTAGCAGGGCGTGCGGGTCAGCGGGCGCCGACGATCAGCGGCTCTAGCCACGGTTCGAGCACCTCCGCGATCGCCGCGTGGCCCGCGAGATCGATATGGAGGTCGCTCTCCCAGTACGGCGGTCGCGGCTCGCGGCGGAAGCGCTCGCGCACGTCGACCACCGGGATCCCGAGCGACGCGAGACCTTGCAGGTACCGATCGGTCAAGCGCCCGGCGGTGTCGAGATCCGCGCGCGTCAGGCCGAGCGCGTCGAGCGTCTCCTTCGACCGCGCGAACTCCGCGTCGGGCGCGACTTCGGCGCGCGAGGGGATGTAGACGAACAGCACACGCATGCCGCGCGCTCCGGCGGCGCCGGCGATGTCCGCGGACAGCGCGAGCGCGGCGGAGAGCGCGACGTGCTGCTCGTCCGGGAAGCGATGGAAGTAGTACGCACTGGTCCAGATCTGAGCGAGACCGGGGCCGTCGACGCGCTTCGCCGCGTTGATCTTCTTCCAGTCCGCGGCGTCGAACTTCGGCCGCTCCGCGCCGGCGAAGTAGTACCAGGGCCGCGTCGTCTCCATGAAGTCGTTGCCGCCGTACACGCCGACGACGAAGAGCTCCGGCTCGAAGTGCGCCAAGCGCTCGAGCACGCCGCGATAGTGGTAGAAGCCGTAGCACCCCTTGCCGGAGTTGATCACCTCGATCGCGCGATCGGGGTGCGCGGCCTTCGCGCGCGCTTCGAGTCGGTGAGGCCACGACTCCGAGTTCTCGCAGACGCCGTCGGTGTGCGAATCGCCGGTGCAGAGCACGCGCAGCCCGTCGAACGTCGGTGCGAGCTCGCGGTCCTCTCGCAGCCCGAGCGAGTTGGTGCGCATGTGCCAGCGCTTCTTCGGGTGCTCCGGCCACGGCACGGTGTTGTTCAGATTCGCCTTGTGGCGCAGGTAGCACTGCGGGTCGTATTCCTGCTCGGGCACGTTGAGCGGCGAGATCTCGAGCGCGATCTCAGGCGAGAGCGCGAGCCGCCGGCGATCGGGCGCGAACGCGAGCGCGGGATCCGCGAGCTCGCCGCGCCGCGCCGCGAGCTTCTCGGCGTCGATCGGCGTCGAATCGCGCAGCTCGACCGGCGCGGGGCCCGGCTTCATGCGAGTCCAGAGCAGGCTGCCGATCGCCGCAGCGAGCGCGAGCCCGCAGACCAGCGCCGTCACCCGCGCGCCGCCGAAGCGCGCCTTCGCCGCTCGACGGATCACCGTCGACCGAACCCCAGCGCCTCGAGCGGTGCGAGCAGCGCCTCCGCGACCCGCGCGTGACCGGCGAGGTTGATGTGGTGGTCGGTTTGCCAGTAGAGCGCGCCGCGCTCCGCGCGGAACGCCGGCCTCAGGTCGACGACTTCCGCGCCGAGCGCGCGCAGCCCCGCGACGTAGCGCTCACCGAGCTCGGTCACGCGGGCGATGTCCTCGCGCGCGAGTCCGAGCGCGCCGACGACGCCGGCGAACTCCTCCATCGTGCGATCGGGATCGAGCTCGTACCACGACGGCAGGTAGACGAAGAGCGGCACGATGCCGCGCGCGCGACACTCGCCGATGATCTGTCCGGACATGCCGAGGGTCGCTTCGAGCGCGCGCTGCACCTCTTCGGGGTTCTGCTGGAAGTACTTGGTCGCGAGCATGCCCTGCGACAGGCAGGGCTCGTTGACCTTGCGCGCGGCTTCGACGGAGTCCCAGTAGGCGGGCAGTCCGTTGCCGCGCTGGATGCCGGCGAAGAAGTGCCAGGGCGTCAGCGCTTCCTCGAAGTCGTTGCCTCCGTAGACGGTGACGACGAACACGTCGGGCGCGAGGTCGAGCGCGAGGAAGCGCTCGAGCACGCCGAGGTAGCTGTAGAACGAGTAGCCACCCTTGCCGGCGTTGCCGACGTCGATCGTCTTGCCGGGATGCTGCGCGGCGAGCGCGGCCTCGACCAGGTTCGCGAACGACTCCGCGTTGTCGCAGACGCCGTCGGTGTGCGAATCGCCGGTGACCAACACGCGCAGATCGAGCTCCTCCTTCGGCGTGTCCGAGTCCTCGCGCAGACCGAGCGAGTTCGTGCGCACGTACCAGCGACCCTTCGGGTGCTCGGGCCACTCGTTGGCGTACTCGACGCCGGGCTTGTAGCGATAGAAGCAGTACTCGTCGTACGTCTGCGTCGCGTGGCGCATCGGGAAGAGCGTCTTCGCGATCCGCTCGGGCAACGCCAGGCGCCAGGAGAGCAGCGAGCCGAGCTCGGAAGCCTCCGCGAGGGCTCGATCGCGCTCGGCGAGCAGCGCCGCGAGCTCGGCGTTCTTGTCGTCGAGGTCGACCGAGGCCCGGCTGCCGAAGCTCCGGTTCTGCATCGCGAGCACGAACGAGAAGAGCGCGGCCACCGTACCGAAGAGGACGGCGAGAGCACGCGGCTTCCATGCGGAGGGAGCACGCGGCGCGGTGGGGGCGGCCGGGGAGAGCATCCAGGGCCCATTCTACCGGGTCGTTCGGAAGGGTCGAAACGAACCTCGGAGACCAGGCGGTCCGCCGCTACCATGCGCGGCCTTTCGGGAGCCGAGGGGAAGCTTTTTCGTGGCCGCCAAGAAGCGATACAGCGTCATCCGCGACCCGGTGCACGGCGACGTGTACCTGACGCACGAGGAGATCTCGGTGCTCGACACGCCCGAGATGCAACGCCTGCGCGGCGTCAAGCAGCTCGGCTCGGCGAACTTCGTCTACCCGGGCGCCGTCCACACGCGCTTCGACCATTCGATCGGCACGCTGCACCTCGCGCAGCGGATGATCGACGCGGTCAACCTCTCCTTCGAGCACAACTCGCGCGAGTGCCTGGGCGTCTCCGAAGCCGAGGCGCGGGTGATCCGGATGGCCGGGCTCGTCCACGACATCACGCACATCCCGTTCGGCCACAACGTCGAGGACCAGGCCGGGTTGATGCACCGCCACGACTCGCCGTACCGGTTCGAGCGCATGCTCGGAGCGCAGACCGGAGTCGGACGAGTCCTGCGCGACCTCGGGCTGCACAAGGACGTGCTCGCGATCCTCTGCGCCGAGAAGGGCGACACCGCGCGCGCGATCCCGCCGTACTGGAGCGAGATCAACTCCGACACGATCTGCTCGGACATCCTCGACTACCTCGCGCGCGACGCGTACTTCACCGGGCTCAAGCTCGCGATCGATCAACGCCTGCTGTCGTACTTCCGAGTCGACCGCGCGAGCGGCCACCTCTACATCGACGTCGCCAAGCACAACTTGCTGCGCGAGGACATCCTGTCGGAGATGGTGCGCTTGCTCGAGGCGCGCTACTTCTTCAGCGAGCGCGTGTACTACCACCACGCGAAGGTCGCGGCCGGTGCGCTCGCGGCGCGCGCGGTCGAGCTCGCGTTGAGCGCCGGGCTCGTCAAGGAAGAGGACTTCTACGATCAGACCGATGCGTCGGTGCTCGACCTGCTCGAGCGCGTCGCTCGCGACGGCGAGAAGTCGAGGAAGTGCCCGGCGGACGTCGCGAAGCGGATTCGATCCGCGGTCGAGCGTTTCCGGACCCGCAAGCTCCCGAAGCGCGCGTGCGTCTTCCCGCGCTACGAGAACGAGGCGGTGCAGGAAGAGCTGGTCACTCGCTTCTTCGCGCGCGAAGGCCAGGCGAACCGCCAAGCCGTCGAGGAACGCATCTCGGACCTGGTGCGGTTCGCGACCGGCAAGACCGTCGAGATCATCGTGACGTGTCCGGCGAAGCGGATGCAGCTCAAGGAAGCGCACACGCACGTGCGCTGGCCGGGCGAGTCGACCGTCAAGCCGCTCTCGGAGTTCAGCGCGCGCGTGCCGCGCCTCGCGGACCTCGAGCGCTCGTACCGCGCGCTCTGGAAGTTCTACGTCTTCGCGGACACCGACGACCCCGCGTTGCTCGCGAAGATCGGCGAGATCGCGGCCAAGGAATTCCCGGGCGCGACCAACCTCTATCGGCCGGCCGGCGCCTGAGCGAGTGGCGCGGGCTCACGGCGCGAAGCGCGCGCTGTCGTCGAGGTCGAGCGGCGTGCGGATGATGACGTCGGCGCCCCACGGATAGGTGGTCATCGTCGTCGGATAGTCCTGCGGCGCGCGGTCGCAGGCCCAGACGTCGAGCGTCGGCGAGTACGTGTACCAGGTCACGTGCCGAGCCTTCGGCGCGAAGACCAGGAGCCCGAGCCACCCCGACCCGTTGCGGTCGTCGTCGTCGGCTCCCGTGTAGGCCCACTGCGCGCCTTGCTGGTCCGCGACGCGGATCTTGCCGCCATGGCTCTCGAGCGTGAACGACGCTTCGTACACGAGCACGTCGTGTCCGAAGTCGTTGTGCATCACGACGAGCTCCTGCTCCCACGCGTGCCCGCAGAGCACGATGAAGATCTGGTCGTACCGCCGGATCAGCTTCTGCCAGACCGCGACCGCGTCGTTGGTCTTGCCGGGGACGAGCCGGCCCATCTCGCTCGCGACGAACAACACTCCGGCGACGCCGCCGTGCGTGTTGCCGCCGGAGAGGAATGCGTGGGTCGAAACCAGGGTCCGGACGCCCGGGTTCGCGGCGAGGATCGTCTCCGCCCACGCGAGCGAGCCGTTGGTCGGCGCGCATTGCAGCGTGATGTGCAGGAACTCGTACGGGCCGGCGTAGAAGCGCTGGCAGCTGTTCAGTCCCTTTCCTGTCTCGTTCGGATGACCGGTCGCGACGTACTTCCACCCGGCATCCGAGCCCGCGTAGAACGCGTGGAACTCGCCGTCGGCGTTCTCGAAGCGAGCCGGCCCGTACTCCGCGAGGAAGCGCGTCGCGCTCAGGTCGGCGGCGGCCGGCTCGTCGAAATCGTGGTTCCCGAGGCTGATCGAGTAGGGGACGAACGGACAACGCGTCGGCTCTCCGAGCGGGTGGAACGCGTTCAGCGCCGTTCGCGCGACGTCCCACTCGCTCGCGTTGCCGTGATCGAAGTTCTGCACGACGTCACCGACGTGCGAGACGAAGCGGATGTCGTAGGCATCGAGGTGCGCGACGATCCACGCGGTCTGGTCGAAGAATCGCTGCGCATAGCGGTTCCCGGTCGAAGGCGAGGTCGGCGAGAGGTCGTAGTCCTCGCAGTAGCACTGCGTGTCCGGGAGCAAGACGATCGAGAACTCGCCCGGACCGACGATGTCGGGCGGCGCGGGATCCGGTTCCGCGACGACCGTGCGCGTCGGGCCGGTGTCGACCGGCATGCCACAGGGGTGCGCGGTTCCACCGGCCTGCGCGCCAGCGCGCGCCGACAGCGGCGCGAATGCGACCACGGTGCCGAGCGCCCACGCCCAACACGCCGGAGTCTCGAGATGCACGGTCGTTCCTCGTTGTCGTCGGCGCGTCGAGCGGCGCGGCCGAGGCCGCCGCCGCTCGCGCGACCTTCGAGCTCTACTCGCCCGGCGTCGAGCGCGCCGCAATCGGCGGAGCTCGGTAAGGCGACCAGCGCGTCCGACAGCCGACGTCGACACGACGCGCGGCCGCGATCGATCAACGCTCGGGCTTCGCGCTCGCGCGCACCGCGTACACGCGCCCGTCGAGCACGACGTCGATCCGGGTGCTGAACGCGAAGTAGGGCGCGAGCTCGGGCTTCCGTTCCAGCAGCGCGAACCAGCCGTCCGAGAACGCCTCGACGTCCTCGCGCGGCAGCGCCTCGTTCGCCGTCCGATCGGTCCAGACGCCGGCGCGCAGCACGAAGACCTTGTCCTTCACCTTGCGCGTGAAGAGCGACAACAAGTCGACGCGCATCCCCGCGCTCGTGCCGCCCGAGAAGAACGCGTCCGAGCCCGTCAAGACCGTGCCAGGGGAGTTCGGGATCGTCGAGCTCGAGCCCGTGTCGACGCGAGCGCCGCCCGCGCCGACCAGGCGAGCGAGGTAGACGCTGTCGTCGACCGCGCCGCGGCCGGTCTCGCGCTCGCCGAGTCCGGCGAGCGCTTGGTCCGCCTCGCGCAGCTCCTTGACCAGCGCCAACGCGAGCCGCTGCGCCTCTTCCGCCGTCGCATCCTTCGGTAGCACGCCGGCTTCGACCAGACGGCGGGTCACGCTCGCGAGATCGGGCGCGCGGCGCTCGGCGGAGGCTCCGGGGCTCGCCGGTCCGCGCGGAGACGGTCCGGGCGTCGCCGGTCCACCCGCCCCCGGGGATGCGGGACCCGGCGAGCTCGGGCCCGGCGTCGCCGGCGCCGACGCGGTGTCACCGCGCTCCGGCGGCATCCCGAGCCCTTCCTCGAGGATCAGATGCGACGTGTACGGAGTGACGATGCGATGCTCGATGCCGAGCTCGCGCACTTCGTCGACGAGCTCGGCGTTCGCGCCGTGCAGCCGGAGCTGGTCGAGCAGCATCGCGACGCGGCGCTCGGCCCAGAGGCTCGGCAGGAAGTCGAGGCCGGCGACCGGCGTGCTCGCGAGCACCGCGTCGTACTCGAACGTGCGTCGTTCGTCGCCGTCGTTCGCCGTCAGTCGCACGCGGCACGGGCCCGCGCCGCGATAGCGCCCCGTGATCACCAGGCGACCGCCCTCGAAGAGGTCGGGCAAGCGTCGCGGGATCATGCGCTCGAGCACCGCGCCTTCGACCGCGAGCTCGAGGTTCGTCAACACCGGGTTCGCGATCGCGGTGAACAGGTCGCCGACCGCGAGCTCGATGTCCTCGTGGTCGCGGACGTAGCCGCGCGTGCCGCCGCTCTGCTCGGCGAGCGTGTCGAGCAGCACCGTGTTGACGTCGTTGCCGACGCCGAAGACGAACACGCGCGCCGACGCGGCGTTCCATTCGACCGCACGCGCCGCGAGCTCGTGGACGTCGGTGATCTCGATCGACGGCAAGCCGTCGGTCAGCAGCACGACCAGCGGCACCGTTCCGGCGCTTGCGGGGCGCAGCGCGAGGCTCGAGCGCAACGCATCGGTCAGGTTGGTCCCGCCGGCCGCGCGCAGGCTCTCCGCGCGCTTCAAGGCATCCTCGACGTGCGCCGCATCGGCGGGCACAGTCGTGGGGAAGAACGGTCGGGCTTCGGTCGAGAACGGGACGACGTTGAAGCGATCGGCCGGCGCGAGCGAGCGCAGGAAGAACCGCAGCGCACCGCGTGCCTGCTCGAGCTTCGGTCCGGACATCGAACCGGACGTGTCGAGGGCGAACACGAGCTCGCGCGTGGGCGCCGCAGCTCGCTTGCGGTCGCGCTTCGGCGACACGAGCATCAGGAACGAGCCTTCTTCCGCGCCGCTCGCTCGCGTGCTCAAGAGGTCGAGGCCGAATTCGCCTTCGGCGAGCGAGAAGAGCACCGCGAGCTCGCCGCCGGGCACCGCGCCGCCCTCGAACGACGCGCGCACGCGCTGCGCCTCCGACACGACGTGCAGGCCGGGTATCGGCGAGAACGCGTTGCGCAGCTCGCGCTTCGACGAGGCCGTGAGCTCGAGCACCGTGCGCTCCGGCGCACCCGCGTCTAGGCCCGCGGCGCCGACTTGGAGCGCCCAGCGCGTCAGTCCGCCGGTCAGAGGCAGGAGCTCGCGGTAGCCGACCTCGACGTCGAGCGAGCCGCGCGGCGGGATCGGGAAGATGCGTGCCTTCAGGCAGCCGCGCCCGACGTACTCCAGCAAGCCCGGGTCGCGCTTCGCTCGCACGATGCCTTCGTAGACGCCGCGCGCTCGCTTCGCGTCGAGCACCTCGCCGGATGCGAGCTTGCCGCCGATCGTCATGCGGAAATCGTCGGCGACCGACCCCGGCGGCAGCGGCAGCAGCCACGTCGCTTCCTCGGGCGCGTCGCCGCGATTCTGGATCGTCAGCGTCAGCCGCGTCGACGCGACTCCATCGACGATCTCGACGCGCGCGTGGAGCAGCGTCGCGGCGATCGGTCGCCGCGCTTGCGGCGCGGTGGTGAGCGCGAGCGGGAGCGGTCCGCTCGGGCCCGGCGAATCCACGGCGACGGATCGCGGCGAGAGCGAGCACAACGGAGCGAGCAGCGCGAGCAACGCGAGCGAATGGAACGGCATGGTGACCTCGTGCGGGAGATTCCGCGTGCGAGGTCGAGCGCAAACGTCGAGCCGCTCGTCCGCGCCGGCGCGCGCCGAGTCGAGCGCGCAACGCGCGTGCGGACGAGGTGACGCGGCGTCGTGGCGGCGTAGCAGCGCGCCGTCACGCGGCTCTCGCGCGCCTGGGGCGCGCCCGGCGTGCGCGGCGTCCAGCCAACGCCTCGCCGCCGTGCGCTCGGCGCCGTCCGATCGAGCTCTCCGCTTGGGTCGACGCGGATGAGGACGCGGCCTCGCGGAAGAGGCTCGCTCGCACCGGCAGCGACGGCGCCACGCCGAAGGCGCTCGCGTCGCCGCTCGCGCGCTCAGGTGACGACGCGCGTGCCGAGCACCGTCAAGAACTGCGAGATCCACGCGGGATGCGCGGGCCACGCGGGCGCGGTGACCAGGTTGCCGTCGGTGACCGCCGCGTCGATCGCGATCGCGCAGTACTCGGCGC
>JADLBP010000252.1 GCA_020847695.1 Planctomycetota bacterium
CGGAGAGCAGCGCGTCCCGGTGCTCGTCGGCGTGCTCGCCGAGCCACGCCCAGAACGCCGCCGCGCGCGCGCGGAACGGCTCGGGGCGCTCGCGCGCCTCCTGCGCGCTCGACCCGAGCGCGAAACCAGCGATGACGAGCGCCGCGAGGGATCCGATCTTCATCCGACGAGGATAGCGCGCGTCGTCGGGCCAGGGTTCGATCGCGTGGGTCGTACGTTGCCTGGCGCGCGACTCGCGCTGCCGAGCTTCCCGATCGAGACGCCCGGCTGGATCGTCCCGATTGCACTCGCGGCGTCGCTGGTGGTCGGAGTTCTCGCCGGCGTGCTGCCCGCGCGGCGCGCCGCGCGACTCGACCCGGTCGACGCGTTGCGCGCGGAGTGAGCGCGAGTTGTCGGCCTTCGCCGCTCGACGGGTCGAGGGCTCCTCACGTACGCTGGGGGACGAGCGTCGGTGCTTCGGAGCCGGCGCCGGGGCGGTCGCTCGACGCCTGGAGAGTCCGAAGCTCGGAGAGTCCCCTGTCGATGAGCAGCAGCGCCTCGTTCCGGATCCGTTTCGCGGTGTCGTGCAGCGCGGTGGCCGCCGTCGCGGTGCTCGGTTTCAGCGCGTCGAGCGAGCCCGCGCGCGCCGCCGCCCCGTCCGGCGGACCTGGCGGACTTGGCGGACCGCGCGAGCGCGTCCGCTACGACCGCGACATCCGCCCGATCCTCTCGGACCGTTGCTTCAAGTGCCACGGCTTCGACGCGAAGTCGCGTAAGGCGGACCTGCGGCTCGATCAGGTCGAGAGCGCGTACGCCGAGCGCGACGGCTCGCATGCGCTGGTGCCCGGCGACGTCGAGGCGAGCGAGCTCTTCGCTCGGATCACCAGCGACGATCCGAAGTTCCAGATGCCGCCGCCCGACAGCGGCAAGCGCATGCTCTCGGACGAGGACGTCGCGCTCTTCCGCCGCTGGATCGAGGAAGGCGCCGAGTACGAGCCGCATTGGTCGTTCGTCGCGCCGAAGCGCGCTCCGGTGCCCGCGACCGCGCGGCCGACCTCCAATCCGATCGACGCGTTCGTCGTCGCGAACCTCGAGAAGCACGGCCTCGCGCCGAGTGCCGCCGCGCCGCGCGACGTGCTGCTGCGCAGGCTCTTCCTCGATCTCACCGGTCTGCCGCCGACGCCGGAGGAGCTCGACGCCTTCCTCGCCGACTCGCGACCGGACGCGTACGAGCGTTGGGTCGACAAGCTGCTCACCGAGCAACCCTACGTCTCGCGCTACGCGGAGCGGATGGCGGCGCCGTGGCTCGATCAAGCGCGCTACGCGGACACCAGCGGCATCCACATGGACGCCGGCCGCCAGATCTGGCCGTGGCGCGATTGGGTGCTCGCGGCGTACCGCGACGACAAGCCGTTCGACGAGTTCGTCGTCGAGCAGCTCGCCGGCGACCTGCTGCCGAACGCGACGCAGGACCAGAAGATCGCGAGCGGTTTCAACCGCAACCATGTCACCACCGACGAAGGCGGCGCGATCGACGAGGAGTACAAGGTCGAGTACGCGGCCGACCGCGTGAACACGACCGGTTCGGTGTTCCTCGCGCTGACGCTCGGCTGCGCGCGCTGCCACGAGCACAAGTTCGATCCGATCACGCAGGACGAGTACTTCGAGCTCTTCGCGTTCTACAACTCGATCGAGGAGCCCGGGCTCTACTCGCAGGTGCCGGACGCGAATCGCGCGCTCGAGCCGTTCCTGCGCGTGCCGTCGAAGGAGCAAGAGGCGGAGCTCGCGCGCCTGGTCGACGAGATCGCGGTCGCGACTGCCGAGCTCGATCGCCCGGTGCCCGAGGAAGACTCGCAGCGCGCCGCGTTCCTCGCCGACCTCGCGACGTCGACGGGCGTGCGTTGGGCCGCGACCAAGTTCCAGCGCGCGAGCGCCGCGGGCGGCGCGACGCTGACGCTCGAGCCCGACGGCTCGGTGCTCGCGTCGGGCCCGAACCCGCCGAAGGACGACTTCACGGTGGTGCTCTCGACGCAGGCGACCGATCTGCGGCTCGTCGCGCTCGAGGCTCTGACCGACGAACGCCTGCCGAACGGCCGCGTCGGCCGCGCCTACAACGGCAACGCGGTGCTGACCGGCTTCGAGGTCGAGGCGGTGTCGCTCGCCGATCGCTCGAAGCGCAAGACGGTGCACTTCACCTGGGCGCTCGCCGACTTCGAGCAAGCGAACGGCGACTTCAAGGTGCTCAACACGCTCGATGCGTCGGAGGCGAGCGGTTGGGCGGTCGACGGACACAACCGCACCGACGGACGCGCCGCGCTGTTCCTCGCCGACGAGCCGTTCGGCTTCGCGGGCGGCACCGAGCTCGTGATCTCGCTGCGCCACCAGTCGCAGTACTCCGAGCACACGCTCGGCCGCGTCCGCGTTTCGTTCGCGAGCCTCGCCGCCGACGCGCTCGACCGCCTGCCCGCCGCGTCCAGCGGCTGGTACATGGCGGGACCGTTCGAGGCACCGCGCGAGCAGCTCTTCGACCAGGCGTTCGGGCCGGAGAGCGTTGCCGAGCTCGATCTCGCGCAACAGTTCGACGGCAAGGGTTGGAGGTTCGTCGAGGAGTTCGTCGACGGGCGGGTCAACGGCGAGTTCCCGCAGGGCCAGAACGACGTCTACGTCGCGAAGCGCCTGATCGCGCCGAGCGCTCGCAAGCTCGCGATCTCGCTCGGCAGCGACGACGGCGCGCGCGTGTTCGTCGACGGCAAGGAAGTGTTCTCGAATCGCACCGATCGCGGCGCGGCAGCCGACCAGGACGCGTTCGAGCTCGACCTCGCCGCCGGCGCGCACACGGTCGTCTTCAAGGTGGTCAACATCGGCGGCCAGGGCGGCTTCTACTGGCGGCAGAAGGAGCGCGAGCACGAGCTCGCCGGTGATCTCGTGTGGGCGCTCGGACCGGAGAGCACGCGCGGCGGCGAGCGCGGCGCGCGCTTCGTCCAAGCGTGGCGCGTCGCCGCGTCGCCGTCGTTCCGAGCGGCGCTCGCGCGCGTCGAGGGCCTGACCAAGGCGCGCGCCGAGCTCGACGCCAAGGTGCCGATGACGATGGTGATGAAGGAAGCCGCGATGCCGCGCGAGACCTTCGTCCTGACCCGCGGCGCGTACGACAAGCCCGACAAGGAGCGCAAGGTCGAGCGCAACGTCCCGCGCGCCCTCGGAGGCTTGCCCGCGGACCTGCCGCGCGATCGTCTCGGGCTCGCGCGTTGGTTGGTGTCGAAGGAGAACCCGCTGGTCGCGCGCGTCGCGGTCAATCGCGTGTGGGAGCTCTTCTTCGGGAGCGGGCTCGTGCGCTCCAGCGAGGACTTCGGTGCGCAGGGCGAATGGCCGTCGCATCCCGAGCTGCTCGATTGGCTCGCGGTCGACTTCCGCGACGGCGGGTGGGGCGTCAAGTCGTTGGTGCGCCGGATCGTGACCAGCGAGACCTACCGACAGAGCTCGCGCGTCGACCCCGCCGCGCGCGCGCAGGATCCAGACAACCGCTGGCTCGCGTACTACCCGCGTCGCCGGATGGGGGCGGAGCAGATTCGCGATCAAGCGCTCTACGTCGCCGGCCTGCTGGTCGAGAAGTTCGGCGGTCCGTCGGTCAAGCCGTACCAGCCCGAAGGTCTGTGGCAAGAAGTCGCGATGCTCCAGTCGAACACGCGCATCTACGAACGCGGCATGGGCGACGATCTCTGGCGCCGCAGCCTCTACACGTACTGGAAGCGCGCGTGCCCGCCGCCGTCGTTGATGACGTTCGACGCGCCGACGCGCGAGTTCTGCACGATCCGCCGGCCGTCGACCAACACGCCGTTGCAGGCACTGGTGCTGTGGAACGACGAGCAGTACGTCGAGGCCGCTCGCGTGTTCGCCGAGCGCACGTTGCGCGAAGCCGGCGACGAGCGCGCGAAGCTCGTCAGCATGTACCGTCGCGCGACGGCGCGCACGCCGAGCGCGGAAGAGCTGACGCTGCTCGCCGACACGCTCGCGGCGTTCCGTGCGCGCTACCAGGCCGCCGCCGACGACGCGAAGAAGCTCATCGAGGTCGGCGAACGGCCGACCGACATGGAGCTCGACGCGACGGAACTCGCCGCGTGGACGATGCTCGCCAGTGCCTTGCTCGACCTCGACGCCGTCCTCTGCCAGAGCTGACGATGAACCCGATCGAAGAACGACATCTCGGAATCACGCGCCGCCGCTTCTTCGCGCGCACCGCGGGCACGCTCGGCGCGGGCCTCGGCTCGATCGCGCTCTCGTCGTTGCTCGGCGAGTCGGCGTTCGCGAGCTCGCGCTCGACCGCGGCGCCCGCCGCGCGCGGGCCGCACTTCGCGCCGAAGGCGAAGCGCGTGATCTACATGCACATGGAGGGCGCGCCGAGCCAGCTCGACCTCTACGACTACAAGCCCGGCCTGCGCCAGCGCTTCAACCAGGACCTGCCCGACTCGATCCGACAAGGCCAGCGCCTGACCGGCATGACCAGCGGCCAAGCGCGCTTCCCCGTCGCGCCGTCGATCTTCAAGTTCTCGCGCTACGCGAATCGCCAGGACGGCGTGTGGCTCTCCGAGCTGCTGCCTCACACCGCGAGCGTCGCGCACGAGATCTGCTTCGTGCACTCGATGCACACCGAGGCGATCAACCACGAACCGGGGATCACGTTCTTCCAGACCGGCAATCAACAGCCCGGGCGTCCGTCGTTCGGCGCGTGGGCGAGCTACGGGCTCGGCAGCATGAACGCGAACCTGCCGACGTTCGTCGTCCTGATCACGCAGGGCCTCGGCAACATGCAGGCGCTCTCGGCGCGCTTCTGGGGCTCGGGTTTCCTCCCGAGCGAGCACCAAGGCTGCAAGTTGCGCAGCGCGGGCGATCCGGTGCTCTACCTCAAGGATCCGGAAGGCGTGACGCGCGACGACCGGCGCCGGATGCTCGATCTCGTCTCGACGTTGAACGAGCGCGAGGCGGAAGCGAGCCTCGATCCCGAGGTGCGCGCGCGGATCGCGCAGCACGAGATGGCGTTCCGCATGCAGATGTCGGTGCCGGAGCTCGTCGACTTCTCCGACGAGGACGAAGAGACGATGGCGCTCTACGGCGAGGACGCGAAGAAGCCCGGCACGTTCGCGGCGAACTGCTTGCTCGCGCGCCGGCTCGCGGAGCGCGGCGTGCGCTTCATCCAGCTCTACATGCGCGGCTGGGACCAGCACAACGGCCTGCCGAACGAGATCCGGCTGCAAGCGAAGGCGGTCGACCAGGGCCAGGCCGCGTTGATCAAGGATCTGCGTCGCCGCGGCTTGCTCGACGACACGCTGATCCTGTGGGGCGGTGAGTTCGGTCGCACGGTGTACAGCCAGGGCGTGCTGACCGAGAGCGACTACGGCCGCGATCACCACCCGCGTTGCTTCAGCGTCTGGCTCGCCGGCGGCGGCATCCAGCCGGGCATCACGTACGGCAAGACCGACGACTACAGCTACAACATCGTC
>JADLBP010000253.1 GCA_020847695.1 Planctomycetota bacterium
GCGATCGGCGTCAACACGCTGGTGCACCTCGCCGAGGCGCGCAGCGTGCTGCAACAGCGCGTGTTGGAGGAGCACATGCTCCGCGGCGTCTGGATCGAGGATCCGGCGACCACCTACATCGACTGGGGCGTCGAGATCGGGGCTCGCACCCACGTGCAGCCCTGCACGGTGATCCGTTCGGGCGTGAAGATCGGCGAGGGCTGCGAAGTCGGGCCGTTCGCGCATCTGCGCTCCGGCACCGTGCTCGCCGACGGCGCCGCGGTCGGAAACTTCGTCGAGACCAAGAACTCGCGCTTCGGACCGCGCGCCAAGGCGAAGCACCTCGCCTACGTCGGCGACGCCGAGCTCGGCGAGAAGGTCAACATCGGCGCGGGCACCGTGTTCGCGAACTACGACGGCAAGCTGAAGCACCGCTCGGTCGTCGAGGCCGGCGCGTTCGTCGGTTCGGGGACCGTGCTGGTCGCTCCGGTCAAGGTCGGCCGCGGAGCGACCACCGGCGCCGGCGCCGTCGTGAAGCGTGGATCGGACATTCCGGCGGGGGAGACCTGGATCGGGGTCCCCGCGCGCAAGTTGGACAAGTCGTCGGGCCGAGCGCCGGGCGCAGCACCTTGAGGAGAGCGACTTGGCCTACAACGAACGCTTGATCCTGATCTCGGGCACTTCGCACCCGGAGTTGTCGAAGGCGATCAGCCGATCGCTCGACCTCCCGCTCGCGAACGCCCACGTCGGCCGGTTCCCGGACGGCGAGATCGACATCAAGATCCACGACGACATCCGCGGCGGCGACGTGTTCGTCATCCAGCCGACGTGCCCGCCGGTCAACGAGAACTGGTGCGAGCTCTTGCTGCTGATCGACACGCTGCGCCGCGCGAGCGCCGGTCGGATCACCACGGTGATGCCGTACTACGGCTACGCCCGCAAGGACCGCAAGGACGAGGGCCGCGTGCCGATCAGCGCGAAGGTGGTCGCCAACTCGTTGGTCACCGCCGGCGCGAACCGCGTGCTCGCGCTCGACATGCACGCCGCGCAGATCCAGGGCTTCTTCGACATCCCGGTCGACCACCTCTACGCGAAGCCGGTGTTGCTCGAAGCGGCGCGCCGCATCGACCTCGGCAACCCAGTCGTGATCTCGCCGGACGTCGGCGGCATCAAGATGGCGCGCTCGTGGGCCAAGTCGCTCGGCGCCGACCTCGCGATCGTCGACAAGCGTCGGATCTCGGGCGCGGAGATCGCCGTCGAGCACGTGATCGGCGAGGTCGAAGGCCGCAACGTGATCATCATCGACGACATGATCTCGACCGGCGGCTCGATCACCGAGGCCGCGCGGATCGTGCGCGATCACGGCGCGCAGAAGATCGTGATCGCCGTTTCGCACGCGGTGTTCTGCGGGCCCGCGCTGGAGCGCCTCGCGGCGTGCCCGGCGGACCGCGTCCTGATCACCGACTCGATCCCGCGCCGGGAAAAGCTCCCGGATCGCATCGAGATCGTCTCGATCGCGCCGCTCTTGGCGCGAGCCATCCTCAACATCCACCGGAGCGAGTCGGTCAGCTCGCTCTTCGACTGAGCACACAGCACCTACCGACCCGATCGGAGAACGAAGTCATGAGCAACAAGAACGTTGGCATCCTCAAGGCCGAACCGCGCACCAAGCTCGGCACCCGCTCGGCGCGCAACCTGCGCGCCGAGGGCCGTATCCCCGCGATGATCGAAGCCCAGGAAGGCAAGCCCCACGTCGATCTCTCGATCGACGAAGCGGCCTTCCTGACGTCGCGTCGTCAGCACCAACACGTGTACGAGCTCCAGCTCGGCGGCAAGTCGGAGACCGCGCTGGTCCGGCACCTCGACTGGAACGTGTTCGGCGAGCGCATCGATCACATCGAGTTCCGTCGCGTCGACCTGACGAAGAAGACCGACGTCGAAGTCGAGATCGCGTTCGTCGGCCACTCGAAGGGCGTGCTCAACCACCTGATCACGCACGTCACCGTGCGCGCGCTGCCGCTCGACATCCCGGACGAGATCGAATGCTCGATCTCCGACCTCGAGATCGGCGCGTCGGTCTTCGCGACCGCGCTCAAGCTGCCGGCGAGCGTCGAGCTCGTCACCCCGAAGGACACGCTGATCGCGCGCATCAGCGAGCTCAAGGTCGACCTCGGCCCGGCGCCGGAAGCGGCTCCGGCCGAAGGCACCGCCGCTGCGGCTCCGGCCGCCGCCGGCGCGGCTCCGGCCGCGGGCGCGGCCCCGGCCGCGGGTGCGGCTCCCGCGAAGGGCGCTGCCCCGGCCGCGGGCGACAAGAAGGGCGGCGACAAGAAGTAGTCGCCGCTCGGTGGTCCGCCGGACGCGTCCTTGCGTCCTCGCGGGTCATCCGTACAATCCTCGGCCCGCTCGAGCGAGCAAGCCTCGCCCGAGCGGGCCTTCTCGTTCCACGCGCAGGGCTCCGCCATGCACAAGCTCGTCGTCGGCCTCGGCAACCCCGGACCGGAGTACGAGTGGACGCCGCACAACGTCGGCTTTCACGTGCTGGACGCCCTCGCCGCGCGCGGGAAGTCGATCTTTCGAACCGCTGCCTCGCTCCCGGGCCACGAAGGTCCGGCGAACTTCCTCTGGGCACCCGCGCCGCCAAACCCTGGCGGGGACGCGCTCCTGGTGAAGCCGCTGACCTTCATGAACCTGTCGGGCAAGGCGGTCGCTCCGTTGGTCCGCCGCTTCGGTGTGCCGATCGAGAACGTGTTCGTCGTTTACGACGAGCTCGATCTCCCGCTCGGTGCGCTGCGCATCCGCCCCCACGGCGGAACCGCGGGTCATCGGGGCATGCAATCCATCTTGACCGAGCTCGGCTCCGACCGCTTTCCGCGCCTGCGCGTGGGGATCGGGCGCCCGAGAACCGATGCGGCGCGCCACGTGCTGACGAGGCTCGACGAGAACGCGCGGGTCGAAGCGGAGATCGCGGCTGCGAATGCGGCCGACGCCCTGCTCGACTGGCTCGCTCGCGGCGACCTCGCCGGGACGATGACGCGGTTCCACAGCCGCTGGAACCAGGA
>JADLBP010000254.1 GCA_020847695.1 Planctomycetota bacterium
GAGCTCGATCTTCTCTCGCGAGAGGATCACGCAGATCGCGCCGCGCTCGAGGAAGGTGCCGCCGAGGTGGTTCAGCGCGTCCTCGCCGAGTCGCTCGCTGTCGCGGCCCGCGCCGCATGCGGAGAGGATGACGATCGGCGGCACGATCTTCGGGCCGAGCTCGAGGTCGGCGCTCCACAGGTCGCCGAGTCCGTCCTCGGTTTCTGCGAGTAGCAATCCGGCCGGGCGCTCGCGCTTGGGATCGTGGATGCCGTGGCAGAGCACGTGGAGGATCGCGGTATCGGCGAGGTCGAGCGCTAGGAACGCCTCGCGCGTCGCACTTTCGCCGACGCAGGTCGACGCGAGCTTGCCGAACGGATCGCAGAGCTGGCGCAGCTTGGCGTCGTCGAGCGTGAACGGCTCGGCGGAGCTCCACGCCGTCCGGGAGCGCTCGCTCGTCCTCGGCGCTCCGACGAACGCCAACGACTGCTTCCACACCTTCGGCGCGGGCGCCCGATCGGCGAGCGCCATGCCCAGCGGGATCGACGGCAGGTACTCGATCGCGACGTCGAGGCCGAGCAAGCGCTTGCCGTCGAGCGAGAGCGACTCGAACGGCACGCCGCCGACGAGTTCGCCTCCGACGACCAGCAGCGTGCGCCATTGCGCGACGCGCGCGCGCACCTTCGGGGGCAACAGCTCGTCCGCGAGCACCTTGCCGTTCTTGGCGAGCCGTCCGCATGCCTTGGCCGCAGCGGCGGCGCTGCGATCCTTCGGCAACGTCAGTGACGGCCGGTTGTTCAGCGCCCTGGTGAGCTTCGCGCGATCTGGGACGAGCTCGTACACGAGCGACTCCTGGTCGAGCGCGAACACGTGCAGCTCGTCGCCGACCGGCAGGAACACCAGCGCACCGACCTGGGCCGGCAACAGTTTCTCGCGGACATCGTCGACGGTCGCCGGCGCGAGCGCGAGCTTGCGTCCGATCGTGCCGCAGGTCTGCGCGGCGATCACGCGTTCGAGCGCTTCACGCGGTCCGGACTCGCCGCGTTGTCGGATCAGCTCGTGGACGAGCTCTCCGAGCACCGCGCGCCGATAGTCCGCGTACAGGAAGCCGACGCCGCCGGGGCGCATCGGGGTAGAGCGCCATTGCGCCAGGAAGTCGAGGAACGACGCTTCGAGGCGCGCGAGCAGCGCGCCGCGGTTCTCGGTCCCGCCTTTCTCGCGCGCGATGCGCGCCGCGTACGCCTCGAGCAAGCCCCAGTGCCGCGGCGGCCGGTTGTCGGGTCCCCAGCGCGCACGCTCGGCCTCCGGGTAGATCGAGTCGAAGAGCGCGCGAGCCTCCGTCAGGTACGTCTGCGCCGCCGCCGGATCGTGGTCGCGCTCCAGAGCGGTGTGCGTCAGCGCCATCGCGGCGTGCATCCGATCGGCCGGAGTCAACGCGGGCTCGCGCATCGACGCGACGAGCAGGCCTTTGCCTCGCTCGTCCTCACTCGAGCCCTTCGCCGTCGAGCCGCGCAGCGCGATCCCAAGTCGATACCGCAACACCGCACGCAAGTCCGGGTGCTGCGCGTAGAACTCTTCACGCGAGAGCTCCGTCTCGAGTGCGGCCCGCGCCCGCTCGAGCCGCCCAGAATCGATCAGGATGTCCGCCAGGCTGCGCACGTGGTCCGATTGCGCGATCGCGTTGGATGGAGAAGCGGCGATCAGCTTGTCCTCGGTCAGCCACCACGCGTGCGCGACGTCGGGGAGCCCGAGCTCGAGATAGAGCTTGCTGTAGCACGCGGCGAGAACCCGCCGAGCAGCCGTTGCCTCCGGCGGCAGCGCGTCGTCGGCGGCCAACAAGCGCGTCTCCGCGAGCTCCCAATTGCCGCTGGCGCGCGTGATGTCGCCTGCGAGCACGAGCAGCGTCCCGTAGTTCTCGCGCTCGCTCCCGGCTGTTCCGTATTGACCACGAGTGGAGAGCCAGGCCTCGATCGCCGCGAGCGCGGCGCCGTCCCGGCCGCATCTGCGCGCGATCAGCGCGGTCGTCAACGTGGCGTAGAAGTCGAGCTGGACTTGCACTTTGGGCGCGGGCACCCGCAGGGCCGCCGCATGCGCCTGCTGCACGAGCGCGATCGCCGAGTCGCAATCGAGCCCAAGCAGTTCGCCACGCTCGTACACCCATCTGACGAAGGCGGTGATCGCCGCGGTGTCGGGAACCTCCGAATCGAGCGCGCGGGCTCGCAGGCGCTCGGTCAGTGCCTCCGCTTCGGCGCGCAGCGCGTCATCGGGCGAGCCGTTGGCGGCTAGCAGGGCTTCAACGAGAGCCGCCGTGTCGCGGGGCGGCGCTTGGGCGATCGAGAACGTCGCGAGCGCGACGAGCGCGAGCGCTACTCGCGCGGGCCCTCGTAGGTCGCCGTCTCGCCGTCTTGACCGAACAGGCGCGACGTCACGTCGATCCTCACCCGTGCGGGCCAGGTCTTGAGCTCCTCGGCGGTCCACGTGCACTTGTTGGTGTTCAGGAGCTTCGGCTCGCCGATCACGATCGAGGGGTCGTCGGCGTCGCGGACGATCACCTCGAAGTCGGCGGCCACTTCGCTCGTGTACGCCCACTCTAACGTGTCGCCGACCGGACCGCGGGTCGTGATCCGGAGGTGGTCGGTGCCGTGGAGCTCGACCGACTCGAGCGCTTGGGGCTCGTCGGTGCGCCACAGCGTGACCGCGACGATCACCGCCGCCGCCACCGCGAGCATCGACGTCAGCACCACCCAGCGCGGCTTCGGTCGACGCGCCGGCTGGACGCGAGCGACGAAGTCGCGCACGAGCGCCTCGGCCTGGACTCGGTCGGGCGACGCCAACGCGTCGCGGAGGATCGCGTCCTGCTCGCCGGCGGCGCCGTGCAGATGGTGCTCGAGGTCGCGCAGCTCCTTCCAGATCCGTGCGCACTCCGCGCAGGAAGCGATCCGCCGCTCGGACGCTGCGTCCGGCGGCTTGGAGCCCGAAATCAGGTCCTCGAGCAGCTTCTCGTGCTCGGCATCGTGAGCGTTCACTTCCCGTCCCCTTCTTCCGCCGCGAGGATCTCGTTCAGGCGACGCAGCCCGCGGTAGTACTGCGTCTTGGCGGTGTTCGGCGAGATCCCGAGGCGCGCACCGATCTCGTCGAAGGTGCGTTCCTCGAAGTGTTTGAGCTGCACACAGGCGCGCTCTTCGGCGGATAGCCGGGCGAGCCCGCGGTAGAGGTGCTCGTAGCGCGTGAAGCGCGTCTCCGCATCGGTCTGCGTCGGGTCGGGCTGCTGGTCGCAGAGCTCTTCGCTCCGCCGCGAGCGCTTGAGCTTGCGCACCGCGTTCATCAGCGTGTTCGAGCAGAAGCGGTAGACCCACGTTTCGAGCGTCGACCGACCCTCGAAGCTGTCCAAGCGCTGCCAGATCAGCGTCAGCGTCTCCTGCGACGCGTCGTTGAGCTCCGCCGGCCCGAGCGCGCGCCCCAGGCGAGTGTTCTGCGCCGCCAGGATCAACGGCACGCACGCCATTCGCTGCACGAACGTCTCGATCGCGTCGGGCTCGCCGCGACGAACGCGGAGCAAGAGCTCCTTGTCCGCCTCACCCGAGCTTTCCGTGTGCAGCATGCAGCGCGAGCCTTGGCCCTTCCGGACGTTCTTACGGAAGAAGCGGCGAGTCGCTACAGGGGCGAGGCGCGAGCAACGGTTTTCGCAGCGGTTTTCGCGAGGTGCGGGGGTGCATGGGGCTCGCGAGCCGAGGACGAAGAACGAAGCGTGCATGGACACAGCGGGAAGACTGTGTTCCAGGACGGGCGCAGAGTTTTGCCTATCCGACGTTCCGGGGCAATCGGCTCGCGCGAGCTCGCTCCCGGGTCCGGGAGCTAGAGTGACGCGCTTGCGATGGCCGCCGAGCTGCACGAAAGCCTGCCGAGTCTCACCGCCGAGCAGTTGCTCGCGCTCCCCGAGCGGGTCTGCATCGACCTGCGCAGCCCGAGCGAGTTCGCCGAGGATCACGTGCCCGGCGCGGTCAACCTGCCGTTGTTCGACGACGTCGAGCGCGCGGTGATCGGCACGCTGTACCGCCGGGAGTCGCCCCAGGCGGCGTTCGAGGAGGCGCGCGGGATCGCGAGGCGCAAGCTCTTCGACCTGGTCGCCTCGATCGCGAGGGTCGCCGGCTCGGAACTTCCTTCCGCCGACCTCGAGGCGCGCTTCGCGCGGCTGACCGAGCACGGCATCGCAACGTTGGAACGCGGCCTCGAAGTGCTGCCCGACGGGCGCCCGATCGCCAGACCGATCGTGCTGCACTGCTGGCGCGGCGGGCTGCGTTCGAGGAGCGTGGTCGCCTTGGTGCGCGGGCTCGGCCTCTCCGACGCGCGCCTGTTGATCGGCGGGTACCGCGCGTACCGGCAGGGCGTCGTGCGCACGCTCGCGGAATGGAGTGCGCCCGCGAGCTTCGTCTTGCGCGGCTGGACCGGCGTCGGCAAGACGCTGGTGTTGCGCGAGCTCGAGCGGCTGCGGCCGGGCTGGACGATCGACCTCGAAGCCGCGGCCGGGCACCGCAGCTCGATCCTCGGGATGGTCGGTCTGGAGCCGTGCTCGCAGAAGGCGTTCGAGTCGCGATTGGCGGCGCGCGTGCGAGCCGGGTTCCCCGGACCGGTCGTGTTCGAAGGCGAGAGCCGCAAGGTCGGCGATGCGATCGTCCCGCCGGCCTTGTGGGACGCGCTCGATCGCGGCACCAACCTGCTGCTCGAAGCGCCGGTCGAGCGCAGGATCGACGTCCTGCTCGCCGACTACCTGGAGCGCGCGGAGAGCCGCGCCGAGCTCCGCGCGCAGTTGCCGTTCATCGAAGAGCGGCTCGGCAAGGTGAAGTGGAAGGGGAAGCTGGTCGCGCTGCTCGATCGAGGCGAGGAGCGCGAGCTCGTGCGCACGCTGCTCGAGCTCTACTACGACCCGCTCTACCGCCACTCCGAGAAGGGCCGCCACTACGCGGCGACGATCGACGCGACCGATCCCGCGCGGGCGGCTCGGGCAGTGGCCGAGCACGTCGAGGCCTCGCTGCGGCGTTGAGCCGTGCGGGCGGGAGCGGCTTCCCGCGCCCGGGGGCTCGACGCGTCGACTCGGCTACGCGACGGCTCGCGCTCGCCGCGTGCCGCGCCAGACGAAGTAGGCGCCGGCGAGCAACAGCGGGCCGGACATGTAGAGGTACACCGCGCCGTTGTGGAAGAGCCATGCCGTGACCGCGCCGAACGCCACGAACAGCGCGCCGGCCCACAGCGGCTTGCGCCACGCGAGCCACGCGAGCGCGACGATCGGGATCACGATCGTCAGACCCTCGGCGAGCAACGCCGGGCCCTCGTTCCAGTGCGAAGCGATCACGAACCACGTCCAGAACGCGGCGACCGCCCACACCAGCCCGAGCATCGTTCGATGGACGAGCTTCGAGGTCGTCGATTCGCTCGGCGCGTCCGAGCCATGGGTTCCGTTCGATTGCACGCTCACCGTCGTCATCTTGCACTCCTGCCGCCGTCGGGCGGCGCTTCGAGACGACTCCAGGATCGACGTTCTCCGCGACGCGCGCCGCTCAGGACTTCGGATCGGATCGCCAAGCGGCGCTGATCCGACGCGTGCTCGCGCTCGACGTCGCGACGCCGACTGGTGACTCATGGAGCTCGGCGCGCGGCGCCGCGAGTACGCCGTTCACCCGCCGAAGGCGTACGCGTCAGCCGAGGAACGGAGACAGGTCGAGGATGCAGAGCTCGGAACTCTCGTAGTCCGCCATCGGCCGATAGCGCGTGAACACCAGCGACCGACCGTCCGGCGAGAACGCGGGCTGCGTGTCGTAGCAGAAGCCGAGCGGTTGTGGCTCCTTCGTCAACTGCACGCGAGCGCCGCCGTCGGGCCGCACGAGGAAGAGGTAGTGATTGCCTTCGTCCGGTCCGCCGGCGTACGCGATCCACTTGCCGTCGGGCGACCACACCGGCCAGCCGTCGTACGTCGGCGCATTCGTCAGGTTCGTCGGGTTCGAACCGTCGGCGTCCATCACGAACACTTCGTTGTTCCCGGCGACCACGCGGCGCGTGACGATGCGTCGGCCGTCGGGCGACCACGATGCGTACGTGTCGACGTCGGGTCCGCTCGTGATGCGGCGCGGCTCGCCGCCGGCGAGCGAGAGCTCGTAGATGTCGTAGTCGTCCGCATTCGCGTTGCCGCGGTTCGAGCTGAAGAGCAGCCGCTCGCCGTCGGCGGACCACGCGGGATGGAGGTCCATCGCCGGGTGGCGCGTCAGATTGCGCACGTTCGAGCCGTCTGCGTCGACGAGGTACACGTCGCGATTGCCGGTGCGCTCCGACACGAACACGATCGTCTTGCCGTCGGGCGACCACACCGGCGTGATGTCGTGCGCGGGATCGGCGACGAGCTCGCGGATCGCCGAGCCGTCGACCGCGATCGTGAAGAGATCGAAGTTCCCCGGCGCGCTCGATTGGTAGACCAGCGACTTGCCGTCGGGCGACCACGACGCGTACGCGTTGACCGCGTGCGTGAGCCGACGGATCCGCGGACCGGTCTCGGTCGGCGATTGGGGGAGCGAAACGAGCGACACGAACGACGCGCACACGATCCAACGCAACATCGGCACCTCCGGGTTCGGCGCCACGCTACCGCCTGGAGACCGATGACCGCGGTAAGCGTGTCGTGCGAGCTGCGTCAGCGCGCCGTTGCGCCCGCCGCGAAGCCGTCGGCGTCGTGCCGGCGCTTGGAGGGCGCGTTGGGCGGGCTCTCGGCTCCATTCTGCGGCGCGGCCGAGCGTGCTGCTGCCGAGCGATCTCGGGCCGACGCGCCGCGCGCGCTCCGAGTGCGCGCGAAACGAGCTCCGCACCGTGGATGAGCGACGTTGACGCGCCGCGAGCGAACTCCGCGGCCGGCCCCGAGGCCGCGCGCGCTCAGGTATTGCGCAGCAGCAGCGCGAGACCTTCGCGCGCTTGCGCCTTGAGCTCGTAAAGGCTCTTCGCGCTGGTCAGCCGGCGCCAGAGGTAGCTCGGGCGCAGGTAGAAGCGGCGCACCATGCGCTTCTTCATCGCGAGCATCGCATCGCGGTCGAACGTGCGCGTCGGCAGGAACGCTTCCGCCCCGCCTTGGTCCATCACCAGGTCCGCGGGATCGACGAGCCCGAGCTCGATCGACCGCGCGCGGAACGGCGTGCCGAAGCGCGGCACGGCCATGTTGACGCTCATGAAGTCGAGCTCGAGCTCGATCGCGAGCTCGAGCGAGCCCTGCAACGTCTCCTCGGTCTCCTCGGGCAGCCCGATGATGAACGTGCCGACCGTGCGCAGTCCGTGGTGCTTCGCGCGCGCGAAGCCGGCGACGACGTCCTCGCGCGTGTAGACCTTCTTGTACTTCGCGAGCAGCGCGTCGTCGGCGGTTTCGACGCCCATGATCAGCGTGTGGCAGCCCGCGCGCTTCATCGCGGCGAGCAGCTCGTCGTCCGCGCGATCCGGACGCGTGAACGTCGTCCACGAGAGGTCGCCGCGCTCCTCGAGCGCCTTGCAGAGCTCCAGCGCGCGCGCCTTCTGCACGCCGAACGTCTGATCGAGGAAGAAGATCTCGCGGATGCCGCGGGCGCGCAACTCGTCGAGCTCTTCGAGCACGTCCTCGACCGGCCGCGTCTGGAACCCGAGCGTGCTGATCACGCAGAACGTGCACTGGTACGGACAACCGTAGTCGGTCAGCACCGTCGCGAAACGCGCGTGCTTGGCGAACGAGAAGTGATAGCCGTGCTCGGGGAAGAGCTCGTGCCTCGGACGCGGCACGCGGTACGCGCCGCGTTGCGTGCGCCGACCCTTGATGCGCCACACGCGGGCCTTGTCGTCGCGGATCGTCATCTCCTCGACCTCCGGCAGGTTGCCTGCGAGGTAGTGGACGACGTCTTGGTTGGTGAAGACGTGCAGCGCGGCCTCGAGCCACGGCTCTTGCTTCAGGCGCTCCTCCGAACGCTCGTGGAGCACGTCGCCGAGCGCGAGGATGCGCCGACCGCGCGCGGCTTGGTCGGCGAGGAACGCGCGATCCTGCTCCCACGACACCGAGCCGACGAGCGACACGATCACCTCGGGCCCGAACGCGTCGATCCGAGCGCGCGCTTGCTCGGGAGCGAGCCGCTCGGCGATGCAGTCGAGCACCTGCACGTCGTGGTGCGCCGCGAGCGAGCCCGACATCACCACCAGATCGATCGGGTGGAACAGGTAGTTCGACTTCGTCGTCTTCGAGCAGAAGTAGTCGCGGATGTAGACCTGCGCACCCGGCGGATTGAGCAGCAAGACGCGCATCTAGTGGACCTTGGGTCCGCCGGGCGCCTCGGGCACTTCGGGTCGCTCCGCGAACGACGACGGGCTCGGCGCGGCGCGCGGACGCTCGGGGACGAGCTCGAAATCCTCGCCGCGCATCAAACCGCGCGCGTTGGCGAGCACTTCGTCGACGGAGATCGCGACCAGGCACTGAGGGTGACCCCAGATGCAGCTCGAGAGCTTGTTGTCGTGCACGTTGATGCACGGGCTGCAAGGCGGCGGACGGTAGAGAGCGCGCGCCCGCAATCCGATCGGACCGTACATCACGGGCGTCTCGGGACCGAAGAGGCCGAGCGTCGGCGCGCCGATCGCCGCGGCGAGGTGCATCGGTCCGGAGTCGTTGGTGACGACCACCGAAGCGCGCGCGAGCAGCGCGACGAGCTCCGGCGTCGTCAGCTCGCCGGCGAGGTTGAGCACGCGGAGCGACGCGGCGGGCTCGCACGCGAGCGCCGTGTACTCGCGTTCGCCCGCGGAGCCGATGAACACGACCGCGACGCCTTCCTCGCGCGCGAGCCGATCGGCGAGCACGGCGAAGTTCTCGCGCGGCCAGCGACGTTCGAGCGAGAGCTCGCCGGCGTTCGGATTGAGCACCGCGAATGCGTCCTCGCGCGCGACGCCGCGCGCTTCGAGCAACGCGTCGACGCGCTCGACGTCGCGCGCGTCGTAGCGGTGCGGCGCCAGGTCGTTCGCGGTCACGTTGCGGCCGTTCTCGCCGCCGGCGAGCACGCGGAAGTTGCGTGCGACGTGCCAGTAGCGGTTGAACGGCGCGCTGTCGGTGTGGAAGCCGCCGCGCCACACGTTCGGCGCCGCGAAGCCGTGCGTGCGCGGCGCGCCGGTCGCCAGCGAGATCAACGCCGAGAAGCGCGTGAAGAACTCGAAATCGTAGACCTCGTCGAAGCGCTCGCGCCGGAGCTCGCGCAAGAGCCGCACGATGCGACCGAACATGCCCAGCCAGCTCTCGCTCGCGACGTCGACGCACAGCACGCGATCGAAGACTCCGAGAGCCTCGGCGCTCGCGCGGTTCTGCGCGAGCGTCAGGAACACCAGCTCGGCGCCGGGATGGCGCGCGCGCAAGGTCGCGATCGCCGGCGTCAGCAGTTGGAGGCTGCCGATGCCCCAGAACTTGATCGCGAGCACGCGTCGGACAGGCCGCGCCGGCGACCAGAGCTTGCGCGCCCAGCGCCACGGCTGCAGCGCGAGACACGCGAGCGCGCCGAGCCGCTGGTCGGCGTGCTGCAGCGTGTGCATCGGGATCGGGCGACCTGCGGACATGGCGAACCCAGTCTAGGGGGCCGCCGCGGAAGTCGCACCGAGTCCCGGCGAGCGCCGGCCGGCTTTACGAAGAGAATTCCACTCGACCGCTCGTTCCGGCGCGCTCGACGTCGCTTCGACGAGCGCACGGAAGGGCGCCAAGTGAGGAAGCAGCCGAGGACGATCGCTCCCGACCGATCGACGTCGACTCGACGAGCGCGCCGAGTCGCAGGCAAGGGAGGCGAGCGCCGGGGACGGTCATTCCGGGCGTTTGACGTCGCTTCGCCGAGCGCGCGGAACGGCACGACGGGGAGGAACCGCTCGATGACGATCCCTGCATGCGCGCGGTTCGTCAGCGCGCTCGACGTTTGCGGACTCTGTGCGCCCGACGAGCGCGCAGCCGGACTTTGCGCGGAGCAACGGGCGGAGGAAGACGGCTTGATTGCTCGCCGCCGGCCGATTCTGGAGTCCGGCAGCGTTCCGAAGCGACTCGAGTCGCTCGGCGTGCTCTCGGCGTCGAGCTCGAGGCGCGAGAACGCTCCCTCGCGCTCTGCGACGCGCGATGTAGCCCTCGGACTCGCCGATCCAAACGCTGCGGTTCGCGCTGCCGTGGCGCCCGCCCTCGCCGACCGCCAGCATGCCGACGAAGCGGCCAGGCTGTGCTGGAGATCCCAAGCCCCTCTCGATGACACCACTGGCCGAGCACCAGCATGCCGACGAAGCGGTCAGAGCTCGCGAGGCAGTCACGGGTCGCATGTCGTCCGACCCTGCGAAGTAGTCGGGCGTTGAATGTTCGCTCGGCGAGAAGCGTAAGCTCGCCGCTCGAACTCCAAGGAGACGCCATGCAACTCGTCCATTCCCCCCGCCGCGGCGCGATCGCCCGCGGCTGCCTCGTCGGGCTCGGCATCGTGCTCTTGCTCGTGCTCGCCGGCGGCGGCTGCGCCGTCAGCCAGTACAACGGCATCGTCTCGGCGAAGAAGAACGTCGACGGGCGCTTCGCGGAGATCGACAACCAGTACAAGCGACGCTTCGACATGATCCCGCAGCTCGTCGACACCGTGAAGGGCGCCGCGAACTACGAGAAGACCACGCTGCAAGCGGTCGTCGACGCCCGCGCCTCGGTCGGCAAGGCGACCCTGCCGCCGGACGCGACCAGCGATCCGGAGAAGCTGAAGCAGTACCTCCAAGCGCAAGATCAGCTCGGCGGCGCGCTCTCGCGCTTGCTCGTCGTCGCGGAGCAATACCCTGAGCTCAAGGCGACCGAGAACTTCATCGGCCTGCAGACGCAGATCGAAGGCACCGAGAACCGCATCGCAGTCGCGAGGCGCGACTACGTCGACGCCGTGCAGGGCTACAACACCAAGATCGTCAAGTTCCCCGGGGTGCTGATCGCCGGGATGTTCGGGCATCGCGAGCTCCCGCAGCTCACCGTCGAGGCCGAGCAACGCGAAGCGCCGAAGATCGACTTCGGGACGCAGAAGTAGCGCACGACGATGTTGGCGATCCTGCTCGCCTGGGTCGCGCTGCTCGCGCCCCAGAGCGTCCCCCAGAACGACGGTTGGGTGACCGATCGCGCGAAGCTCCTCAGCCCGGGTGAGGAGCGCGCGTTGGAGCAGGAGCTCGACGAGTACCGCGCGAAGACCGGGCACGAGCTCGCGTTGCTGACCGTGCCGAGCCTCGAAGGCGGCTCGATCGAGCGCCTCGCGCTCGAAACCGCGCGCGCGTGGAAGATGGGCCGCGAAGGCGTCAGCGACGCCGCGCTCTTGGTCGTCGCCAAGGACGATCGCGAGCTGCGCATCGAGGTCGGGCGCGGGCTCGAAGGCGAGCTCACCGACCTCGAATGCGGAACGATCATCCGCAAGGTGATCGTGCCGCGCTTCAAGGGCGGCGACTACTACGCCGGCGTTCACGCGGGCCTGCTCGCGATGATGGAGTCGATCCAGCCCGGCTCCGGCGGACCGCGCGCGGCCGAGGCGGCCCGCGTGCCGCCGCAAGTCGGTCAGATGCTGGTCGCGTTCGTCGTCATCGGCGTGCTCGGCCTGTTCATCCTCGCGCGCGTCGTGAGCTTGCGCCGCAGCCGGCCGCACGCGATGGGGCGCGAGATCGCGTCGCAAGCCGCGTTCGACGTGCTGCGCACGCTCGCGATCTTCGCGAGCTCCGGGCGCGGCGGTGGACATGGCCGCGGCGGTGGTGGCGGCTTCGGCGGGTTCGGCGGAGGCGGCGGTTTCTCCGGCGGTGGAGCTTCGGGGCGATGGTGATGATGCTCGCGTTGCTCGAGGAGTGGCAAGCGGTCGGTCACGCGCTCGCGACCGGCGACTGGATCGTGCGCGCGACGGCGCTCGGCGGTGCGGTGGTGTTCGTCATTTGGCTGCTCGTCGCCGCGACGCGCACGCGCCGATATCGCGCCGTCGGCGTGCTCTCCGACGCCGATCACGGTCGCGTGCGCGCGGCGATCGCCGCCGCGGAAGCCAAGAGCCGCGGCGAGCTCGCCGTCGTCGTCGTCGAGCGTTCCGACTCGCATCCGCATGCCGACTGGTTGATCGCGCTGACCGCGATGGCGCTCGGCTCGACCGCGCTCGCGAGCACCTCGTTCGGCGAGCATGCGACGCTCGCCCTGGCGGCCAACGTGGTCTTCGCGGTCGTCGGGTTCGGCGCTTCCAAGCTCTTCCCCGACTTCAAGCGCACGTTCGTCTCCGCCCGCCGCGCCGAGGAGATGGCGCGCGAGCAGGCGATCCAGGAATTCGCGGCGCTCGCGATGCACCGCACCAGCGGACGCACCGCGGTCCTGATCTTCGTTTCGCTCTTCGAGCGCAGCGTCGTCGTGCTCGGCGACGAAGCGATCCACTCCAAGGTCGGAGACGCGGGCTGGCTCGAGGTCGACGCGGCGGTGCTCGAGCGCGTCCGTTCCGAGTCGCTCGCCGCCGGCCTGATCGCAGGTGTCGAGCGCGCCGGCGCGATCCTCGCGACGCATTTCCCCTCCGACGGCGACAACCCGAACGAGCTCGCCGACCACCTGATCGTCCGCGAAAGCTGAGAGCTCGGGACTCGCCCGCGCGCCCGGACGCACCAGGGTGGGCTCGCCGGGTTGAACCCCCCGCGTTGGACGCGCCGGATTGGACGCGCCGGATTGGACGCGTCGCGTTGGGTGCGTGGGGTTGGGTGCGTCGGTCGATCGAGGCGGACGAACGAAATGAGCAAGGGGTCATGCGCCGCCCGCGTGCTCGCCGCGTCGGTGGTGCCGCACACGTGCAGCTCGCTACCGCTCGGGGGCGTCGTTCAGCGGGCTCGGCGCACCCGCCAGAGGCGACGCGCGCGCGCCATCGGGTTTCCACGCGCCGCGAGAGCTGCAAACGCGCCGGCGTTTCCTAGGATGCTCCCTCGCGTGAGCTTTCGGACCGGGGAAGCCGAGGCCGCGCGCACGACACCCCATGTGCGGATTCATCGGCATCTACGGTCCGGACGGCTCTGACGTCGCGCTCGAGATCTACGAAGGTCTGATCGCGGTGCAACACCGCGGCCAGGACGCGGCGGGCATCACCACCTACACCGACTCCTTCCATGTGAAGAAGGGCCTCGGCCTGGTCCGCGACGTCTTCAACGAGCGCAACATGCCGCGCCTGCGCGGCCCGCTCGGCGTCGGGCACGTGCGTTACCCGACGGTCGGGGTCGGCTCGGACGAGGACGTCCAGCCGTTCCACATGAACTTCCCGTGCGGCATCGCGATGGCGCACAACGGGAACGTGACCAACTTCCTCGAGCTGAAGACCAAGCTCCAGCGCTCCGGCGTCCGTCCGGGCTCGAACTGCGACCTCGAGGTGATCCTCTTCGTGTTCGCCCGCGCGCTTTCCGAGCGCCTCAAGCCCGGCGTGCACGCGACCCCCGACGACGTTTTCGCCGCGATCCGCGCGGTCTACGCCGAGGTCAAGGGCGCGTACTCGGTGTGCGCGATCCTCGCCGACGGCGGCATGGTCGCGTTCCGCGATCCGTACGGGATCAAGCCGATCTGTTTCGGCGAGAAGCTCACCGAGGAGGGGCGCTGGTTCGCGTGCGCGAGCGAGAGCGTCGTGCTCGACGTCACCGGCTACGAGAAGACCCTCGACATCGGCGCCGGCGAGGCCGTGTACGTCACGCCCGAGCGCAAGATCATCCACAAGAAGCTCGCTGACAAGCCCCATCGGCCGTGCATCTTCGAGCTTGTGTACTTCGCTCGTCACGACTCGATGCTGGACAACGTGTCCGTGTATCGCACGCGCCGCCGTTTCGGCGAGGCGCTGGCGACCCAGTGGCGCGAGGCCGACGCTCCGCGTCCCGACGTGGTGATCCCGATCCCCGACTCGTCGCGCGAAGCGGCGATGTCGATGGCGGAGCACCTCGAGGTGCCGTACCGCGAAGGCCTGGTGAAGAACCGCTACATCGGGCGGACGTTCATCATGCCGTCGCAGTCCGCGCGCTCGCACGGCGTGCGGCGCAAGCTCAACACGATCAAGCTCGAGTTCGAGAACAAGAACGTGCTCCTGGTCGACGACTCGATCGTGCGCGGCAACACGTCGAAGCGCATCGTGC
>JADLBP010000255.1 GCA_020847695.1 Planctomycetota bacterium
GCGGCTTGCGTGCTCGTCTGGCGCACCGCTTGTTCGAGGAAGACGTGCTCGGGATCGACCTTGGCGAGCATGCCGCAGCGCTCCATCGCGTCGCGCGTCTTCGCGCGCACGCCGGCGAGCAGCACCGCGACGCCGCGCGACCGCAGGCGGCCGAGGAAATGCTCGAACTCCGCGAGGCCGACCGCGTCGGGGTTGCGCGCGCGCTTCATCCGCATCACGACGACCTTGGTGCGCTCGGTGACCCGCGCTTCGATCGCGGCGAGGTGCTGATCGAGGCTCGTCGACGCGCCGAAGAACATCTCGCCTTCGAGGCCGAACACGAGCACGTCCTCCGCGGGCATGTCGTCGGCCAAGCGCTCGCGCACGTGGTCCTCGTCGGCCTCGACGAACTCGGTCAGCAGCATGTTGCCGGTGCGCGGCACCGTCAGCATGAACGACAGCACGACGCCGATCAGCACGCAGAACTCGATCGAGATCGCGAACGCCGCGACCGCGGTCATCACGACGATCGCCGCGTCGAAGCGCGAGACCCGCACGTGGTAGAGCAGGTCGTCGAACTTGACCATCCGCGCCGCCGTCAGCATCAACAGCCCCGCCAGCGCCGCGCGCGGGATGAAGCGCGCGTACGGCGCGAGCAGCAGCATGATCACCGCCACCGCGAGCGCCGAAACCACGCCGGCCCACTGCGTGCGCGCGCCGGCTTGCTGGTTGATCGCGGAGCGCGTCAGCGAGCCCGAGCCGGGCATGCACGAGAAGAAGCTGCCCGCGAGGTTCGCGCACGCCTCCGAGAGGCACTGTTGGTTGAGATCGAGCTTCTGGCGCGTCACCGCGGCGATCGATTTCGCCATCGCGATCGCCTCGAGCAGGCCGAGCAGCGCGATCGCGAGCGCGCTCGACGCGAACTCGCGCAGCCACTCGGCGTCGAAACGCGGCAAGGCGAACTCAGGCAGCTTCGCGGGGATGTCGCCGACGACACGCACGCCGAGCTGGTCGAAGCGGAACACGGCGGTCAGCGCCGCCATCGCGATCACGACGATCAGGAACTCGGGGAGCAGCGTCCAGCCGAGCCGTTTCTTGACGAAGCGCAGCGCGAGCACCATCGCGATCGAGCCGAGCCCGACGAGCAAGGTCGGCCCGTGGATCGGCCCACCTTCCGACAACGAACGCGCGAAGCGGACCAGGAAGTGATCGTGGACGTCGCCGACTGCTTTCTGGCCGAGCAGGTTCTTCAACTGATCGAGCACGAGCAGCAAGCTCGCGCCCGCGGTGAACCCGACGATCACCGAGTGCGAGATGTAGCGCGTCAGGTCGCCGAGCCGGGCGAGGCTGATCGCGAGCTGGATGGCGCCGATGAAGAACGCCATGAAGATCGCGGCTTGGATCAGTTGCGTCTGATCGCCGACGTGCCCGATCGCGGCGAGCAGCGCGATCGAGATCGCGTTGGTCGGTCCGTTGATCAGCTGCTTCGACGAATCGAGCAGCGCGCCGACCGCGGTCATCACGATCGCGGTGTAGAGCCCGTACTCCGCCGGCAGGCCGACGATCATCGCGTAGGCCATCGCCTGCGGGACCGCGACCGCGGCGACCGAGAGTCCGCCGACGACGTCGGCTCGCGCGTCGTACAGCGTGTAGCGCCGCAACGACTCGAGCGCCGGAATGTACCGGAAGAGCGCGGGCGGGGGCTTCGACGTCGTCACGGGGGGGCGCGGGCCCGAGTGGGCCCGGGCGGGGGCGCCACGATATCGACCGTGATCGGTCATGGCCGTGAGAGGTCACGGCTCGGCGACGGCGACCGCGATTCGGCGCAGGCTGTGCGTTCAATGCGACATCGCAAACAGCACCGACTCGGCGGCGCGGAGTGGGTCGCAATGGGAGCGGCTGACGCACCGCTCGCCGCGCGTTTGGTCGCCGCGGTGAGGTTGCCGGCCGCCCGGTCCGCCGGGTGCGAGCCGCGGGGGTCGACGCGCGGGTTCGTCGAGTCGTGATCGTGCGACGGGGTGTCCGTCGCGTCCGGACCGAGCCCGATCGCGACCTCGGCGCGGTGGCGCGCTTGGGCTCGGCCGGTACCCGAACCGAGCGCACGGCGCGGCGCGTTCGCCTCGGCGCCCGGCGCCCAGCGCCCGGCACCCGCGCCGCGCGGAGACACGTCGTGCGGCGTGACAGCGCGGCGCGACGACCTCGGCGCGTCGCTGGAACGGCCGCAGCCCGACCGCGGTGAAGAGCTCGCCTTCGGAGCGAGAACCGTCGGCCTCGAGGTCGATCGTGCGTGCGAGACGGCTCCGACGGGCACGCCCGCGCGGCGTCCGTTGTGGCCTCCGTCGCGCGGTGGGAGAATCGAGCGCGCTTGGAGACGTCCGGCCCGACTCAGCGCACGCAGCGCGTGCTCGCACGCATCGCAGCGGGGGACGCCCCGGCCTCGGCGGAGCTGCTCGCGCTCGTCTACGAAGAGCTACAAGGGCTCGCCGCGCGCGCGCTGCGCGGCAGCGCGGCCCACACGCTCCAGCCGACCGCGCTGGTCAACGAAGTGTGCCTGCGCCTGCTCGGGGCCGACGTCGCGCAGCCGTGGACCAGCAAGTCGCACGTGCTGTCGGTCGCCGCGAAGGCGATGCGCTCCGTGCTCGTGGACCACGCGCGACGAAGCGGTGCCGACAAGCGCGGAGGCGCGGCGCGGCGGATCGAGCTCTCGGACGTCGAGCCGTTGGTCGAGGGCCGGGACGTCGAGCTCTGCGCGCTCGACGAGGCGCTCCAGAAGCTCGCCGGCGTCGATCCGGAGCTCGCGCAGCTCGTCGAGTTGCGCTTCTTCGGCGGGCTTTCGATCGAGGACACCGCGCGGATCATGAACGTCTCCGAGCCGACGATCGTGCGCGGTTGGCGAGTCGCGCGGCTCTTCCTCGCGCGCGAACTCGAGCGCGGCTGAGACTCGCGCTCACTCCTGCGGCACGCCGTAGCGGAGCGAGAGCTCCTCGATCGAAGCGCAGGTCACGCCGACGCGCTCGAGGAGCACTCGGTGCGTCGCCGGGGCCGCGGTCGTCGACACGCTCCGCTCGAGACCGTCCTTGGCGGAGCCCGCCATCCGCCCGGCGAGCGCGAGCAAGCGACGCGCGGCCGGCGGGTCGACCGGCTCGCGCGCCGCCGCGAGCGCTCCGGCCGCATGCGCCGCGAACTCGAGCCGGGAGCTCGCCACGGCGTCGTCGTAGGACGGGCCTGCGAGCACGAGCACTCGGTCGCCCGTCGCCAGCGCCTCGTTCGCGACGTCGGCGCTCTCCGACCAGAGCTCGCGACGCGCGAGGCTCGCCGCGTGCATCACGAGCGCCTTGTTCAGATCCCAGAGCGGCCTGAAGTCGGTCGCATCGCGTGCGGTGCGCAGTTCGCCGACGGCGACCGCCTCCGCGAACGTGACGCCGGCACGCTCGAAGTGCTCGAGCTCGAGCTCGGCGACGCCGAGGAGCTGCAAGTTGTTCTGCAGGAGCCGCGCGGCGGTCGCGTCCTCGGGATCCTGGTAGGCGCTCACGCGCTGGAGATCGGCGGCGCGCGCGGCGCACTCCAGCGCTTCGTCGGCGCGACCGAGCGCAGCCAACGTCTTCGAGAGCGAAGCCGCGACCAGCGCGACGCTGTTGCGGCACGGCAGCATCTCGGGATGGCGCCCGAGTTGATCCTCGAGGATCCCGAGCGCCGCGCGCTTCGCCGAAACCGCTCCGTCGCCGTCGCCGGCGTCGTCGCTGACGCAGCCTCGTTCCTGGAGGACCACGGCCAAGTGGTAGAGCTCGTTCTCGTCGTTCGGCACCGGATGCGACCGATGGTGCAGGACCGCGAGGTCGAGCCAACAGCCGGCTTCGAGCGGCTGATGCGCGAATCGAGCGAGTTGCGCGAGGCGCGCATACGCCGCGCCGAGGTTCTCCCACGAATTGAAGCTGTGGTCCGCGAGCGGCACGCGAGCGAGGATCTCGGCCGCGCGCTCGAAGTGTTCCGCCGCGAGCGTTCGCTCGTTGAACACGAAATGGAGGTCGCCGAGCTTGTACTCGACGATGCCGACGAGTCGGTTCCGTTCGGCCGAGTCCGCAGGGAACCGCTCGGCGAGGGCGCGGGCCTTCTCGAGCGAGTCGCGCGCGTTGCCGAACTCCTCGAGACTGCCGGACGAGGCGTCACTGTAGATGCTCGCGAGCCGCGTGTAGGCCTCGAAGAGCTCCAGGTTCAGCTCGGCCTGGTCGCTGCGTTCGTTCGTGAGCCGGTCGAGCGTGTCGAGCGCGGTCGAGAGCAACGTCGCGCGTGCCTCGGTCGCCCCGGGCAGGTACCGGATCGAGTCGTGCACCTCGAAGAGGAACGTCGTCGCCAGCTTGCGCGTCTCGGCGAAGCGGCGTTCCGCGATCTCGCGCTGTTCGCGCTCTCGCTCCCGCGCGTCGTCGGTGCGCCAGACCATCCGCAAACTGACGCCGGCCGCGGTGGCGAACGCGATCAGGATCGCCGAGAAGGAACCGACGACGAGCTTGTTGCGGCGCGCGAACTTCGATGCGCGGTAGGCGAGCGAATCGGGCTGTGCGCGCACCGGCTGGTCGGCGAGATACAGGCGCAAGTCGCCGGCGAAGGCCTCGATCGAGCCGTAGCGACGGCTGCGTTCGGCGTGGCACGCGCGCGCCAGGATCGTGTCGAGGTCGCCGGCGAGCTTGCGCGCGGCCCGTCGAGAACCGGACGTCGACGCCAGTGCCAAGCTCGCGCGCGTCGGCTCGCTGTCCGGCAGACGCTCGCGGTCGAACGCGCGCCGACCGACCAGCAGTTCCCACAGGACGAGTCCGAGCGAGAACACGTCGCTCTGCGTCGCGAGCGCCTCACCGCGCAACTGCTCGGGGCTGGCGTAGGTCGGAGTGAAGACGCGCTGGCCGGTGTCGGTCCTCTGGACGGCGTGCTCCGCGCCGGTGTCGGAGAGCACTTTCGCGATGCCGAAGTCGAGCAGCTTGGGCACACCGGTTCGCGTGACCAGGATGTTGGAAGGCTTGAGGTCACGGTGCACGACGAGGTGCTCGTGCGCGAACTGCACGGCGTCGCAGACGGCGAGCACGAGCTCGACCTTCGCGCGCACCGAGAGCTCGCGGTCCGCGCAGAATCGGTCGATCGGCGTGCCGTCCACGAACTCCATCACGAGATAGGGGACGCCGTCGTCCGTCGCGCCGCCGTCGAACAGGCGCGCGATGCCGTCGTGCTGGAGCGTCGCGAGCACGGCGCGCTCGGTCTCGAAACGGCGCAAGACCTCGTCGGTGTCCATGCCGCGCTTGATCAGCTTGATCGCGACGACCTGCTCGAAGCCTTCCGCTCGGCGCGCGCGCCAGACCGAGCCCATGCCTCCCGCGCCGATCGGTTCGACGAGCTCGTACGGTCCGATGCGCCGCGGCGCGGGGTTCGGCGGCAAAGCTCGCAGGGCCGCGCTCGCGAGCGCGGCGGGCGTCGGCGGCTCGAAGCGGACGCGCGGCTCGAGCTCGAGCAACGCGTCGACTTCGCGCCGGAGCTCGATGTCCTCGCCGCATTCGCCGGCGACGAACGCGGCCCGCTCCACGGCGTCGAGCTCGAGTGCGCGATCGAGGATCGAGCGAGCGCGTTGCCAATGCTCGCGAAGCATCGTTGGATCCTAGCCGTTCGAGGGAGACACGGTCGGTCGGGGCGCGAATCGGGCCGTCCGGCGCGTGGTTCGCCGAAGGGCCCCGAGAGTCGACCGCGCGCGGTCAGCGGCTGCTGACCATCACAGGGATCTCGCCGACGCCGGCGCTCCAGTCGGCGAGCGCCTTGCCGATCACCGTGCCGACCCGCGGATCGTCGGCCGACATGGCGTGGCCCGGATTCGCGGAGGCGACGAGCAAGTCTCCCGCGCGGATCGCGCCGAAGCTCGAGTCGACTCGAATCGTGCGGAACGCACCGAGCGTGACGACGTTGCCGTAGTCGCCCGGCGCGATCGAACCACTCGCGCGCCGCGGCGAGCGCGCGCTCGCGACGTTCGCGCCTGCCGCATCCCGACCGACGCCTCGAGGCATGCGCGCCGTCGTCGGCTCCTCGAGCGGGTCGATCGCGACGGCACAATCGATCGGACCGAGCACGGCGGACGCGCGCGCGCTGGTCGCTCGGCGCACGACCGTCACCGGGATCTCGCCGACGATCGCAGGCTCGTAGCCGAAGATCTCGACCACGTCGCCGGGCTCGAACGCGACGACGTCGCCGTTCTTCACGAGGTCGACGACGTAACCAAACTTGCTGCCGGTCACCGTGAGATCGCCGACGACGTACGCGCGTCCGACCGACAGCAAGCCGTAGCTGTTGGTTCCGCCGCCGTAGCCGTACAGCCCCGCGCCGTTGTCGGCGAAGTTGTAGCCCTCGACGCCGACGAAGCCTTCTCCGATCACGCCCGAGCCGGAGCTCGACGTGTTGTAGCCGGCGACACCGGAGTAGCCGTCGCCGCCCGAGTGCGCTTCGACGCCGTACAGCCCGCCGTAGGCCGTGACGCCGTTGCCGCCGAGATTGCCGTAGGCCTCGAGCGCCGGAAACGGGCCCCCGTAGGAGATGGCGCGCATGCCGGGACCGTAGTTGCTCGCCGCACCGACTCCGACGCCGAACTGGCTCGTGCTGCTCGACGTGCCGGTCACGCCGGTGCCGCTCGCAGCGGACGTCTCACCCCAGACCGCGGTGCCTCCCGGGTTGCCGTTGATCTGCACCAGCGGGTTGGGGAGCCCTTGGAGGAAGGCCGAGCTGTCGAGCCCGTCGAGATGGTCCGCGTTGAGCTTCGTGACCTTCGTGCTGCTGCTGACCGTGAACGGCGCGCCGGCCGCACCGAAGTTGGGCGCGGCGTCGAAGTCCTTGACCGCGGTGAAGGTCTGCGCGCTGTCGAGCCGGGCGACGTTGCTCGACAGGCGCGTGTCGGAGAGCGTGCCGCTCGAGACCTTGTCGGCGTTCAGTCCGACCAACGCTGCGCCGTTACCCTGGAAGGCGCCGGCGATGCTCGTGCCGGTGATGTGGGAGTTCGTGATCTGGGGCGTGCCGGGCGAGGTCGGCTGGGCGCGGACCCAGAAGTCGTAGAGCACGACCGTGGATTGCGTCGACGTCGAGCTGGCGGGCGTCGGACTCTGGACCGACGTGGCCGACGAGAAGCTGAGGACGACGGGAGTGAGAAGCTGCAGTGCGATGGGTTGGAGCATGGTTTCCTCGTGTGGGGTTCGAGCGTTCGGAGGAAAGCACGCAACGCGAGGCCGAGTTCGATCATCCGATCTGCGAAATCCGGCGCGAGTGCGCGGCGCGGCGCCGTTGCCCGCGCGATCGGCCCGCGGGGCGAGCGCGGTGAGCTGCGCGGCCTTTCCGCTCCGAGTCTCTCCGGAAGTGGAGCTCGCCGACCGTTGCGATCGAAGTCCGCTAGCTTGGCGCGGGAGCCGATGACCCGACGCCGAGGAGTCCGTCTTGGGTCGCTGCCGAGCGGTCTCGCGTTCGTCGGTTGGGGGCTCGGCTACGGCTTGGTGTTCGGAAGCGTGTGGCTGCAATGGGCCGACTTCCACGGGAACATCGACTCCAACCTCTGGCAAACGGATCCGGAGCTCGGGCCGAGACTGACCGTCGCGCTGTACGTCCTCGGATTGCCGAGCAGCCTCGCGTGGCTCGGCTTGCACGCGATGCCGGACGCTTGGGAGGCGTACCTCCCGTTCGTCCCTGTCGCGGTGTACCTCGGGTCGGTGCTCGTGAACGCGCTCGTCTGGGGGATCGCGCTCGCGACCGCATCCGAGCGTTGCCGCGCCGTGGTGCGGCGGTGGCTCAACGCTCGGCGAGGCGCGTAGCCGACGCGGCGAGGCTGTCGCGGCGCAGGATCGAGCCGCTCTTCGGATCGACCTCGCCGAACTCGAGCACGCCGGTCGGGCACATCTGCACGCACGCCGAGCAGCGCA
>JADLBP010000256.1 GCA_020847695.1 Planctomycetota bacterium
CGCGCGGCGGAGTGCGGCGTCGACGCGTTGATCGTGCAGGATCCGGCGGTCGCGTTGCTCGCGCGCGAGCTGTGTCCGGCGCTCGAGGTCCACGCGAGCACGCAGATGACGATCTCGAGCCCCGAGGCGGCGCGCTTCGCGGCGAGCCTCGGCGTCACGCGGATCGTCGTTCCGCGCGAGCTCTCGGTCGAGGAGATCCGCGCGTTCGCGCGCGGCACCGAGCTCGAGCTCGAGGTCTTCATCCACGGCGCGCTCTGCGTCGCGTGGAGCGGTCAGTGCCTCTCGTCGGCGACGTGGAGCGGCCGCTCCGCGAACCGCGGCGAGTGCGCGCAGTCGTGTCGCTTGCCGTACGACCTGGTGGTCGACGGCGAGCGGCGCGAGCTCGGCGACGTCAAGTACCTGCTCTCGCCGAAGGACCTCGCGGGGTTGCGCGCGGTCGAGCAGCTCGTCGACATCGGCGTGCACGGTCTGAAGATCGAGGGCCGGCAGAAGAACGCGCAGTACGTGCTGACCGCGACCGAGATGTACCGGCGGTTCGTCGATCGGCTCGGCAGTACGGAGCCAGGCTCCACCCCCGCTCGTTCCACCGACGACGTCGAGAACGCTTCGCTGTGGGGCGGACGAGCGGGGGTGGAGCCTGGCTCCGTACACCTGCTGCGCACGAGCCTCGCGTACACCCGCGGGTTCAGCGACGGCTTCCTCGGTGGGTCGGATCACCAGACGCTGGTCGAAGGCCGCTTCCCGAAGCACCGCGGCGTCTACCTCGGTCGCGTCGCGCACGTCGGCGCGAACACCGTCGTCGTCGTGCGAGACGACGACGGTCGGCCGTGGACCGGCGCGCTCGCGGCGGAGGCTCGCAGCGAAGGGCCGCAGGGAGCGCCGTCCGCCGCGCTGCAGGGGCTCGGCGGATCCAGCGATGCGAGCGACGGTCCTCGCGCGGCCGAGCTCGAGCCGCGCGCCGGTCTCGGCGTCGTGTTCGACGCGGGCGAGCCCGAGAACCCGAACGAGCCCGGCGGCCCGATCTTCCGCGTCGACGCGGTCGAGCGCGGTTGGCGCCTCGGCTTCGGCGTGCCCGGTCCTGACCTCGCGCGCGTCGCGGTCGGCATGCGCGTGTGGGTCAGCGGGGATCCGGCGCTCGCGCGCGAGGCGGAGCGAGCGGTCGCCGCGCCGGAGCCGACCGGCCGGATCGCCGTCGACCTGGTCGTGCGCGGCGGGCTCGGTGCGCCGCTCGAGGTCGAGGCTCGCGCGCGTCACGCTCGTGCGCGCGCGACGTCGACGTCGATGCTCGAGCGTTCGCAGGGGCGCGGGCTCGACGAGCGCTTGCTCGCCGAGAAGCTCGCGGGCTTCGGCGGCACGCCGTTCCGACTCGGCCGCCTCGATCGCGCGAAGCTCCACGGCGGGCTGCACTTGCCGGTGTCGGAGCTCAAGGCGCTGCGGCGCGCGCTGGTCGAGGAGCTTCTGCCGCAGATAGAACGCGGTACGGAGCCAGGCTCCACCCCCGCTCGCTCGATCGCTGTAGCCGAGACCGCTTCGTTGCGGGGCGAGCGAGCGGGGGTGGAGCCTGGCTCCGTACTCGTCGCACTCTGCCGCGACGACGCCCAGCTCGAAGCCGCGATCGACGCGGGGTTGCGCGAGGTCGAGCTCGATTGGATGGAGCTCGTCGGGCTCGCGCGCGCCGTCGAGAGAGCGCGCGCGGCGAAGCTTCGCATCACGCTCGCGACCGTGCGCGTCCAGAAGCCCGGCGAGGAAGGCTACGACCAACGGCTCGCCGCGCTCGCGCCCGACGCGGTGCTGGTGCGGCACTGGGGCGCGCTCGTGCATTTCCAGGAGCACGCGCGCGAGCACGGCCGGCCGCTATTGCACGGCGACTTCTCTCTCAACGTCACCAACTCGCGGACCGCGCGCGAGCTGTTCGCTCGCGGGCTTGACACGCTGACGCCGGCCCACGACCTCGATCGCGAGCAGCTCTTCGCGCTCTGCGCCGCGTCGGATCCGTCGCGCTTCACGATCCCGTTGCAGCACCGCATCCCGACCTTCCACACCGAGCACTGCGTCTACGCGCACCTGCTCTCGCAGGGCCGCGACTTCCGCACCTGCCGGCGGCCGTGCGAGCACCGGCGAGTCGCGCTGCGCGACCTGCAAGGCCGCGAGCACCCGGTGATCGTCGACGTCGGTTGCCGCAACACGGTTTTCAACGCGGAGGTGCAGAGCTCGGCCGAGCTCGCGCCGGAGCTGCTCGCCCGCGGCGTGCGCCGTTTCCGTGTCGAGTTCGTGCGCGAGAGCCGCGCGGAAGCCGCCGAGGTGTTGCGCGCGTACGGCGACCTGCTCGCCGGCCGCGTCACGCCGCGCGAGGCCCTCGCGCGCGCCGGCGCGGCCGCGCGGGTCGGCGTCGGCGATGCGATGGCGGTGATGCGCTGACGGGTACGGAGCCAGGCTCGTCCCCCGGGAGTTCGCCCGACGACGAGGAGCCCTCCGTGTCCCCGCGCAAACTCCCCGGGGGTGGAGCCTGGCTCCGTATACGATGGTTCGCCCCAAGAGGAGGTGCACCATGACGACACGACGGACCTCGGCACGGCTGACGCTCGGCATCCTGCTCGCCGCGAGCGCGAACGCGGGCGAGCTCGCCGTGAAGCAAGTCGCCGCGCCCCCCTCGGACATTCTCAGTGGCATCGTGCGCCTGCCCGAGCCGTCGGCGGCGAAGACGGGCTCGCGCGCGCTCGTGCGCGAGCTCGCGTTCGTCCGCGACGCGTCCGGCGCGTGGAGCGCCGAGGTCCCGCTCGATGTCGAGGTCGCGGGCGCGCTGAGCCTCGCGTGGTCGTCGCCGGACTTGCGCGAGTGGCGCGTCGGGCTGCGCGACGCGAGTTCTTCGCTCCCGGAGGCCGTCGAGCTCGATCTCTCGACCATGCTCGGCGCGAGCGAGCGCAACGGCCAGGTGCTCGAGGACGTGCTCCCCGGCTGGCTCGTCGAGCGCCGCGACTTCGCGAGCGCACCGCGCGGCGCGTGGACGCTGCGGTTCGAGGTCGCGAGCGAACGCGAGCCGTCGCGCGGGCTGTGCGTGGTGCGCACCGCGGGCTCCGCGGAGCTCGCGACGTGGGTTTCGACGGCCGCGACGCTCGCGACCGGTTCCGACGAGCCGTTCGCCGTGCTCGCCGAGCTGCGCGACGGCGGCGCGCGGCTCGCGCATGCGTCGGGCAGCGTGCTGTTCGAGGCGCAGGGCTCGACCGCGCGCGTCGAGCTCGCCGACGACGGCGCGCACGAGGACGGCGCCGCCGGCGACGGGCTCTTCGGCGCGTGGGTGCCCGCGAACGTCACCGGCGACGTCCGCGCGCACGTCGAGCTCGCGGCGAGCGAAGCACCCAGCGACACGCCGAACGCTCCGGCGAGCACCGCCGCGGTCGCGCGTGTGCGCCGCAGCGCGCTGCTCTCGTTCCCGGTGCTCGAGCGCCGCCTGTTGCTCGACGGTTCGGTGTCGGCGAGCGTGCACGATCCGATCCGGCTGCGCCTCGATCTAGGCGCGGCGTTGCTCGGGCCGGCCACGAAGGTGCAGCTCTCCGCCGAAGTGTGGGGGAGCGACGCGAACGGCGCGCCGGTGCCGGTGTGCTGGCTTTCGCGGATGGTGACGCCGAGCGGCGCCCCGCACGCGGCGCTGTCGCTGTTCCTCGATGCGCGCTGGCTCGGGCTCGCGCGCGCGTTGCCGCCGTTCGAGCTGCGCGAAGTGCGCGTGCAGGATCCGGACACGTTCGTCGTGCTCGATCGGCGCGACGTGCTCGCACTCGAGCTCGGCGAGCTCCCGCGCGTCCACGGCGCGGGCACCGGCTCGATCACGAAGGCGATGCTGACCGGCCCGATCGTGTCGAGCTCGTCCCCGACCGGCCCCGCGAACTTGATCGGTGCGCATTCGACCAACCGCGCGCTGCTCCTGACGCACGGCTACTGCTCGGGCGGCTCGATCTGGCCCGCCGCCGACTTCACCGCGCCGAAAGTCGAGTTCCTCGATCCGAACCAGAACCGCACGCACGACCAGTTCGCACAGCTCCTGGCGCAAACCGGCGCGGCGTACGACTCGTTCGGCGTCGTCGGCCACAGCCAGGGCGGTTGCGCCGCGCTGCACCTGCTGACCTTCTACACCAGCGGTCTCGACTTCGCGTTCGGACCGCGGCGCATCCAGAGCCTCGCGACGCCGTACCAAGGCACGCCGCTCGCGTCGCTCGGCTCGTTCGCGTGCGGCGTCAACAACGACATGACGCCGTCGGGTTCCGCGACGTGGCTCGCCGGGATTCCGACGTGGGCGCGCGCTGAGGTGTATTACTGGACGACGTCGAACAGCGGCTCGGCCTGCAACTTCTTGGCGAGCCTCTTCCTCTCCGATCCGGAGGACGGAACGGTCGAGCAGTTCCGCGGACAGCTCTCGGGCGCGCACTCGATGGGCCACACGACCGGCTGGTGCCACACCACCGGCATGACGAACCCGGCGAGCTACACCGACCACGCGCGCAACCACCAGATGAACGCGTTCGCGGCGCGCTGAGCTCAGCGCTCGCTCGCGCACTCGAGAGCGCCGACATCGCCCGCGTGCAGCGGGAAGCGACCGAGCTCGCGCTCGCCGACGCGAACCGAGAGCGTCGCGTTCGGGGTGGCGTCGAGCAGCAGCCGGAACGAGCCGTCGACGGCCGAAGTCGCCGCGAGCCGCTCGCCGAACGCGCTGGGCTCGACGACCAGTCGCGCGCCGGAGAGCGGCGAGCCATCGCTTCGACGGAGCCATCCGCTCGCCCACGCCGCCGCGGCCAGCGGCACGACGACGCGCGTCGGGTCGACGCTCATGTGCCGCAGCTCTGCGCTGCCGACCGCGTCGAGCGCGCGCACGAAGAGCGTCACACGGTAGTCGCCCGGAGGCACCTGCGAGAACTCGAGCGGCAGCGACCATCCGTGAGTCCAGTCGATCGCCGTTCCGTTCGCGTCCGTGAGCACGCATTCGATCGCGCCGCTCGCGAACGGGCCGTGGAGGTCGCGCGTGTCGACGCGGATCTCGATCGCGCCGTGCGGCACGATTCGCAGCGTGATCGGCTCGCCGTCGGGCTCGTACTCGACGTCATCCGACGCCCCGAGGTCGCGGTGGAACGCGTGGAGCAGCAGTGGGCCGTCGCAACCGACGCGCAGCTCGAAGCTCCCTCGCTCGTCGGTGCGAATCCCGACGATCGCCGGCACCGCGACGGAGCTCGCGACGTCGCGCGGTCGCGCCGAAACGAACGCGGAAGCGACCGGCGTGCCGTCGTCGAGCTCGACCGAGCCGCGGACGACGTCGCGCTCGGCGAAGCGACGCAGTCGCACCGTCCGCGCGCCATGCGGCGGCGTGATGCGTTCGACGTGAGCGACGAAACCGGGAGCGCCGACGCAGAGCTCGAGCTCGCCCTCCGGAACGACGCCGCGCGCTCGACCATCGCGGTCGGTCTTCAGCACGACGGGCCGGTCGTCCTCGCTCGCCGTGCTGGACGCCAGTTGGATCTCCGCGCCGCCGACCGTGCTGCCTTCGATGTCGAGCACGGTCAGGGCGACCTCGTCGAGAGCGAGCGTGATGCGCGCGCCGTCGACCGAGACGAGCTCGCTGGTCGGCACGATGCGGCGCGCGACGAACGCGTCGCGGCACGCGAGGTGGAGCTCGAACGTTGCCGGCACGCGATCGACCGCAGCGACGAACTCGAACCGCCCGTCCGCGCCGGTCGTCGTCGCGCCCGACCACAGCTCGACGGAGACCGCGCCGCCGCGTCCGGCGCCGAACGCGATCCAGTAGGGCGCGCACGGACCCTCGACGATGCCGCGCAGCGAGAGGCGCGCGCGCGCGAGCAGCACCAGCTCGGGCTCGAGGCGCACGAGGCCCGCGAAGATCGGGATGTCATCGACCTTGGCTTCCGCGTGCACGCACACGCCGACTTCCGTCGCGGCGAGCGCGAGCTTGAAGCGTCCGGTCTCGTCGGTGCTCGCGACCGACGGACCGCCGTCGCGGTCCCGCGCCAAGCCGAAACGCAGCGTCGCGCCGGCGACCGGCGTTCGAGCCTCGGCTTCGAGCAAGCGGCCGTGCAGCTCGACGCGGTCCGATGCGATGAAAGGTGCAGTTGCGGTCGGCGGCGAGGCGGCGAGTTCGCTCGAAGCGACTTCGGCGCGAGCCACGACCGCGTGGTCCGAGGCTTCGAGCTCGTGCGCGGTCCGCGCGTCTCGCTCCGGAGTCCCAGACCGAGCCGCGGGCGGGGCCGGCGACTCCCGGGTCGCGAGCTCCCAAGCGACCGCCGCGCCGAGCGCGAGCAACGCGAGCGCGACGAACCAGCGACGGGAGCTCACACGACCCATGCGCCGGATTGTAGTCACGGACGCGCAGACGACCGCGTCGGGAGGCATCGACGGGCGCGTGAACTCGCGCCGCGACCCACGGGCTTCGATCGAACGAACTCGCGCCGGCGTACGCGCGGGACGGGCTCCATCGCGGTTCGCAACGAACGATCGTTGCATCGGACGTCTGGCGAACGGCGAGCGCGTGGGGTGCGTCAGGGCGCGGTGACCGGATCGGACGCGGTGCGGGAGCGTCGTCGGCAGCGCCGGACACCGCACTCGTCAGCCGTCGGCGCGGAACTCACGCTGATGCTCCAGCTCGGTGCACGAGCACGCTGTTCGTCCCAGCTCGGTCGTGCGTTCCACCGAGCACGAAAGGAGTTCCAGGATGATCGCGAAGCGCTTCGAGTACGAGACGGTCTTCTTCGAGCCCGGCGGATTCGTCGGCGGCAAGCTGAACAAGGAAGAGTTCGACGCCGCGCTCGCCAGGATGGGGGATCGAGGCTGGGAGCTCGTCAGCTGCTTCGACACCAACCAGGGCTACGGCGCGACGCGCTTCGTCGTCGCCGTGTTCAAGCGGGAAGCCTCGCCTCGGTGAGCGCGGCGGCGCGTCATTCGCTCCAAAGCGCTTGGACGAAGCCGTCGATGAACGCGATCCGGACGCCGCGCAGGTCGGGCAGCTCTTCGCCGACTTCGACCTCGCGGAGGTAGGCGAACGCGACTCCTTCGCGATAGCGATAGACCTCGGTCGGCTCGCCGAAGCGCCGCACGATCTCCGCCGGCGTCGACAACCGGATCGAGCGCAGCGCGGCGTCCTCGTCGCGCAGATGCCACTCGCGCAGCGCGTCGACCGCTTGCCAATCGATCGCGGGGACGGCGTCGAGGATCGCGCGCGGCGTCGACGCGGCGTTCGCCTCGCCGGTCGATCGTTCCGCGAGCCCGCGCAGTCGCTCGAGCGAGGCCTGCAGGCCGCGGACCTCCTTGGTCAGCTCCGCGAGCGCTTCCCTGGAGACCGGCGACGGCCCGACTTCGTTGCGCGCGTCCGGCGGGACGAGCTCGCCGACGCGCGACGCGGCCTCGAGCCGCGCGACCGACGCGGAAAGCGACTCCCACTCGTCCCGCGAGATCGGCGAGGAGCTCGGTTCGCGCGTCTCGCTCTCGGCGTCCGGACTCCACCGCGCGTGCACGGCGACGCCGAAGATCGTGCCGCCGGCGAACAGCAGCATCGAGAGGGTCAGCGCGGGCCCGAACGTCAGCGAGCGCGGCGAGCTCATGGCGACGAGCGTAGCTGGGTGCTCGCGGTCCCGCCACGCAGTCGAACCGCTGCGGCGAGGGCCCGGGACCGCGTGCGTTCGCTCGCTCGCCTCAGCGTTCGCTCGCGAGCCAGTCGAGGTCGTGCTCGGGCCAATCGACGCAGCCCGGCGGCCGGCGCGGCGCGCCGCCGTCGACGCGATCGGCGCCGACCGACCACATCACGAGTACGCCGTCGGGATCGACGCGCGAGCGCAGCGGCTTGCCGCTGAACGGATCGGTGCGACCGGCGAGCCACGCTCGCGCCGCCGCCGTGCCGTCGCGGTGGTTGACGATCGCCGCGCGCGCGAGCTCGATCCGGGCCTCGAGGCGGACCGTGCGGTCGATCTCGCGGTCGAACAGTGGGATGAACGCGGCGGCGAGCTCCGTGTAGCGGCCGAACGGCCAGCTCGCTCGGACGTAGATCGGCTCCGTCGGAGGCTCTCGCCACGTCGGCGAGTCGACGTGCGCGATCGCGCGCCGGTACGCGCCGAGGTAGAGCGCTTGGGAGTGGCTCAGGAACTGAAGCACGAGGAATCGCGACCTGTCGTGGCTCAGGAAGTCGAGGTCGTCGCCGCGCTCCGGTCTGCGCAGTCCTTCGAGGGTGTGGCGGCCGGCGAGTCGCTCGCTGCGCACGCTCGCGGCGAGCTGCGCGCGCACGTCGAGGCGCGCGAGCTCGGTCTCGAACCAGGTGAGATCGGTGCCCGCGGGCAGCGCGTGGAGCAGCTCCTGGAAGCCGTCGAGCGCGCGGTCCACGGCGAGGAGCCACTCCTGATGGCCGATCAAGAGTGGTGCGCCCGAGGCGACGCGCGCGATCTCGAAGCCGTCGCGAGAGAACTCGAGCGCCTCGTCAAAGTCGCCGTGCAGCAACCGATAGCGGGTCACGCAGAGCGCAATGCCGCTTGCGCGCACCATGGTCCGCAGCTCGAGTGACAGCGGGACCTCGTCGAGGGTGCGACCGCCGCGAAGCAGCGTGGTCCCGGGGATCGCCGCGAGCTCGCGAGCCGCGCGGACGCCCGCCGCGCAGTCGAGAGCTCGCGCGCAGTGCGCCTCGATCAATGCGCGTTCGCACGCGTCGAGCGACGAAGCGGACGACGGATCGCGCAGCTCGTCGAACGCGCACCGCGTGAACTGGAATTCGTCGATCCCGGCGTCGGCGAACGGCTGCGCGCACGCGGGCAACGCGGCGATCTCGGCTGCGTCGAGTCCCTCGTTTGCGGTGTCGCACGGCGGTTGGTCGAATGCGTCGAACCAGCGCTGGAACTCCTCGGGCAGCGCCGTCGCGGGCCGCGACTCGAGTTCCAGATACGGATCGCCGCTTTCGCGCCAGAGCTCGAGCTCGCGGGTGAGCCCGTCTTTGCCTCGAGCGTCCCAGTAGAAGACGAGCGCGGTCGCGATCAACGCGAGCGCACCGACGGCGAGCAGCGCGAGCTTCGGCCAACGCGCGCGCGGTGCGGGGGGCTCGCCGTTCTGGACGGGCTTCGTGCTCATCGTTCGCGACGTGCGTTGGATCCTTGGTGCATCCGCGGAGCTTGCCACGGATGACGCTGCTGGGCGAGTGGCCGGCCGCTCGTGCGGCTCCGATCTCGCCGTCGCAGCCGTCCGATCACGCGCGCGACGGCGCGGACCGGACGGTGCGCTCGTGCGCTACGGACACACCTGGAACCAGAGCGCGTCGGACAGGGCCGTCTCGAACGGCGTCTGCGGATCGCGGATCCAGGCTTGGATCCACACCGTCTCACCGCCGACGAACGGCGCTCCGACGGCGATTGGATGGCTCGCGACGTACTGGTTCCAGTCGAACGCGATCTGCCCGTCGCACGCGCCGGCCGTGCCGCCCGAGTTCTGCACGCTCATGCGCTGCAGCGGAGGCTTGACGCACAACACACCGTTCGCGAACGGCGCGGCGATCGGACCGCTGACGCCGTAGAAGCAGAGTCCGTTACGCTGACCGTCGACACCCGTCGCGCTGACGGTGAAGCCCGAGCTCGCGCCGGCCTCGGGTGTTCCGGTCGCCGAAAGCGTCGGCGTGCAGCCTTGGCTCGACGTGCCCGCAGTGCAGTAGCTCGCTACAGTCGGCTCGCAGCCGGCGAGCTCGCGCACGAACACGTCCGCGCTCGCGTTGGAGTCGTTCGGCACCAGCGCCGCGAGCGAGTCGGATGCGAAGACACGCCCGTCGTCGGAGATCGCGGGCGCGAAGCTGATGTCGCTGCCTTGCCCGCCGTTCGCCGTGACGCTGACGCGCACCGTCGTCCTAAGCTGCATGTCACGGAGGAAGTTGTCTTGCTTGCCGTTCGTGTCGCCCGGCACGAGATTCGATGCGACGCTCGTGAACGCGACGTAGCGACCGTCGGCGGACATTCCGCCGACCGAACTGCCTCCGTCGCCCTGACCGCCGAACGAGCTCAAACTGACCAACTTGATCCGCCCCGTGGTCAATTCGCGGCGGAACGCGTCGTACCAGCCGTTGGCGTCGTTGGGCACCAGATTGCTCGCCCAACTGTTGAACGCGACGTACGAGCCGTCGGCGGAGAGCTCGGGGTAGTAGCTGGTCCCGTTGCCGATCACGCCGAGTTCGCTGGCGCTGGCGAGCACGGTTTGACCGGTCAGTCGGTCGTGGACGAAGACGTCGAACGTGCCGTTCGTGTCGCCGTTCACGAAGTTGGCGGCGACGCTGTCGAAAGCGATCCACCGGCCGTCTGCGGAGATGCTCGGATAGCGACTTTGGTCGTTGCCTGCGACGCCCGCAGAGCTGACGCTCACGCGCGTCGTGACTCCGAGTTGCAGGTCACGGACGAAGATGTCGTCGACTGCATTCGTGTCGTTCACCACCAAGTTGGTCGACACGCTCTGGAAGGCGACGAATCGACCGTCGGCGGAGATGTCCAACGGCGTGTGACCGAAGCTCCCGCCGCCGAAATCACCCTCCGCTCCCGCGCTGTCCACGCTGACCCTCGTCGTCTGGCCCGTTTGGCGATCGTGCACGAACACGTCGTCCGCGCCGTTGTGGTCGTTGGGCACCAAGTTCGTGGCAGTGCTCTGGAACACTACGAGACGGGCATCCCCGGAAAGCTGCACCCAGCTGCTCACGTTGTTGCCCTGCGAACCATCACTCGCGACGCTGACGCGCGAGGTCGTGCCCGTTGCGCGATCGTGCACGAAGACATCGGAGTGGCCGTTCGAGTCGTTCGCGACCAGGTTGCTCGCAGCGCTCGAAAACGCCACGACGCGGCCGTCGCTCGACAGCGCCCCGTCACTGCTCCAGGCGTTGGCCTGAGCGCCGGTGGAACTCACGGACTCGCGCTGCGTGGATTGCGCGCAGAGGGCGGAGGCGATCAAGAGCGTGGCAGCGCCGGCGCGAGTCACTCGCAGCGACTCGCACGCCGAGCCCGCGAGGAAGCGAGCACCGCGTGCGGACGGAGTCCGGTGCAAGGCCGAAGCGTCGACGAAGGTACGAGCGTCCATGTTGGAATCTCCTGCGTGGCACCGGGGAAGGGCGGTCGCGGCGACAGCGAACGACGCGAAGCGGTGCGAGCGGTTCGCGTGGACTCCACTCTAATCGGTGCTCGCCATTCGCCGATACGCCCTTGGGGGGGAGGATCCGCGCGCCGCGGCGAGGCCTCAGCGTCGCGACGCGCGCCGCACGACCATCAAGCGCGGCTCGCTCATCTCCTCGAGCGCGTAGCGCACGCCCTCGCGACCGAAGCCCGAGTCCTTGACGCCGCCGTACGGCATCGCGTCGGCGCGCCACGACGGCACGTCGTTGACGATCACGCCGCCGACCTCGAGCTCGTCCCACGCGCGATGCGCGCGCTCGAGATCGCGGGTGAAGACACCGGCCTGCAGCCCGAAACGCGATGCGTTCGCGAGCCGCAGCGCGTCGTCGAAGGTCGCGAACGGCTCGAGCACCGCGATCGGACCGAACGCCTCGGCTGCGCAGAGCGGCTCGTCGTGCGGCACGCCTTCGAGCAGCGTCGCGTCGAGCAGCGCGCCGCGCCGCTCGCCGCCGCAGAGGAGCTTCGCGCCGCGGCGACGCGCGCTCGCGATCCACGCCTCGAGCCGCACGGCGTCGGCCTCGGTGATCAACGGCCCGACGAAGGTGCGCTCGTCCGTCGGATCGCCGCTGACGAGCTCGCGAGTGCGCGCGACCAACTTGGCGCGCAGCGCGTCGAGGACCGGCGCCTCGACGAGGATCCGTTGGACGCTGACGCAGCTCTGGCCCGACTGATAGAACGCGCCGAAGACGATGCGCTCGACCGCGTCGTCGAGGTCCGCGTCCGCGCAGACGATGCAGGCCGCGTTGCCGCCGAGCTCGAGCGAGACGCGCTTCTTGCCAGCCTTGCGCTTGAGCTCCCAACCGACTTCAGGCGAACCGGTGAAGCTGACGAGCTTGATGCGCTCGTCGACGATCAAGGGCTCCGCGTCGGCCGCGCGGCAGGGGAGGATCGAGAAGGCGCCGCGGGGGAGCTGGGTCTCGGCGAGGATCTCGCCGACCAGCAGCGCGCTGACCGGCGTCGCGCTCGCGGGCTTCCACACGAACGGGCAGCCGATCGCGATAGCGGGTGCGACCTTGTGCGCGCCGAGGTTGAGCGGGAAGTTGAACGGCGTGATCGCGGCGATCGGTCCGATCGGGACGCGCTTGACGAAGCCGGTGTAGCCCTTGCCGCGCGCGGTGCGATCGAGCGGCAGGATCTCGCCGTCGATGCGCACGCTCTCCTCCGCCGCGAGCTTGAAGGTGTCGACGAGCCGCGCCACTTCACCGCGAGCGTCCTTGATCGGCTTGCCGACTTCGATCGCGAGCACGAGCGCGAGCTCCTCCGCGCGCTCCTTGAAGCGCGCGACGCAGTGCTCGAGGATCGCCTGCCGATCGAACCCCGCGAGCGCGCGCATGGCGGGCGCCGCGTCGTGCGCGAGACCGATCGCGCGCTCGACCGTCGCGCGGTCGGCGAGCGCGACGCGCGTCGCGACCTCGCCGGAGAACTTGTCGCGCACCTCGAGCGCCTGATTCGGAGCCAGCGCTTCGTTGCGGAGGAAGTACGAGTAACTCGCGCGCAGCGTCATGCGTTCATTGCAGCGAACATCACACGAGCGGGCAACCGCCGACGCGCGTACGTGCCGATCCGCGGTGGGGCGTGGTGTCGCTGTTATGCTTGGCGCAATGAGGGAGCGGACTTGGCTTGTGGTGTGGATGCTGGTTGCCAGCGCATGCCACGGTCCACGCGAGCCGGCGACGGAACCGGAATGCGCGACACCGACCGACCCGTCAGCCGTGTCGCGCGCGACCGAGCCAGTCGCTCTCGCAGAGTCCGGCTCGCGGCGGGCTGCGCTCCTGTCGCTCGATCCGGATCTCGTGTACCGCGAGCGCCGACCGATCGCGGCGGATCGCGAGCCGGTCTTCGCATGGAGCCTGCGGTCGCCGATGCCTGCGACGGTCACGGTGGTCCTTTGGGACGCGCGTGTTCGTGTCCACGGCAACAAGCGACCCGGTCCGGACGACGGACGCGTTTTGATCTCGGCGAGCTTCGTGCTGCCGGCGAACCAGGACGCGCTGATCGCCGCCGAACTCGTCGGCCGCGCGACGTGGGTGCTGACGGCGAGCCCCTCGTCGCTCGGCGCGCCGCAGGAGTGGAGCGTGGCGCTCGAGCCCGCGAATCGTCCGACCACCGGTGTCGCGCTCGACCGGCGCTCCACCGCGAACGGCGGTTCGTATCTGTCGATCGACGGCTCGCGTCACGACGTCTGGCTGTACTCCTGGAACGGCGACGGCTCGGCGAAGTTCGCGGAGCGGAAACTCACCCCCGACGTGCATCGAACGCGTCAGATCAATCGCGAGGAACAAGCAGAACTGCGCGAGCTGATCGACTGCATCTCGAGCGATCTCAGTAAGTGGCCCGAGCCGCTGTGGCGTCTATCGATCGTCGTCGCGCCGAGCGAAGGTCCACGATGACGCGTCGTTCCGCGTCGGCGATCGGTCCCGGACGTCGCTTCGTACGCCTGTCCGTCTCGTTTCAGTTCGCGAACGCGACGTCGACCTTCGTCGCGGTCGCCGGCGCGATCTCGACCACCCCGCTCTGCGAGCCGCCGTCGGGCCGCGTCACGGTCCACGTGTAGCCACCGCGCGGCAGACCGCTCAGCGAGAGGCGCCCGTCGGTCGTCGTGGTGCGCGGTGTGCTCGCAGGCAGCTCGCCCGACTCGATCCACTGCGAAAGCGAAGTGCCGAACTCCGTCGACACGAGCTCGAGCTCCGCGCCGGCGATCGGCTCGCCCAACGAACCGCGCACCTCGACCGTCACGCCTCCCACGCGCCGAACCTGCAGCTCGTGCGGTGGATCGGTCGGCGCACGGCTCGTGAGCGTCGCCGTCGTCGGCCAGAGGCCCTGGCCGAACACGCGGACCAAATATTCGGTCGGATACAGCCCTTCCCAGCGCGCGACGCCGTGCGGATCCGAGATCACGTCGAGCAACATCATGTCGGTGATCGGATCCGTGGCGCACACCACGCGGCCCCCGAGTCGATCCTCGCCGTCTACCAGGCGCACGGCGAGCGTCGCGTCGGCGCCGAGGTCGACCACCTGCTCTTCGACATCGAGCAGATCGACGACGAGCCCGAGCTTCCAGTTGACGCCCAGCACCGCGATCGCGACGCGGCCGCACTCGGGATCTGGGATCGTGATTCGCCCCTGATCGTCGGTCGTCGCCCACTGGAGCACGCGCGGCTCTTCGTCGACGCACGAGACGTTGACGGCGACCGAGACGCGAGGCGAGCCGTCGTGCTCGACGAAGCGCAGCGTGCGTTGCTTGCACGTCAGCGGCGCCTCGATGCGCGTCTCGGTCTTCGGCCCCAACACGACTCGTCGGCGAAGCACTCCCCCCGAGGGACTGAAGAGCGTGAGCATCGCGGTTCCGGTCGGCAGGTTCGCGACGGTGCCGCGGCCATCCCTCACCGAGAAGAAGCGCTCGACGATCACGCCGTCGGGGCGCGCGTAGGCGAGGAAGCCGTCGAGCACCGGAGGCACGGGGCAGGCCGTTCCATCGCTCACCTCGAGCATCAGCGTCGTGTCGTTGGGCACTCGGTGCTCGAAACGATTCAACTCAGGCCCCCGCACGTTGACGCGCATCGTCGCGGTGGTGTCATCGGGGTACGTGACGACGAAGAGGATCGGCGCGCGCGTGCAGTCCTCGATCCGGAACGTGCCGGACGCGTCGAACGGCGTCGTCGGCGTGATCACTTGGAAGCGCGTCTCGAGCGCGAACTTCGTCCAATCCATCGGCTCGTCCGCGACCAGCGCGAAGTCGATGGGGAAGCCGCGCTGCAGCGGAATCGTGCCGAGATCCGTCGGCGCGCCGGGCGTGGCGTCGACGTGCGGCTGCGCCCAGTGATAGCCGGATGCCTGGACCCAGAGCGGATTCCGCCCGGCGCGGAGGCCGGCGAGCTCGAAGCGACCACTCGCATCGGTGCGCGCTTCGTCGCCCTGTTGCGAGATGATCATCGCTTGCCACGCGGCCCAGACGGTGACGCTCGCGCCTTCGATTGGCCGGCGCGACTCGGCATCGACGACGGTTCCGAACGCGGAGAGCGATTCCGAGAGCTCCAGCTCGACCGGCCCGGCCTTGCCGCCGACGAACGGCACGGAGCGGATCTCGCTGCGCGGCAGCGTCTTCGAGCGCGCGAACACGTTCTGAGCGATCGCGAAGACGCCCTCGATGGAGAAGCTCCCATCCGTACGTCCCGCGAATTCCACGATGCGCATCTGGTCGGGATCGGAGCCCGGCCAGTACGTGATCTCGAAGTCCTCGACCGGCTGGCCGTTGCTGGTGACTCGACCTTCGAGCGTGCCGCCCTCGCGCAGCACGATCTCGACGTGGCGGTCGGAGTCCTCGGTGAGCAGGACGGGGCCGACTCGCGTCACCGCATAGCCGGGCTTCTCCGCTCGGAACCAAATGCTGCCCGTGCGGAGGATGTGGACGACGGCGATCCCGAGCTCATCGGTCAACGCGGGCGCGGAGTGCGTCTCGAACGCATTCACTCCTCCGTCCCAGTAGCACGTGATCGCGACGTTCTGGACGGGCTCGCCGTCCGTGCCCAGCACTGCGACCGTGCAGGCATCTCCGGCCTCCGGCGCGAACTCGATCTCGACCTTTTCGCCGCGTTGGGGTGCGGGGCGGTGCACGACTTCGCTCCGCGCATCCGACAGCTGGAGCATGAAGCCGTAGGTCGACCCGGGGACGAGCGGACACTCGCTCGGCCCGAACGTGCCGTCGATGCGCGTCGATACCGCGGCTGTCCAGTCGAACAGATCCGCGGTCACGGTTCCTACCTGCACGGTGGCCGGCTTCGGCAGGGCGGCGCCGGGTGCGACTCTGCACCGGCCGGAGAGTGTGAACGTCGGATGGAGCGTGAACGCGATCCGACCGTTCAGCGCCCCGACGCGTCGCGAGGAACGCCAACCATCGTCGCTCGCCACCGCCGCGACGGTGAAGTCGGTGGAGAACGACGCTCGCGAGGCTCCATCGTGCATCGCGAGGGTGCGCCCAAACGCACGGCGCGCGGCGAACTCTTCGGAACTCAGCGTCGGTGCGACGTGCGCTGGAACCCAGCCGGTGACATGCACCTTGGCGTCGGCGACACGGCCGCCATCGGCGGAACCCACGCGCAGCTCGGTTGGAGCACCCGCGTGCAATTCGATCGGACGTTCGCTCGAGAGAGCTTCGAGCGAAGCGAGCAGGCGAACCTCCGCCAGGAATCCTGGCGCGGTCGTCCAGAGTGCGAGCTTTCCGCTCGTGCCTAGGAAGTCCGGAGGGAGCGCGAACGTCGCCCAGCCGGTGGCGTCGCTCCGCGCGTCGACGCTCGCAGCTCGGACGCGTTCCGCGGCTTCGGAGTCGACCACGAGCCCTAGTTCGACGACCGACAGCGGCGTCAGCGAGAGTTCCGCGCCCTCGACCGGTGCGTGCTGCGCATCGAGGACCTGGATCCGGAACCTCGGCGCGATCGGCTGCTTCGCGGAGTCGACCGTGCTCGTCGGCGTTGCGTCCGTCGGCTGGCTCGCAGCGGACGCCGCGGCGCCCGCGTTTTCCGACGGACCCGTAGCTTGGGGCTCGCTCGATGCGACCGGCGCACCGTCGGTTCCGCTACCCATCGGTCGCAACCACCAGGCCACCGCGAGCACGAGCACGAGCCCGACTCCGAGCACGAGTCTCTGCAGCTTCATCGGCCTCCCGATCCGATCAGGGCTGGACCTTGACCTGACGACTGGTTGGCGGGCCTGAGCCCGATCCGTGGCCGGAGCCTGCACCGCCGGGAGTCGCGTCGAGCGGTGGCGGCGCCGCAGCCGCTAGTGTCGTCACTGCCAGTGCGACGACGAACGCCAGCGCGATCACTCCCAACCAACTACGTGAGCGCAAGGCAGACCTCCTTCACTGCGCCGTCGAACTCGGACGCCAACGACTCCGCAAGTCGCCGATCGAATCTGGCGTCGGTGGTCGCGTGGTGACGACCTCGACGAGCGATCGTCGCGCAGGTGCGTGCCACCATGCGGCATTCCGCATCGTTCAGCTCGCTTAGTTGCCGGGCCGCGGCCCGAGCTGCTGTTCGGTCCATGGCCAGCAGGGCAAACAGGAGCTGGTTGCTCAACACTAGCGCCCGAGTTGGACGAGCAGATTCGAGCGTGTCGGCCAGCGTGAGCACGCCCGTGCACGCTCGGAGCGCTCGGTCGTACTGTCCCAGCCCGTCTAGCGAGATGTACGCGACTTCGAGGGTCGCGCGTCGTTCGTCTGGAGAGAGCGCCCCGCAGAAGAGCTGCTCCACACTCACGAGCGCCGCTCCCCAGGCGCGCCGATGCATCTGTTCCCACGCGAGGTAGATTCGCACGCGAGGAGAGTCGGATAGCTCGCGGGCCGCGCCAACCGCGCGAACCAGCATGGTCGGAGTGAACTCCGAAGTTCCCTGCCACGCTCTCAACGCGGCGACGCCGGAATCAGGCGACTGCGTATGGTCGTGCAATACCAAAGCAACGGATCGCAGCCAGCGTGCGTGGGGTACGCGCGGCCGAGTCGCGACGATCTTGGATGCCTCCGCCTCGAACAACGCTTCGCGCGCGGCGCAGAGCAGCAGCTCCAGCACCTCATTGCGCATCGTCGCGAGAAGGTGTCGCTCGACCGGCAACAAACCCGTCGCGTTCGCGCTGATCACGGCGTTCGCGCCGCCGAGGTTGCGCGCGAGCGTCGCCGGATCGCAGGTGAAGAGCGTCCGCTCCTTTGCCTTGGCGAGGTCGACGAGGACCTCTTCGACTGCGGGGTCGAGCGTCGGCGGGGTCGTCATAGCCACCCCTTCCACGGGGAGTCGTTGCCGCTCATTTGGTCGAACAGACGCGTGACCGAGAGGATAGCGGAGCGAAACGATTCCAGCACCGCGTCCTCGCTGCCCAGACCGCGCCGAGCGCATTCCTCGGGGGAAACGCGCTCGATCACGAGCGCGTGGAACACACGTCGCTCGCGCTCCGCGAGTCCGTTGATCCGCGCGCACGTCGTCCGCGCGAGCTCCGGCTCGATTCCCAGATGTGCGCCGAGCGCGTGGTAGTAATCGCCGTCGGGCGAGTCCTCGAGACGCCCGCGCCCACGTTCTTCGTCCAGTTGCTCCTCGACGAGCTCGCGGGCGGAACGCGCGACACACTCGCCGATCCACGCGTCGAGCCCGATCTCCGGGTCGCGCCGTCGAGCCTCGAATGCGATTCGCGACATGCCGCGCAGCGCGAGGCGATCTCGATTCAGCAGAAGGCCTCGTTCCGCGCAGGCTCGCTGCGATAGCGCGCCGATCGCAAACGGATCACCTTCGACCAATCGCGCGAGGATCTCGCTGGGCGAACCGTCGCGCAGGAACTCCAAGCGAGGATCACGATCATCCCCAGCTCCGGATCCCCGTCGATTGCGGTTTCCGCCCGACTCCCGTCCCACAGCGGAAAAGTACCGGCGACGTTTCGATTCGACAAGGTGCCGCGGGCGACAGAACCCGACTCGCGCAGTTCGTCGGCCGGTCGGTCCCAGTCACGCCATCCACGAGGCCGCCGCGGGCTGCGAACCCGAGGGGAAGCGCGGAGGCCACGCGCTTTGCGAGAGCCCTCGCGGCCGCGGCGTCGGCATTGCGCATCGAACGACGAGCGCCCTTCGTTCGCGCGTGGCTCCCTGCGCTACCGGTCCATCGGGCTCAGCTCCCGCCGACGAAACCGAGCACCCGCGGTTCGGGCGTCTCGACGTACACATCTTGCGTGCCGTTGTCGTCGACGTCGCCGCACCAATGCGCTCGATCGATCGGGGTGGGGATCGCGAGGCCGAGCAGCACGTCTCCGGTCGCGCCGGAGGTGACCAGCAACAGACCCGACGTGTCCCTCGCCGCGTACGGGCGGCGTTGCGGGTAGTAGCGTAGCTCGAGCTCGTCCCTCGTGCCGTCTCCGTCGAAGTCGGCGATCGCCGCATCGAGCGATGCGTCGCGGAAGTCGCTCGCGGCAGTCTCGACTCGCAGCCGCGCGACGCCGGACTCGGTCTCCGGCGAAGTCCACGCTGCCCACGCGTCGCCGGCCTCGAGCATCACCCGCGGACCGACGAGGATCACGAGCGGGAGGCTCACGACGAGCGCCAGAGCGATGCGCGGTCGCGATTGCGCGCGTTCGGCGAGCCCAACTGAGATCGACTCCACGCGGTGAATCGTAGCGCTCGAACCACAAGCGTGTGCTGCTCAAGCTCTCGCGACGCGGGGCCTCGCTGACGACCCTCGTCCAGCGGCGTCCGCGCGCCATGCGCCCGAAGAGAAGGCCCCGCGCAGCCGCGCCGCTCCTCCCTTTAGGAACGACGGTTGCGCGGGGCCTCCGGTTTGCGGGTGAATCAGCGCTTCGCGACCTTGCCTTCGAGTTCGGCTTGGCGCGCGGCGAGCGCTTGCTTGCGCTCGAACGGGAGCACGTCGGGCTGCGCGGCGATCAGCTTCTCGAGCGCGAGCACCTGGGCCTTCAGCAGCGCCTTGTCCGCCGCGACTTCGACGTCGGGCTCGACGCCGACGCCCTCCCAGTTGGTCTTCGTGATCGGATTGATCGCGCGCCCCATCGGCAAGAACATCGAGAAGTGCTCGTGCAGGCGCGACATGCCGCCGGGGTTCGCGCCGCCGCCGGTGGTCTCGCCGACCAGCGTCGCGCGCTTCTGCGTCTTCAGGTTGTACGCGAACTCTTCGGCGCCGCTGAACGTGTAGTCGCTGGTCAGCACGTACACGTCCTTGCCGACGTACTTCGCGCCCGGCACGTCGGGGTTGGTCCAGAACTCCTCGGTGCGATCGCCCGGGCGGAAGTAGAGGTCGTTCAAGTGCACGCGACCTTCGAAGAGGTACGAGCAGATCCACGCGATCTGATCCGGCGAACCGCCGCCGTTCTTGCGCAGGTCGAAGATGAGCGCATCGGTATCGGCGAGGAAGCCCATCACCTGCGTCGCCTTCTCCCTCGCGATCACCGCGGGCACGAACTCGCGGAAGTCGACGTAGCCGACGTTGCCCTCGAGCCGTTCCACCTTCACGAAGCCGAAGTTGTTGCGCGCGGCTTCGGCGCGGAACTCGGCGAGCTCCTCGGCGCTGGGCTCGCGCTCTTCGTTCGCTTCTCCCGTCGGGACCGGCGGCTGCGCGGTCTCCTCGTAGCGCACGCGCAGGTGCTTGTCGTGCGAGATCGCTTGCAGGTCGTCGGTGAGCTGCTTCGCGAACGCCTTCGCGCTCTCGATCCGGTCGTAGGCTTTCGACTTCTGCTTCTCGGCGAGCATCTCGGCCATCCGCTTCGCCACGTCGGGGAACACGTAGTTCTCTTCGAGGTCCTTGGCGGCCTCGGCGATCACCGCCGCGCGCACGCTCGCGTCGATCGTCATGTCCTTCGACTCGGGACGCGCGCCGAGCGGGAGGTTCTGCAAGCACAAGAGCAACAGGGCACCGATCATCACTTCACCTCTTGGAAAGGGTTCGAGCGCGCTTGGTCGCGACGCCGCTGACCTTCGGACGCGCGACCACGCCGTCGAGCAGGCAATCCGCGAGCGCTTCGACGTCGCGTTGCAGCGCCGAGCGAGCCCCGAGCTCGCGCGGCGAGAGCGAATAGGGGAGAAGCGAGTTGGTCGCTTGCAGCAGTGCGCGAGCGAGCGTCGCCGGGTCGCGCACCGCGAGCTCGCCCGACTTCTTGCCGTCGCGCAGCACCCGCGCGAAGAGCTCGCTCTCGGCGGCGAAGTAGCGCTCGCGGCGCTCCATGTAGACCGGCCGGAGCACCGCGAAGAGCTCGTCGAGGCCGTGGAAGTAGTCGCGGACCGAATCGACGCGGAAGAGCACGCGTTCGACGAGCATCGCGCGCAGGCGTTCGGCGGCGGGGCGGTCGCTCGAGGCCAGCGTGTCGAGCCGAGCGCAGAGCCGCTCGACGACGCGGTCGATCGATGCGAGCGCGACCTCCTCCTTGCCCGCGAAGTGGAGGTAGATCGTGCGCCGGCCGACGCCGGATTCGCGCGCGAGGTCGTCGAGCGTCGTCTTCTTGAACCCGAGGCGTCCGAGCAGCCGGTCGGC
>JADLBP010000257.1 GCA_020847695.1 Planctomycetota bacterium
AGCCCGCGCCGTCCTGCCAGAAGAACGCCCAGCAGTGGTAGCCCTTGATCGGGAGCACTTGCTCGGCGCCGGTCGGCACGGAGAAGCCCATCTCGAAGCGCGCCGGGATGCCCTTCGTGCGCGCGAGGCCCATGAAGTAGCTGTGGAAGTCGGTGCAATTGCCGAAGCGCGCGTCGCACGCCCACTCCGCGTCGCCGCGGCCCCACGGTTGGCCTTCGGGCTTGTCGTAGCGCATGCGCTCGAGCGTGTGGCGATAGAGCGCCATCGCGGCCTTGCGCGTGTCGCTCGAGAGCTCCATGCCCGCCGCGATCGACGCGACCTTGCCGTCGAGCGGGATCAGCGCGTCAGCGCCGAGCGCTTCGGCGAGCTCCTCGCGCGACGCGTTGCCGCCGCCGGTCGTTTCGTAGCGCGTCACCGCCGCGCGCGTCTCGACTCGAATCGGCTTGCCCGGCGAGGTGACGCACAGGACCTTGCCGGTCCCTCCGCCGAGCTCGTGGATCTCGTACGGCCACTCACACGTGATCCGCACGTCGTCGACGAGCTGATCGGTCGTCGTCGTCGCGAGCGGCAGCCACATCCGGACTTCCTTCGCGCCGGCGGGCACCTCGTCGAGCGTCGCGGCGTAGAGAAGCTCGAAGCTACGGCTCTTGCGCGAGGCGTCGGGGACGAATTCCGCGGTCTTGCAGGCGGAGGCGAGGACGAGTGCGAGGGAGACGTAGTGAAGCGTGTGCACGGGGGAAGCTGGGCGGGGGACGAGGAGTCCGTGAAGTGCGCGACGAGAGCGCGGTCTCGCTCCGGAGCCCCGAGCGGCAGATCCTAGCGTCGGTCAGCGCGCGGTCGTACCGCCGCTCGCTTCGTTCACCGTTCCGTACTCGCGCTCCGGATCGCCGTCACGGGCGAGCACCGTCTGCCAGCGCCACAGGATCGAGTCCGCGCGCCGCCGTTCCGAGGTCAACGCTCTGCCCGAGTGTGTACCGCCCTCCTCGAGCTTCGCCTGGGCCGTGCTCGCCACCTTGCCCGCCAACTCGCGGGCCTCCGTCAGCCTCTCCGACGCCGTCGCCCGGTCGCCGCGCAACCAGGCGACGCGGCCCTGGAAGTAGCGTGCTTCCACGGATTGCGCGTTGAGCACGGTCGCGCGCGCGAGCAGGTCGTCGGCGCGCTCGAGCTCGCCGCGGAGCAGCGCGACGACGCCCAAGCGAACGACCGGCAGACTCTCCTCGCCGTTGATGCGATGGGCGCGCTCGAACGCGCGCTCGCCGAGGTCGAGCGTCCTGGGATCCGCGGGATCGCGCGCCAAGTGCGCGACGCCGATTTGCATCCACGCGCGGCTCTCACTGGGATGGATGCGGGCCATGCGCTCGAACGTCGCGAGCGACTCGGCGTCGCGGCCGAGCTCGGAGAGGCAGTGACCCGAGTAGTAGAGGGCATCGGCGTGCCCCGGCCAGAGCTCGAGCGCGCGCGCGTAGCTCGCGAGCGCCGTCTCGAAGTCGCCGGCGAGTCGCTGTTTCGAAGCGTCGTCGAGCAGTGCGAAGAAGCGGCGCTTGGCGTCCGCCGTCCTGGGCTCGGCGCGGCGCGCGCGACCGGGCAAAGGCTCGACGCGCGGCGCGCTGCCGCGCTCCCACTCGACCAGCGAGCCTGCCGGCACGTCGCGCAGCTCCTCCTCGACGCCGTCGGGCCACGTCACGGCGATGCGTTCGGCGCTCGGCGCGGTTCCCAGGCCGAATGCGACTTCGCCGACGGCGTGCTGCGACAGGTACGAGCCCTGCGTGTCGGTCCAGTCGCGCGAGGTGCGACCACCCGCTTCGACGCGCACGGCGCTGCCGAGCGCGAAGCGATCGCCTGCAGGTTGACGCAGGCGCAGGAGCACACTGCCGCGCGCGTCGCCGCCGTCGTTCCGGAGCAGCCGCGGACGATCGCCGTGCACGGTGATCAGCAGGTCCTCGTCGCCGTCGAGGTCGAAGTCGAACGTCGCGCCGCCGCGGCCGACGTGCTCCTCGCCGAAGAACTCGCCCGCGACCGCGCCGAGCGAGAAGAAGCCGCGTTTGCCGCCGCCGTTCCAAAAGAGCTGGCTCTTCTGCGGCGCGAGCCGCGTCGGAGCGTCCGCGAGCGGCAGCGTGCTGCCATTGACGACGAACAGGTCCCGGTGCCCGTCGTTGTCGAAGTCGAAGAAGCGCGTCGCCCAACCGACGTCCCGCAGCGTCGACGCGCCGAGCCCGAAGCGGTCGGCGGAATCGAGGAACATCGGTTGGCCGAACGGTTGCGCGTCGGTCGGCGGCCGCGAGTGGTTGACGAACAGCGCATTCTCCTGCCCGAGCCAGTGCGTGATCGTGAAGTCCGGATCGAGGTCGCCGTCGAAGTCCCCGACGGCGAGGCCCATCGCGCCGCGGTACTCGGAGACCATCGCTTCGGTCGAGCGATCCTCGAACGTGCCGTCGCGTCGGTTGACGAAGAGGACGCTCGCGCTGACGTCGTTCGCGACGTAGAGGTCGAGCCAGCCGTCGCCGCTGAGGTCCGCGAACACCGCGCCGAGGCTGCGGCCATCGCGATCGGAGACCGACGCGCGGTCGGCGCACTCCTCGAAGCGGTCGCCGAGGTTGTGGAGCAGCAGGTTGCGCTCCGGTGCGAACGTCGATGGGTTGAGCCGCGCGGGGACGCTCAGGCCGAATTGCCGCGCCAGGCCGCTCGACGCGCCGACGTCGTCGGAGTAGCGCACGTAGCCGCAGACGTACGCGTCGACTCGTCCGTCGCGGTCGTAGTCGCCGACTGCGAGGCCGGTCCAGAAGCCGGTGAGCCCGGACAGTCCGACCTCGGCAGTCCGGTCGCGGAAGCTCCCCGCGCCGTCGTTCTCGAGGTACGCCAGCGCCCCGTAACTCGTCACCAGCAAGTCGAGGTCGCCGTCGGAGTCCGCGTCGAGGAACGCCGCACCCAGCCCCGAGAGCTCGAGGTCCGCGCCCGACGCGCGCGAGATGTCGACGAAGCGACCGTCGCCCTGGTTGTGGAAGAGCGCGCAGCGGCGCTCCGGCGCGGAGAGCGACGCGGGCTCGTCGAACGCGCGCGCGGTGTTGACCAAGAACACGTCGGTCCAACCGTCGCCGTCGACGTCGCCGAGCGCGACGCCGGAGCCCATGTCCTCCGGCAGGCGGTTGGTGCGCGTCGAAGGGAAGTGCCGGAACGCGAGGCCCGCGTCCGCGGTCGCGTCGACGAAGCGGACCGACGGTCGATCCGCCGGCAGCTCGCGGCCGAGCGTGTCGACCAAGCCTTCCTCGCCTTCGCCGCCGACGTACTTGGCTTCGCGGCCGCGAAACGCGAGCCACGTCGCCGCGCCGCCGACGGCGAGCGCTGCCACGAGCACCCAACGCCACCGGTGGCGCCGCGCGAGCCGCGCCATCTCAAAGGCCTCCTTGCTCGCCGCCGGCGCTCGCGAGCGCCGGCTCGAGGCGCACGCGCGCGGTCGCGCGCGCGACCTCGGTGACCGGCGCCGTGATCTTCGCACCGGCGCCGAACGCGTAGCGGATCAGGTACTGGTCGACCTTGCGGTAGTTCAAGCGTGCTTCGATCACGAGCTCGCGACTCGTGCTCGGCACGGCGAGCTCGTGGTCGCTGGTCGCCGGCAGATCGGGCACCCGCTCGCCGGCCGACGACGGACACGCGACCTCGTAGCTCGCGACGTCCTCGGCGCCGGGGAACAGCGAGCGCTTGAAGCGCACGCCGACCATCTCCCAGAGGTTGTGGCGGTCGATCAGGTTGCCGTAGCGGTCGACCGGCTCGGCCTTGAACATGAACGTGCCGGTCTCGATGAAGTGGTCGGCGTCGCGCTCGCCGCTGTGCAGCACGACGTTGCCGGACTCGTCCTTCACGACGAGCTCCACCCAGGCTTGGATGATGTCGAGCGGTCCCGTCGGGAAGTCGTGGCCGACCTTGTTGTTCAAGAGCCGCACGCGCAGCGCGATCGTGTCGCCGGCGCGTGCGGTCGGCGGGGCTTCGAGCTCGATCGGCACGGCCGGGCCCTCGGACCAACGGTCCGCAATCTCCGGAATCTCGAGCTCGCCGCGCAGCCAGCGTTCGACCAGCTCCGCGTGCTCCTTGCCGCCCGGCAGGTCCTGCTGCACCGGGATGAACTGATTGGCGCCGAGGAAGCGGTGGCTGCGGTGCTTGCCGTCGCTCGCGACGCGGTTGAAGTCGAGCGCGTCGCCCGCCGCCGGATCGCTCGATTCGATCAGCGGCATGTGGCACTCGCGGCACTCCAGCGTCTTGCTCGGATCACCGGTGTGGTTCCAGCGGCTCGCCTTCCAGTTGTCGTACTGGTTCTGGAGCTGCACCCAGCCGACCTTGTTGACGGTCTCGTCGATGAACTGCTTGTGGCAAGCGGCGCAGAACTCCGGCGTCTTGAACATGCGGCGCGAAAGCGTCTCCACGTGCCGCTCGGGATAGGTGCGGATCAGGAAGTCGGCGCAGAACTTGGCGAACGCGCCGTCGCGCAGCTCCCACACGTAGCGTTCCGGTTGCGCGACCACGTAGTTGGCGTTGCCCTTGACGTCGGTCTGCTGAATCGCGTGACACGCGAGGCACGATACACCTTCCTGGTAGCCGGCGAGCCCGGTCAGGTTCTCGACGCCGACGAACTTGGTGCCCGAGAAGAGCGAGATCGGATCGTGGCAACCCGCGCAGTAGCGCGTCGACACCGGCCCGTTCTGCGATGCCATCAGACCTTGGATGCCTTGGAACACCTGGTCGAGTGCCGCATAGCGGTGCGCGCTCGGCAACCACTCGGCGTAGATCTGCTCGTGGCAACCGGCGGCGCCGCACGACTTCGAGTCGGAGAGCGAGCGCGAGTCGAAGGCTCCGCCGGTCGACGTCATCGCCAAGCTCGGAGCGAACGGTCCCTTGCCGGCCGCGATCTCGGGGTCGTAGTCCGCGGGGAACGCATTGACGAACTCGACCGGTCGGACGAGCCCGCACAGCGCCGCCGTCACGCCGATGCCGGCGACGGTGATGCCGGCGACGATCCCGAGGTGCGCGCGCCACGTCGCGCGCGTTTCCGGAGCGAGGTCCTCGCGGCGACGCAATTCGCGAAGCACCAGCGTGCCGACGTGCGGGACGACGAGCGCGAGAGCGCCCCACGTCGAGAGGATGTGCGCCGTGCGCCACGCGTACGAGATCGCAGTTCCGAACGCGCCCTGCCACGTCAGCACGACGCCCGACACGACGCAGACCGCCGTGACGAACGTGGCCGCCCAGCCGGTGAACTTCACGTGGGTCATCGGGAAGTCCCACCACGCGCGGACGTGCCGCACGTTGAACACGAGGAAGACGGGCAAGAATACGAGCCCGAGCAACGTGTGGGTGAGCACCGCGTGCTGGTTGAACACGCTGAACGAGAGGAGCTCGATCGCGAGCCCCGTGCTCAGCAGGAAGAGGAACAGCCCGAGGTTCCCGCGCGACCAGGCATCGCGCCAACCTTCGCGGCGCAGCTCGACCCAATGCTCTCGTTCGTTCGCGTTCGGCCGTTCGCGCTCGAGTTCCATCGCGGTATCCCTCGCACGGACGACGGCTGCGGCCGGCGAGCCCCACGTGGAGCTCGCCGTGCGGATGCGCGACGACCAGCGCCCCGTGCGAAGCGGATCGACGGGCGACACCCTCAATCAGACTCTGTACCCAGATCGACGACCCCGCGGTCGGATCGTGGGCGTAGTGCGGCGGCGCAGAGTGGGTAGCCGAGAGTAGACGCGGGCTTGGAGGGTGTCGCCCGGCGCCCTGAGCGTGGACGCGCCCGTGCTCGGAGGCCCGCGCGGCCCGGTCCGGGCCGGCGCGCTAATCGTCGAGTTTGCGCATCGACCCGTAGAACTCGGCCTCGGAGAGCAGGCCGTCCTGGTCGACGTCGAGCGCGGCGAAGATCGCCGCGGTCCGCACCGAGAATTGCATCGCCGCGCGCAGGCTCTCGAGGTCCTCGAGCGTGATGCCGCCGTCGTTGTCGAGGTCGAGGCGGCGGAACGTCGGCACCGGTCCGGCGATCATCGGCGGCTGCGGCGAGGTGTTGTAGCCCTGGTCGCGCGGCGTGACCTGGCCGAACAGCGCGTCGATCGACTTCGGGGCGCTGTCGGGGTCGATGATCGCTTGCTCGGGCGTGTAGGTCGCCGAGAGCAGCTGGGCGAAGAGCACGAGCTCCTGACCTTCGAGCTCGTCGGTCCCGTCGCGATCGAGCTTCTCGAGCACGACGTCCGGCGGCACTTGCGTGCGCTCGTACTCGGTCAACAGCTTGGTCAGCTCGTCGAGGTCGAGCGCGGCGTCGCCCGACAGGTCGTACGCGTTGCGGAGCTGCTCGGCGTTGCGCGACGGCACCAGCTTCTCGGCCGACTTCGAGCGCGGCGGGCGGAAGCCGCCGGTGCGCTCGCGGACCTCGTTGTAGCGTTTCTCGAATTCCTCGGTCGAGATCCGGCCGTCGTGGTCGACGTCGTACACCGCGAAACCAGGACGGTCGAGGCTGAGCGCTTCCGAGCCTTCCTTGAACGAGATCCAGCCGTTCTGGTCGTAGTCGCACGCCGCGAAGTAGGTCGACGGCTTGTCGTCGGCGAACTCGGGCGTCGGCGCCTCTTCTTTGCGGCGCTTCGGGCCGGGCACGATCGGCGCGGGCTTCGCGGGCGCGGCCGCCTTCGCGCCGGGTTTCGCGCCGGGCTTGGCGGGCGCGGTCTTGACGGGCTTGCCCTTCTTGGGCTTCGGCTTGCCGCCTCCTCGCCCCTGGGGAGCGGCGACGGCGACCGAGGCGAAGAGCACGAACACGAGCGCGGTGAGCTTCATGGCACGAAGTGGGAGCTCTGGAGGATCGGCGACGGGGATCTTGGGCGCAAGAGCGAGGTGGGTTTCGAGCGGGTCAACGGGCTCGACGGTCGCGTCCGAGGCGTTGGCGGATCGCGAGTGAGGAGCCGGCGACGGCGCCGCGTTTGTGGCGAGCGAGCGCTTGGAGCGCCGTGCGGGTCCGCGACCGGCCCTGGAAGGCGAGCGCGAGCGACAGCGCTTCGTGCACGTGCTCGACCAGGTGGATCTCGAGGCCTTGGCGGATCTCGGGGCCGAGGCGCAGCACCTCTTCGCTGTTCTTCGACGGCACGATCACCTCGCGGATGCCGGCGCGCGCCGCGGCGAGCAGCTTTTCGCGCAGCCCGCCGATCGGCAGCACCGACCCGAGCAACGACATCTCGCCGGTCATCGCGACATCGTGCCGCACCGGGATCTTGGTCAAGAGCGACACCAACGACGTCGCGACCGCGACGCCCGCCGACGGACCGTCCTTCGGCGTCGCGCCGGAGGGGAAGTGGACGTGGATGTCGATCGATTCGAGCGTGTCGTCGGGCAGGCCGAGCTCCGCGAGCTGCGAGCGCGTCCACGACATCGCGGTCGCGACCGATTCGCGCATCACGTCGCCGAGCGAGCCCGTCAGGATCGTGCGACCGCCGCCGGGCATCGCCAGCGCTTCGATCGGCAGCGTCGAGCCGCCGACGGTCGTCCACGCGAGCCCGGTGGTCACGCCGACGCGCGGGCCCGCGAAATGGAGCTCTTGGTCGAGGTTCGCCGGCCCGAGCAGCTCGAGCAGGTTCTCCTTCTTCACCTCGAGGCCGGAGAGGCCTTGCACGACGCGCACCGCGGCCTTGCGCGCGAGCGAGTCGAGCACGCGTTGGAGCTGGCGCACGCCTGCTTCGTCGGTGTACTTGCGCACGATCTCGGCGAGCGCGGCCGGGCTGACGCGGAACTGGTGCAGCGTCAGGCCCGCGTTGGCGCGCGCGCGGGCGATCAGGTGCTCGCGCGCGATCGCGAGCTTCTCGCCCTCGGTGTAGCTGCCGAATCGGATCAGCTCGAGCCGATCCGCGAGCGCCTCCGACATCCCGGCCATGTCGTTCGCGGTGACCAGGAACACGCAGTGCGAGAGATCGAACGGGACGCCGAGGTAGTGGTCGTAGAACGCGCGGTTCTGTTCGGGATCGAGGATCGCGAGCAGCACGCCTCCGGTGCCCTCCTTGTTGCCGATCTGCGTCTTGTCGATCTCGTCGAGCAGGATCACCGGGTTCGAGCTCTTCACGCGCTGGATGCCTTGCAGGATCCGACCCGCGACCGCGCCCGGTTGACCGTAGGACGAGCCGACGAGCTCGCTCTCGTGCGTCACGCCACCGACCGGCACGTGCACGAACTCGCGGCCGAGCGCCTCGGCGACCGCGCGCGCCATCGACGTCTTGCCGGTGCCCGGCGGGCCGACGAAGCAGAGCACGGTGCCGCGCGCTTCGCCGTCGAGCGAACGCACCGCGAGGAACTCGCCGACGCGATTCTTGACGTCGTCGAGGCTCGTGTGGCTCTTCGCGAGGCATTCCGCCACTCGCGCGAACGACAGGGCGACCGGCGCTTCGCGCTCGCGGCTCCACGGCAGGTCGAGCACCCATTCGATCCACTGGCGCACTCGCGCGGCCTCGGTCGAGCCCGACGCGGAGCGACGGAAGTGCGCGATCTCGCGCCGTGCGCGTTCGCGCGCGGCCGCGGGCAGCTTTGACTTCGTCAGCTTCTCCTCGAACTCGCGCGCCTCGGTCTCGACGGGGTCGGATTGGCCGAGCTCGCCCTGGATCACCGCGAGCTGTTGCTCGAGGAAGTCGCGACGCAGGCGCTCCTGGACCTTGTCGCGCAGGTCGCCAGCGAGCTCACCCTTCGCGAGCTCGGCGCGCACGGCCTCGATCAGGTGCTCGAGCCGCTTCTCGACGTCGTTCTCGGCGAGCAGAGCCGCCGCCGCCGCGTACGGCAGGTGCAGCCGCGACGCCGCGAGGTCCGTGCAGCGCGCGGGATCCTTCGCGTTGCGCGCGAGCAGCCGCGCCAGCTCGGACGACGTCCGCGGGTCGCGCTCGGAGAGCGTGCGGACGAGCTCGACGAGCTCGGCGACCTTCGGTTCGATGCGCTCGCGCTCGGAAGCGTCCGAGCCGGTCTCCGCGACCGCCATCCCGCGTGCGGAGAAGCTCCCGGCGCGCTTGCGCACGCCGATCAACGCGACGCGCCGGTTGCCCTCGAGCGTCACGCGCTCGGAGCCGTCGTCGAGCGGCACGCGATCCATCACGCGGCAGAGGCAACCGATCGTCGCGAGCGCGTCGACCGACGGTTCGCGCGCCGGGTCGCTCATCGGCACCGCGAGCACGAGCCCGCCGAGGCCTTCGAGCGTCTTCAGCGCGTCGAGGTTCTCCGCGCGCGAGATGTGCAGCGTCACCACGGCGTGCGGGAACACGACGCTGGAACGGACCAGGAGCAGCGGGAGTCGCGGGTCGGAGGCCATCGGAGAGCGGGGAGTTCCCATGTATCGACTCATGGGACGCCCGGGGTTCCGTCCAAAGTCGCGCGGTCGCGACCGGCAGGCCGCGCGCGCGGACGGACTCTCCGCTAGACCGAGCTCGGCGGCCGCGGATACGGAAGAAATTGCCGGCGTCGGCTTGAAAGCGCCGGGAGGTCGGCGCGCGCAGGGGCGGCGGCCGACCGCGCGTCGGCGGTGCGGCCCGCGCTCAGGCGCTCAGGCTCCGGCGAGCGCGAGCAACGACTCGCTGACGCGGTCGATCTCGGCGTCGGTCAGGAACGGGTGCACCGGCAGGCAGAGCACCTCGCGCGAGAGCGCCTCGGAGATCGGGAAGTCGCCCGGGCCGTAGCCCCAGCCCTTCGCGACCGGCTGCAGGTGGACCGGCGTCGGATAGTGGACGCCGCAGAAGATCTTCTGCTCGCCGAGCAGCTTCAACACCTCGTCGCGCGAGCGATTCGCGCGGATCCGGACGGTGTACTGGTGGTAGACGTGCACCGAGTTCGCCGCGAGCTTCAGCGGCAGCACCGTCTTCGAGCCGGCGAAGTTGCGGTCGTAGCGCGCGGCGAGCTCGCGCCGGCGGACGTTCCAACGCTCGAGGTGGGGGAACTTGACGTTGAGCACCGCGCCCTGGAACGCCTGGAGCCGCGAGTTGGTGCCGAGCTCGGCGTGGACGTACTTCTGCGGGCTGCCGTGGTCGCGCAAACGCTTCGCGCGCGTCGCGATGTCGGCGTTCTTGGTGACGATCAAGCCGCCCTCGCCGCACGCGCCGAGGTTCTTCGTCGGATAGAAGGAGTAGGTGCCCGCGTCGCCGAGCTCGCCGCACGAAACACCGTCGCGCTTCGCGCCGTGGCATTGCGCGCCGTCCTCGAGGATCTTCAAGCCGCGCTTGTCGGCGAGCGCGCGGATCGCGCGCATGTCGGCGAGCTGACCGTACAGGTGGACCGGCAGGATGCAGCTCGTCTTGCCGTCGATCGCGGCTTCGGCCTTCTTCGGGTCGAGCAAAGCGGTATCGGGGTCGACGTCGGCGAGCTTCGGCGTCGCGCCGATCCAGGCGATGCACGACGCGCTCGCGAAGAACGTGAACGGCGAGGTGACCACCGAGTCGCCGCGCTTCACGCCGACCGCGAGCAGGCCGAGGATCAGCGCATCGGTCCCGGTCGCGACCGCGATGCCGTGCGGCACGTTGCAGTACGCGGCGAAGTCCTTCTCGAGCTTCTCGACCTCGGGTCCGAGGATGTACGTGCCGCTCCGCAGCACGCGCAGGACGGCGTCTTCGAGCGCGACTCCGAGTTCGGCTCGTTCGGCGGCCAGGTCGACGGGGGCGATGGGCTTCTGCTGGGCGGGCGCGGTCTGCATGGCGGGGTCTCGGGGTCTCAGGACTTCTGCTCGGGGGTCGTCAGCACCTTGTAGAAGCACCAGCCGACGAGCAGCGTCACGAAGGATACCGAGAGGATCATGAAGACCCACCCGTCGACTCGCAATGCGGTCGAGGCCGGAGCCGGCGCGTCCTGGAGGGCGATGGTGAGCAGAGCGAGGAGAGGCATCGTCGTGGGCTCCTTCAGCGCTTCGCCGGCGCGACTTCATCGTCCGGCGGCCGCGTTCCGTCGACGTCGAGACCCTGCGCGCGCCAGCGTCGCACGCCGAGCGCCGTGATCACCGCGATCGCCGCGATCAGTCCGAAGATCACCAGCCAGGTCATCAGCACGTCGTGATTGGGCGGGATGCCGGCCGACTCGTCGCCGAGGATCTGCGTCACGTACCCCGGCACCTTCTGCCAGCAGAACGCGCCGAAGACCGCGAGCAGATAGAGCGGCGACACGTACTTGATGATGAAGCGATAGAAGGCCGGGATGCGCATCTGCGCGCCTTCGTGGGCTTCCTTCATCCCTCGCTCCATGCCGACGACCCACGCGAAGCAGATCACCTGCACGCCGGCCATCACGAAGATCATGAACGTGCCGACCCAGAAGTCGAGCGTGTCGAGCGCGACCAGGCCCTTGCTGAACCAGAGCACGAAGACGTTGCCCGCGAGGCACACGAGCACGAGCACCGACGTCGCGGCGTTCTTCGCCATGCCCAGCGCTTCCTCGAGGAACGCCTGCGCGGGCTGCAGCATCGAGAGCGAGCTCGTGATCGCCGCGAGCCACAGCATGAAGAACCAGATCCCGCCGAAGAAGCGACCCGCGGGCATGTGCGCGAACACCACCGGCAGCGCGTTGAAGCCGGTGCTGAACGTGCCGCCGGTGTTCGCCGTCGTCGTCGCGATGCCCATGAACGCGACCGCGGCGGTCAGCGTGATCAGGCCGCCGAGCGCGACCTCGAAGAACTCGTTGGTCGCGGAGGCGGTCAGCCCCGAGAGCACGACGTCGTCCTTGCGCTTCATGTAGGACGAGTAGTTGATGATCACGCCGAAGCCGACCGAGAGGCTGAAGAAGATCTGCCCGGCGGCGGCGAGCCACGTCTCGGCGTTCGAGAGCGCGCTGAAGTCGGGGTTCCACATGTACCCGAGCCCCGCGACGACGTTCTGATCGGGATGCGCGGGATCGGGAGTGCCCAGCGTCAGCACGCGCACGAGCACGACGATCCCGCAGACCGCCATCGCCGGCATCGCCCACTTGCAGAACGTCTCGATCCCGCGCGAAAGGCCGCGGTAGATCAGCCAGACGTTCGCGATCGTGCTGACGATCCAGAACACGAGCGACTCGCTGATGCCGCCTGCGAAGTTGGAGCCGTTGCTCGCCTGGCCGGTGAAGTCGAGGAAGTGCGCGCTCGACGTCTGCACCTGCTCGGGGATCGATTGCGCAGGATCGAGCCCGATCCCGCCGTGCACCAGGTAGTCCCAGCAGTAGGCGAGGCACCAGCTCTCGACCAGCACGTACCAGAAGTACACCGCGACCGGGATCAGGATCCCGATGCCGCCGAGGTAGCGCGCGATCGAGCCCTTGCCCCATACGCCCATGATCGCGGGCGCGGAGTGGAAGCCCTTGCGTCCGCCGTAACGGCCCATCGTCCACTCGGCCCAGCCGATCGGGATGCCGAGCAAGAGCAGCGCGCAGAAGTACGGGATCATGAACGCGCCGCCGCCGTTCTGCGCCGCGTTGCCGGGGAACCTCAGGAAGTTCCCCAGTCCGACCGCGGAGCCGGCGACGGCGAGGATCACGCCGAGACGACTGCCCCACGCTTGTTTCGAGCTCATCGCGTTCCTCCCTGGCGAGTCGCGAGGCTCACGCCTTGCGCATCTTCGAATGGCGCATGCCGTACACGAAGTAGATCAACAGTCCGAGCGCCATCCACACGAACAGTCGCACGATCGTCGCGGTCGTCGCGGTGTACATCAGCAAGCCGCTGGTCGCGACGCCGAGCAGCGGGACGAGGTACGGCCCGCCCGGCACCTTGAACTTGCGCTCGATGTCCGGCCGCTTGATGCGCAGGATCATCACGCCGAGGCTGACGAGCACGAACGCGAACAGCGTTCCGATCGAGCAGAGCTCGCCGAGGATGTCGATCGGGAGCAATCCGCCCGCGACGGCGCAGACGACGCCGGTGATCGCGGTCGTGATGTGCGGGGTGCCGTACTTCGGGTGGATCTTGGCCGCGAACGCCGGCAGGAGCCCGTCGCGCGCCATCGAGTAGAAGATCCGCGGTTGGCCCATCAGCATCACGAGCATCACCGACGAGAGGCCCGCGATCGCGCCGATCTCGATCACGTGCTCGAGCCACTTGATGCCCGCGCGCTCCGCGCCGAACGACACCGGGTGCGAGACGCCCTTCAGGTCGCCGTAGGGCACCACGCCGGTCAGGATCCCCGACACGGCGATGTAGAGCACGGTGCAGATCGCGAGCGACGCGAGGATGCCGATCGGCAGGTCGCGCTGCGGTCGCTTGGCTTCTTGCGCCGCGGTCGAGACCGCATCGAAGCCGATGTACGCGAAGAACACCGTGGTCGCGCCCTGGAAGATGCCGGTGACGCCGAACTTGCCGAAGATCGGCTCGCCGGTCGACGGGTCCTTCAGCGGCTCGGGGATGAACGGCTGCCAGTTCTCCGGCACGACCTTCGGTCCGACGAACGCGATGAAGAGCAGCACCACCGCGACCTTGACGAACACGACGACCGCGTTGAACCGCGCGGATTCCTTCACGCCGCGGATCAGGATCATCGTCACGAGCAGCGTGATCACCACCGCCGGCAAATTGATCACCGCGCCCGCGTTGTGGAAGAACTGCCCCGTCGAGATCGCTCCCGTCGGCAGCGCTTTGCCCGCCTCGACCCATATGAAGGGTGAGGTCGTCCACGTCGAGGGTATGTGGATGCCGAGCGCGTTGTTCAGGAACTGACACATGTAGCTCGACCAACCGACGCTGACCGTCGCCGCGCCGACCAAGTACTCGAGGATCAAGTCCCAGCCGATGATCCACGCGACGAGTTCGCCCATCGTCGCGTACGAGTAGGTGTACGCCGAGCCCGCGATCGGGATCATCGACGCCATCTCGGAGTAGCACAGGCCCGCGAACGCGGACGCGATGCCCGCGATCACGAACGACAGCGTCACCGCCGGGCCCGCGTTGTTCGCGGCGGCCATGCCGGTCAGCACGAAGATGCCGGTGCCGATGATCGCGCCGATGCCGAGCAGCGTCAGGTCCCAGGCGCCGAGCTCGCGCTTCAAGCCGCCCTTGTGCTCGGCGTCGGCCTGGAGCTGGTCGATCGGTTTGGTGGCGAACAGCGTGTTGCTCATCGCGGGGGCGTCTCCGGGGAGGACCGGAATGGGGGACGAGAGCTGGGTTTCGAGGCGCGCGTTCCGTCGGTCGGAGCGCGCCGCGCTCGCGGGCGTGCTGCGAAGTCGGGAGCGCTGAGACGCCGCGGATCGGACCCGCGGGACGCGGAGAGCCTACCGGTGCCGCGTAGGACCGGCAACCGAGCTCGGTTCGGTCCATCGCGTTCGCGGGTGGTCGGACGAGGCTCGGAGTCGGCGCGAGCGCGCGTCGACCGGCGCTCGATACGCGACTCGAACGTGGCGCGGGAGAGCGAGCGCCGAACACGGCCGCCGGATCGTCGCGGGCACGCCGCTGCCGCCGCGACCGGTCCGATCCAGCGGCGCGCTCGACACCTTCGGAAAAGCCCGACAGGAAGCTCACGCTTCGCGGCCGCGCGAGAACTATGCTCTGCGCTTTCGGAGACCCAACATGCAACGCACTCGCTTCCTCGTCGCCTCGTCCACGCTCTTCCTGTCGGTCGCCTGCTCCGCGCAGACCGCGTCGACGCCGCCGGCGGCGGACGCGAAGGCTCCCGCTGCGTCGAGCGCTCCCGCGCAGGCCTCCGCCGCGCAAGCGCCGGCGGAGGAGCCGATCGTCTGGACCCAGGCCGAGCTCGAAGCGATGTCGAGCGAGATCCAAGCCCAGGTCGCCGACTTGCGCGGCGCCGAGTTCAAACGGCCGGTCACCGTGCGCCTCGCCAACAAGGACGAGTTCTTCGCCTACGCGAAGAAGCGCCAGGACATGACCGAGACGCCGGCGAAGATCGACGCCGACGAGACGCTCGCGAAGCTCTTCGGCGCGTTCCCGCCGGAGCTCGACCTCATGGCGACGACGATGGAGTTCCTGAAGGACCAGGTCGGCGGGTTCTACGATCCGTCGGACGACTCGTTCTCCTTGATGGATCAATGCCCGAAGGGCGTCGCGCGGATCGTGCTCGCCCACGAGCTCGGGCACGCGCTCGACGACCAGCTCTTCTCGATCGATTCGCGCCAAGAGGAGCTCTCGAAGAACACCGACGCCGCCTACGCCTACCACTCGGTGGTCGAGGGCTCCGGCACGTCGGTGATGGCGCGGTGGGCCGTCCAGCACATGTCCGAGATCGGCGAGAGCATGGCCGGCATGGCGAAGATGCAGGAGGACGCGAACGCGTCGATGGCGAAGGCGCCGATGTGGCTCTGGAAGCCGCTGATCGCCGTCTACCTGCAAGGCGCGGCGTTCCTCGGCCGCACGAGCAACCTGATGATGGGCCAGACCGGCGGCGCCAAGAACGCGGACATCGACGCCGCGTTCGCCAACCCGCCGCGCTCGATGGAGCAGGTGCTGCACCCGGAGAAGTACTGGAACGCGGAGAAGCGCGACGAGCCCGTCGCCGTTCAATTCGACGCGTCGAAGCTCGAGGACGGCTGGGAACTGCTGCGCGAGGACACGTTCGGCGAGTTCCTGCTCGCGATCCTCGCGACGCCGCCCGCGCAACGCACCAGCCCCGACTTCACGAACCCGACCGCGATGCTGTCGATGAAGTTCACCAACGACATCGGTCGCGGGTGGGGCGGCGACCGCGTCGCGCTCTGCGGCAAGGGCAAGGCGCGCTACGTGCGCTTGGTGACGCGCTGGGATTCCGCGCGCGACGCGGCGGAGTTCTACGGCGCGATGAGCGTGCTCGCCGGCGACCTCCAGACGGCCGCGAAGACGCTCGCCGCGCGCGCGGGCGAGCCGACCGCCGAGGAGAAGGACGCGAAGCTCGAGAGCGGCGCGGAGGTCGAGTACGGCAAGGACGACGTCGAGGTGACGATCGCGATCTGGTCGCGCGTGCCGCAGCGCGAGCGCAAGATGCTCGAGAAGCGCCTCGCCTGGACCGTCGACGCGAAGTAGCTCAACCGAAGTGCGAGCCCAGCCGCTCGGTCGGGCTCGCGAGCCCGCCCGCGACGCGGCCGGTCAGCAGGAACGTGCCCTCGAGCCGCCAGCCGACCCGCGGCGTCGCGAGGCCGTCGACCGCGAGTTGCCACGGGCTCGCGAAGAGCGCCAGCGGCCGGCCAGGCAACTCGACCTCGATCAACTCGACCGCCGCGCGCGTCACCGGATTCTCGAGCGCGCGCCGCGCGGTCACCGGCAACGAGAGCTCGACGCAACCGCCCGGCGCATCGCCTCCTCCAAGTGGACCGATCCACGCGCCGTCGTCGAGCCTGCGCCCGCGCACCGGTCGCTTGGGATCGAACGGACCGCTGTACTCGACGTCGAGAGCGAACCCCGCGAGCGTCACCGCGAGCACGTGCCCGACTTCGAGCCGCCGCGGCAACCGCCTCGCATCGGTGATCACCGCGGCGATCGGATAACTGTCGGGCGCGAGCCTCGGATCGCCGTCGACCGGCGGGTTCGCCCAACCGTGCAGGATCACGTCGTACGGCGAATCCGGGATGCCGACCAGGTCGGTGATCGCGACGCGCAGCCGGTGGTTCGACTGGAAGTGCGGATAGAGCGTCCAGGGCGCCGCCTCGCGCTCGCGATCCATCCTGAGCTCCAGCCCGTGGCCGAGCGGCATCCGCAGGTGCTCGCCCGCGGGCCCGCGCCACGCGACCGGCTCGGCGTGACCGCGCGCGGCGTGCGCGAGACCGTCGAAGTCGTGGTCGGGCGGGAACCCGATGCACTCGAGCAGGAAGTCCACGCCCCGATCCTACCGGCCGCTCGGCCCGCGACTACCGGCGTGCCGCGGTGACGTGCGCCCGGGAGTCGGCCGCGGCGCGCGGTGGCGAGCGCACTCGGCCCGGTTCCTCGACCGGCGCGTCGCTCGACGCCGCGGGCGCTTCGGCGCACGGGTCGCGGCGCCGCGCGAGCGTTCGCGCGCCGCGTTGGCTGCGACCGAAGCGCCCTCGTCGGAATCGCCGCGCGTCCGAACGTCCGACCGACGCCGTGCCGGCCGCGGTCGGTGCTATCCTCCGCCGCTCGACTCCGATGAAGCTCCACGTCCTCCTGCTCGTCGTCGCCGCCGGCGCCTGTTCGACCCCGAAGACCGCGGCGCCGAACGCGAAGGCGGAACCCTGGCGCGCGCTGCCGACGACGAGGCCGTTGATCGCGCACGAGCCGCGGATCGCGGACTTCGACGTCGAGCACTACGCGCTCGAGCTCGCGCTCGAGCCCGCGACGCGCTCGATCTCCGGCACGTGCACGGTGCGCCTGTGGCCGCGCGTCGACCGACTCGAACGCGTCGAGCTCGACCTGGTCGGCCTCGCGGTTTCCGCGGTGCGCGACGCGAGCGGCCGCGCGCTCGAGTTCGAGCAGGACGCCGATTCGGTCGAGGTCGAGCTCGCGCGGCCGCTCGCGCCGGGCGAGTTCGCCGAGGTCGCGATCGACTACGCCGGCGCGCCGTTGCGCGGGCTCTTCTTCGTCGCCGACCGCGGCCAGGGCCCGACGCAGGTCTACACCCAAGGCGAGTGCGAGGACGCGCGCTTCTGGTTCCCGTGCTTCGACTTCCCGAACGATCGCGCGACCAGCGAGCTCGCGGTCACGCTGCCTCCGAAGTGGACGTCGATCGCCGCCGGCGAGCGCATCGATCGCCGCGAGCTCGCGGGCGGTCGCACGCGCGAGCACTGGACGATGACCTCGCCGCACCCGACGTACCTGACGACGCTGTGCGCCGGCGAGTTCGCGGTGACCGAGGCGCGCTGGCAGAACGTGCCGCTCGTGTTCGCGGTGCCGCCGGAGCTCGCGCCGCTCGCCGAGAAGAGCTTCGAGGAGACCGACGAGATCCTGACGTTCCTCTCGGACCTGACGAGCTTCCGCTATCCGTACCCGAAGTACGCGCAAACGTGTGTCGACGACTTCCGCTTCGGCGGGATGGAGAACATCTCGGCGACGACGTTGACCGACGACGCGTTGCGCGACGAGCTCGGGTTGCGCGACGGTGAGATGACCGGCCTGATCGCGCACGAGGCGGCGCACCAGTGGTTCGGCGATCTGCTGACGTGCGCCGATTGGTCGCACATCTGGCTGAACGAGGGCTTCGCGACGTACATGGAGCTGCTCTACGTCGAGGCGACCGAAGGCAAGGACGCGTTCCACGAGCGCCTGCGCGGCACGCTGGAGGGCTATCTCGGCGGAGACGTCGGTGCGAAGCGCCGTCCGACGGTGTGGAACGTCTATCGCGAGCCGATGGACCTCTTCTTCGACGGTCAGACGTATCCCGGCGGCGCGTTGCGCTTGCACCACTTGCGTTTCGTGCTCGGCGACGCGCTCTTCTTCAAGGGCTTGCGCGAGTACGTGTGGTCGAACGCCGGCCGCAGCGTCGTCACCGAGGACTTCCAACGCGCGATGGAGCGCGCGAGCGGC
>JADLBP010000258.1 GCA_020847695.1 Planctomycetota bacterium
GCGCTCGAAGCGCGGCTCGATTCGCTCGCGGCGGTCGCCGACGACGCCGATCCGACGATCAAGGTGTTCACCGCGCGCTTCGTCGCGCCCGGCATCTTCGAGACCGGCTCGCTCGACGGCCGCGTCCAGCTCGCCGAGCCGTCGCTCGCGCTCGACGCGACGCTCACGCTGTTCGGGCTGCGTCCCGACGCGCTGCAGCCGCAGCTCGCGTCGCTCGGGCTCGCGTCCGAGCTCGAGTCCGGCCGTTTCACGGCGCGCCTCGCCGCGCGCGCGAGGCTCGCCGACGGCAAGCTCTCCGAGACCTCCACGAGCATCGGTCCGATCGCGCTCTTCGAGAAGGGCGGCGCGGCGCAGGAGCGCGAGCTCTTCGCGCTCGACCGCGTCGAGATCGCCGGCCTCGCGTTCGATCCGCTCGCGCGCCGCATCGACGTCGAAAGCGTTGACAGCTCCGGCCTGCGCGGCCTCGCGATGCGCGACGCAGAGGGCGCGCTGCACGTCGCCGGCTTGCGCACGATCGCGAAGCTCCCCGGTGCGGGCGGCGGCGCGGCGGCGGACGCGCCGAGCGAGCCGGGCGCGCCGGGCTCCGGCGGTGCCGCGTCGAGCGCCGCGCCTCTCGAGCTCCACATCGCGCGCCTCGCGACCCGCGACAACCGCCTGCGCTTCGTCGATCGCGCGGTCACGCCCGAGCTCGAGCTCGCGACCGAGCCGCTCGAAGCGACGCTCGAACGGTTGGTGATCGGCGCGCCCGCCGATCCGAACGGCGCCGATCCCGAAGGCGCGAGCCTGGTCGCGAAGCTCGGCATCCCCGGCGTGCTCGTGTCGGCGACGCTCGACGGCCGCTTGCGACCGCACACCGAAGGCCCCGGCGTCCAGTTCGCGGCGCGGCTCGCCGCGGTCGGTCTGACGCCCGCGCGGCTCGCGCCGTACCTCGCCGCGGTCGGGCTCGAGCCGGTCGCCGAACGCCTCGACGCGCGCGCCGAGCTCCACTTCGGCGTCGTGCACGCGGGCGACGCGTGGGACGCGACGGTGCAGCTCGTCGACACGTCGGTCAACGAAGGCACGCGCGAGCTCGCATCGCTGCGCCGGCTCGAGGTCTTGAACGCGCGCGCCGGCGCCGACGGTGCGCTCGCCGCGGCCGCGATTTCGATCGACGACGCTCGCCTGGGCGTCGAGCGCGACGCGCAGGGCCGCGTGCAGACGCTCGGTGTGCGGTGGGTCGGCGCGCCGGCCGTCGAGACGCCCGCCGCGGTCGAGCCGACGAACGCCGCGCCTGCCGCGCTCGTGCTGCCGCGCATCGACGTCGGGCGCATCGGCGTGAGCTCGCTCGCGCTCGACTGGAGCGACGCCGCGGTGACGCCCGCGGTCGCCGCGCGGCTGACGCTTGGCGCGACGATCCAGCCTCTGCACGTCGGCAACGAAGACTTCGAGCGAACGCTCGAGCAACGCACGACGCACTACTCGCTCTCCGCCGACGCCGGCGCGGACCTGCCGCGGACGATCGTCACAGGCACGGCGCTGCTCGAAGCCGATGCGCTCGGACTCGAAGCGCACGTCGCGAGCGAACGCCTGCGCGCCGGTCCGTTTGCCGCGTACCTTCCGCCGGGCGTCGCGATCGAGCTGCAAGACGGCCGCGCGTCGTTCGATGTCGTCGCGAGCTCGTCGCGCGTCCAGGCGCTCGTCGAGGACGAGACCGGCGCGATCGTCGGGGCCGAAGCCGGTCGCTCGGCCGAGCTCGCGATCCGCGGCGTCGAGTTGCGCGACGGCGAACGCTCGCTCGCGAAGCTCGGACGCTTCGAAGTGCGCGCGACGCAGATCGATCCCGCGCGGGGAGTGTTCGAGTTCGACTCCGTCGAGCTCGCCGGCGCGGAGCTCGACGTGCGCCGCGCGGCGGACGGCAGCGTGCACGCCGCGGGCCTCGCGCTCGCTCCGCCCCCGGCGCCCGCGCCGAGCGCCGCAAACGAGCCGGCCACTGCCGGTGCGACGACCTCGGGGACCAGCCGAGCGACCGATCCGACCCCCGGCGCGCCGGGACTCGCGCGCCTCTCGCTCGCGAGCGCAGATCTCGAGCTCGCGCGGCTCTCGTTCGTCGACGAGTCGCTCGGCGCCGGCGCGGAGCCGTTGGTGCTCGCGGCGCGCGCGAAGCTCGCCGACGTCGTGCTCGCGGGCGGCGGCGCTTCCGCGGCGCCGATGAAGCTCGACGTCGAGGGCTCGGTCGCGCCGCTGGTCGACCGTTGGGCCGCGAACCTCGCACTCGGCGAGCTCGAGGGCGAGCCCGTGCTCGACGCCCGCTTCGCGCTCGACGGCTTGCACGGCGCCGCGCTCGCGCGCCTCGCGCCAAAGCTCGCCACGACGCTCGACGGCACCGCGCTCGCGAACGGCTCCGTGCGTGCGTCGGCGAAGACGCATGTGCGCGCGGCGCGCCACGCGAACCGCGCACTCGACTTCACGCGCGCGTTCGGCGCCGAGATCGAGCTCGGACCGTTCGAGTTCCGCGCGACGCCCGACGGCGAGGTGCTCGCGGGGCTCGAAGCCGGCCGCATCGAGCTCGCGAAGGTCGATCCGGCGACCGGCGACGTCGCGATCCGCGCGCTGGAGCTCGTCAAGCCGCGCGGCCGGCTCGCGCGCGACGCGGAAGGGCTCCACGCGCTCGGCCTGACGCTGCGCGTGCCCGCCGCGAGCGCCGAGCCGACCGGCGGCGAGCTCGCGAGCGCCGTGGCGTCGCCCGAAGCGTCCACGGACACCTCGCGCGCCGAGTCGAGCGCGTCGCCCGAGCTGGCAGAGTCGCCGACGGCGAGCGAGCGTGCCGCGCTCACCGCGCCGGCCCCGTCGAACGCCCGCGCCCCGAGCGACCGCGACGTTGCGACCGCGCAGCCCGCCCCCGAGCTCTCGATCGACCGCTTCGCGATCCACGGCCTCGACTTCGTCGTCACCGACGCGACCACGACGCCGCCGACCGTCGTGCCGCTCGTCGACCTCGACTTCGAGCTGCGCAAGTTCTCGACGCGCGCGCTGACCGAGTCGAAAGCGCTCTACTTCAACGCGTTCGTCACCGCGGGCAAGGTCGAGTTGCCGCGCCGCATCGAGTCCGATTCGCTGCTCGAGGGCTTCGCGGAGGCGGTCGGCGGCGCGCTGACAGGCGCCGAGGACGAAGCGTCGACACTCGAGGCGCGTCCGCTCTTCGACGAGATCGCCGTCGCGGGGCGCGTCACGCTCCATCCCGAGATCCGCGGCTGGATCAACGTCGGCGTCAGCTCGCTCGAACTCACCAACTTCCGCGGACTCGCCGAAGCGGCCGGCCTGACGCTCGGCGACGGCGTGCTCGACGAGACCGTGCGCGTGCGACTGCAAGGCGAGCAGGGGTTCTCGATCGAGTCGCGCTCGACGTTCAGCTACCTCTCGCTCTCCGAGCCCGCCGACGGTCCGATCTCGCGCTATCTCACGCTGCCGGCGCCGCTGGACACCGTGCTCTTCGTGATGAAGGACGCCGAGGACCAGCACAAGGTGCCGATCAACGTGCGCATGAGCTGGGACGGGCTCTCGACGTCCGAGATCGTGTCCGCGGCGCTCGGTGCGGTGACGCAAGTGCTCGCGCGCGCGGTCGCGAGCGCTCCGCTGCGGCTCTTGAGCGGCGTCGGCGGCCTGTTCGGCGACGACGAGCCCGTGCCGCCGACCGACGACACGCTGACGATCGTCTATCCCGCCGGTGCGGTGACCGCCGAGCAGCCCGTCGCTCCGCTCGACGAGCTCGTCCGGCGCTTCGGCACCGACGATCGCCACGTCTTCGCGGTGCAGCACCGCGTCTCGAAGGCCGACTTCGAGCGCGCCGAGCGGCTCGCCAACCCGTCGACCGAGGATTGTCGCGAGCTCTCGAATCGCCTGCGCCGCAAGAAGGCCGAGCTGCTGCGTCGACGCGAGGAGCTCGCCGCGCGAGCGCGCGTCGACTATGCGGTCGGTCGCTACGAAGCGGCGGCCGCGGCGACGATCGAGCTGCGCGCGCAGGATCGCGAGCTCGGCTTCAACGAGGACGCGCTCGATCGCGTGCACGAGCTCTTGCGTCCCGGCGCGGAACGGCGCCGCGACCAACGCACCAAGGCGGCGCTCGTCGCGATCGCGATCGAGCGGGTCGCGCGGCTGAAGCAGGAGCTCGTCGATCGCGGCATCGATCCCGTGCGCGTCGAGATCCGCGCGCTGAAGGCCGTCGTCGACCCGACGCTCGAGTCCGGCCGCGTCTCGATCACGCCGCGCAAGCGCAAGTAGTCGTCGCGCGGCACCGGACCTCCAGGAAGTCCCGATCGGCGACGCCGAGGGCGGACCGGTTCGCGGCTTGCGCTCCGCGTTCGACCTCGGTTCACCGGACACCGCCCGAAACGGCGAACCGTGGCGATCTCGGGAGGATCGCGTCGCTCGCGACGAATCCCGTCTCGTCGACAACCGAAGCCTCCAGCGCGGACACCAAGCACCCGAGCGGGCGCGTTCGTGTCTTCGACCCGCGAAGCGGGCGTCGAGTGCGCCTGCAGGGTCCTTCTTCTCCGGCGCTCCTGCCGGGGACTCGGAGCTCGTTCAGATGTACTCCTCGATTCTCAACGCTCGGCGGCTCGTTCCCGTCGGTTGCGCGTTGCTGCTCACTGTCCTCGGAGCAACCCCAGGTCTCGGCCAGGCACCTGGACTCCTCACCACCGCCGCCGAACTGCAAGACGGCGAGGGGTACGACATCGCCGGTCCGCGAAACGCTCTCCAGCCAGCAAACGAACGCGTGTGGGTCGCGCAGGGACGCGTCCGCGCCGCGATCCAGGTGTCGACCGGCAATCGAATCCACGCGGAGGACGTCACGTTCAACAGCGTCGATCCGAACTTCAACGAGAAGCTGGTCGCGGTCGAGTACGACGAGGCGAACACGCGGTTGTTCACGTTGACGGGCCGCGCGCTGTACGCCGAGAACATGACCGCCGGCGTCCCGTCGTCGCGCGTCTCGTACGATCTCACGCCGCTGCTCACCTGGACGAACTCCGCGCCGGTCGACGTCAAGTTCTGGCCCGGCACTCCGTTCGTGTTCGTCCTGACGAGCAAGAGCATCCTCGTCATGGTCGACAACGGAACCGCCGGGTTCACGTTTCAGTCGGCGGCCAACGAGCTCGCGAACGAGACCTCCGGATTCCTCACGGACGCCACGGGCACGATCGACTCGTTCAAGTTCGCGTTGTACGACACCTTCGAGCTCGCGGAGGACGCGAACGGGCGAGTGATGGCGTATGTCCGCGCGCGAATGGGCGGCTTCGGAGGCAAGCCTGCACCCCGAGGTCTCGTTCTCTGCGATCTCGACAGTCCCGGGGGCTTCCTCACTCCGACGTTCAATGCCGACCTCGCCACCGGCGGGAGGCGGTTCGCCTTCTGGACTCCTATCCCGTGCTTGCCCGGCAGCGGAACGTGCAACGGGAATCCGGCGTACGAGTACACCATCAACGATGTCCAGGTCGTTGGCTCGGGAAGCGGACCTCGCACCGCGTACATGGCCTGCGGTCCGCAGAGCCAGATTCGACGCGTGAACGTGACCAACGGGTTCACCCAGCCGTTGACGCTGATCGACCACTTCAAGCTCCCGGGCAATCCCGAAGTGATGCGATTGGAGGTCGACCCGACGAACGCGAATCGTCTGCTCGCCGTGTCGACGTACAACTACCACATCGTGACGCTGCCGAACGGCACGCCGACCTCGCTGCCCGGCATCGAGCGTTTCACGGTCGGCCTCGAGGGCCCGCACGACGCGCTTCTCATGTCGATGCCGGGGCGTCCGCTCGTGGAGTGGACCCTCGGTTCGTACGACGTCGACTATGCGTTGAAGACCGTCGACTGGACGGGCGCGACGCCGTCGCTCGTGTACGAGCGGTTCCAGATGCACCGCTCTGACGGTGGCGTGATGATCCCTCCGAACGACGTCTACCTGCCGACGATCTCCGGAGTCGTCCGCTACAACCGGAGCCCGTCCGGCACGTGGGAGGCCATCGACGCGTCGTACCAGCCCAACGAGACGGCTCCGGGTGTCGGCGACTCCTCGATCACCGAGCACATCGCGATCGGTTCGAATGTCCCCGTCGGTCCGGTGCGCATCGTCACGGCTGCCGTCAAGCAGGGCTTCGCGGGGAGCTTCGACGAGTGGCTGATCGATCCCGTGACGAAGAACATCGGACCGGTCACGCGCTACTGGTTCAACCCGGTGACGCAGTCCGGCGTCCCGCAGTGGACCGGCGGCGGGTTCTACGGCAACGATGTCGCCTTCGTGACCATCCAAGGCCAGAACTTCCTGCTCACCGACGTCGCGCAGTTCGACCTCAACGAGGCGGCGCTCGTCGCTTGGCGCTGGGACACCACGGGCAATGTCTGGAAGCCCATCGCGACCGCGTGGTGGGCAGGCGGAACCCCGATTGCCCCCAACTTCGAGTTCCTGACCGACACGATCCACGTCGACACGTCGAACGCGATCCCGTACGCATTCGTGACCGACACGTGCGGGTTCACGGTGATCGATCTGGCCGGACTGACGACCTCGTCTCCGAAGATGATCGTGCGCGACCGGGTCGACACGGGCTCGGTGAGCTCCGTCGCAAGCAGCGCGCACTACGCTCCGTCCATTCCCTTCAAGCAATGCCGCGGATTGGTGACGGCCGGCACCCAGGTCTTCGCGTGCTTGCGTGAGTCGACTCAACCCGGCGGACCGGGAGCGCAGATGTCGTCGTGGACCTGGAACCCTGCGACGGGGCTGGTCGGCGGTCACACTGCGTCGATCACTTCGACGGCGGTGGCGAGCTCGCCGACGAATCCGAACGGAGACTGGAGCGCGACCTACCGCTGTCGCTTCCTGCCGCTGAGCGCCACCGGCGACTGCGGGCTCATCTACGTTTGCACCGAAGCGAGCCTGCTCGAGTTCGGTTACTCCCCGACGAACGGACTGACGTATCGCACGTACTGGAAGAGCGACTACTCCGCCCCGATCCAGGACGCGCTGCCCTACGTGATCGGCGGACGGCAACGAATCCTGGTCTCCAAGGACCAGGAGACGTTCGCGATCGTCGTGCCGAGCACGACGACCTGTCCCTGACGCAGGTCGCGACCACGAGAGTCGGTGCACTCGCGCCGGACGTGTTCGAACACGTCCGGCGCGTCCGTTCGCGCGGCGGCCCTGCGCGCCATGCCGATCTCGATCACGCCGCGCAAGTAGCGCGCGTCACGCCTTCGGCTTGCCGACCATCACGACCTGGAACGCGAAGATGCGCAGCACGCGCGTCGCGCACATCCAGCGGTCGAACTTCAGGAAGAACTTCACGAGCCCGACGTTGCCCGGCACGTACCGCAGGATCCCGAGGTGGTCGGGGAAGCCCGCCAGCACGTAAGCGAACACGCCGTAGCGACCCGCGAACGTCACCTCGAAGCCGGCGCGCTCGTAGAGCTCTCGCAGGCCTTCCTTGGTGAAGCCCTGGTCGCCGAGATCGAAGTGCGGCGAGAACTTGTAGAGCAGGAAGCGCGCCCAACGGATCAGGAAGTTGTCGTTGCAGGGCTCGCTCATGATCAGCACGCCGTCCTTCGACAGCGCGCGTCGGCAGTTCGCGAGGAAGCCGATGTGATCGCGCGTGTGGTGCAGGCTGCCCTTGCAGAAGATCGCGTCGAACGAGCGCTCGCGGAACGGCAGCTTCTCGGCGTCGGCGGTCACCAGGCGCGCGCCGGGGACGTACTGCTCGCTGACGCGCAGCATCGCGTGGCTGATGTCGAGGCCGATCGCGCCGGGGCGCTTCTGGTCGAGCTCGGCGAGGAAGAACCCGGTTCCGCAGCCGAGGTCGAGGACGCGCCGCGAGTTCGGCGGAAGGTGCGACAAGAGCTCGGCATGCCAGTCGTCCTGGAACAGCCTCGAGAACTCGAAGCTGTACCGGTACGCGTAGCGGGGCGCGAGAGCCTTGTGCAGCTCGATCTGGGCTTGTGCGTTGTCGGCCATCGACGGGGCGGGGCGTGGAGCAACAGAGGATACACGGCGCGCCGGCGCCCTGGCCACGAGCGCAGGGCTCGAGCGCCGTCGGAAGTGGAAGTTTCGTCCGGCGCGAGCTCGTTCAGCGCTTCGCGGTCGGCGTCGAGCCGCGCAGCAGACCCATCGCGAGGTGGCCGGCGAGACCGAGCAACACGGTGCTCGCGAGCTGGAAGACGTGCGCGCCGAGGCCGGTCGAGAGCGCGAGCTCGCGCTCGACGCCGAGCATGCCGAAGCCGAGCACCCACCCGCCTTCCTGCGTCCCGAAGCCCGCGAACGAGTTGATCGGCAACAGGTTCGAGAGCACCGCGAACCCCGACCCGATCGCGGTGTGCGCGAGACCCAGCGTGTCCGGCAGCCCGAGCGACTGCGCGAGGATCGCGTAGAAGAGGAAGATCCCGAGCCACATCGCGAGCGACTGGAGGCTCGCCACCAGCAACACGCCGCCCGCCGCCTCGCGCAGCGCTTCGCCGACGCCGACCGTGCGCTCGCAGAGCTTCGCGCCGAGCCGGGTGCGATCGAGCCCGAACAGCCGCACCACCGCCGTGACCGCGAGCACGATCAGGTCGCCGCGCGCCGCGAGCGCCGTCAGCGCCGCCGCACCGAGGATGCAACCGGTCGCGAGCAGCAGGATGCCGCGCGGAGCGGTGTCGGGCTCGAAGATGGCGAGGTACAGCGACGCGACCCCGAGCGCGAGCGCGAGCGTCGACAGGTCGAGCAGGCGAGACACGACGAGCGCCGAAAGCCCGACCTTGTTCGGCACGCCGCACAGGTTCTTGAGATAGACGATCAGCGCGACTTCGCCGGTCTTCGCGGGCAGGACGTACGCGGCGAGGTTGTGCGCGCTCGCCGCCGCGAACGTCGGGAAGTAGGCCGGCCGATGCGCGATCGGGATCAGCGCGCGGAAGCGCTGCGCACGCACCGCGTGGATCGCGAGGTGCACGCCGAACGCCGCGGCCATCGCGCCGGGCGAGAGGCGCTTGCACACGCGGACCACGTCGTCGAGCGAGACGTCGCTCCACTTCGCGAGCAGCGCGAGCAACAGCACCGCGACGCACGCGGAGA
>JADLBP010000259.1 GCA_020847695.1 Planctomycetota bacterium
GTCGTCGACGGGCTTCGAGGCCTTGACGCTCTCCTCGCGATACGCATCGCGGAACGGCACGCCGCTCTTCGCCTTCTCCAGCGCGCGCTCCGTCGCGCGCAGCTTCGGATCCGACGCGGCGGCGGCGAGCTTCTCCTCGTCGAAATCGAGCGTCGCGACCAGCTTGGCGGTCAACGGCAGCATCGCGGCGACGCGATCGTGCGCGCGGAAGAGCGGCGGCTTGAGCAACTGGAAGTCGCGGTGATAGCCCGACGGCAGGTCCCGCAGCACGTCGAGCAACGCCGCACGATCCGCGACGACTTGGCGCGCGTGCGCGCGGACGAGCTCGATCAGGTCGGGGTTGCGCTTCTGCGGCATCAGCGACGAACCGGTCGTCAGCGCGACCGGCAGCCGCACGAAGCCGAATTCCTCGCTCGAGAAGAGCCACAGGTCGTGCGCGAGCTTGTCGAGGTCGAGCGCGACGCCTTCGAGCGCGGTCAGATACGCGAGCTCGGCGCGTCCCCGCGCGTGCTGCGTGAACGTCACGGGCTTCTCCGGCCGCTCGAACCCGAGAGCGCGCGCCGTGAAGTCGCGATCGAGCTCGATCGGCAACCCGTAGCCCGCTCCGGTGCCGAGCGGACACTCTTGGATGCGACGTGACGCCGCGCGCAGGTCGGCGAGGTCCTCCTCGAACGCCTTCGCGTGCGCTCCGAGCCACTCGCCGAGCGTCGACGGCATCCCGCGACGCAGGTGCGTGTAGCCGGGCAGCGCGACCTTGCCGCGCGCGGCGCGTTGCGCGTGCGCGGCGGCGATCAGGCGCTCGAGCGAACGCGCGACCTCGCCGCTCGCTTCGCGCAGCCACAGCCGCACGTCGAGCGCGACTTGCTCGTTGCGGCTACGCGCGGTGTGCAGCTTCTTGCCGACGTCGCCGACCAGCGCGATCAGCCGTCGCTCGACCGCCGAGTGCACGTCTTCGTCGCCTTCCTCGACCGTCCATTCGCCCTTGCGGAAGCCCTCGCGCAGCTTCGCGAGGCCGTCGCGCAGCGCTTGGAATTCCTGCGGTTGGATCAGGCCGACCAGCGCGAGCCCTTCGGCGTGCACCAACGAGCCATTGATGTCGTGCTCGATCAGTCGACGGTCCTGCAGCCAGTCGTCGCCGATCGTGAAACGCAACATGTCGGGATCGATCGCTTCGCCGCGATCCCAGATCGGCTTCTGCAGCTCGCTCACGCGGGCACTCCTTGCGCGGCGAGCGCTTCGAGCGCCGCGGGCAGCGCTCGCGTGTAGAACGCGACGCCCGCGTCGACCTCGCTCGCCAGGACGAACTCGTTCGGCGTGTGCGAGCGCGCCGTCTCGCCGGGGCCGACCTTGACCGCGGGCACGCCGGCGAGCAGCGCCATGTCCGACATCGTGTTCGAGCCGATCGCGCGCGGCTTGTTCGCCGCGACGAGCGCGGCGCGCACCAACGGATGGTCTTCCGGCGTCTCGACCGGCTTCAGTCGCTCGGAACGGATCTTCAGGTTCGCGTTCGGCATCCGCTCGGCGAGCAAGTCGACGACGTCGCTCGCGCGGTGCAGCGGGGAGAGCCGCGCGTCGAACACCGCCTCGGCTCGATCGGGGACGACGTTCGAGCGCTCGCCGGCGCGCAGCACCGTCGAGACCGTCGTGCTCTTGCCGAGCAACGGGTGCTCGCCCGCGAGCGTCAGGTACGGCGCGGTCGCGGAGAGCTCGCGACACGCCGCGTGGAGCGCGTTGTCGTGCGGCACGCGCGCGACGTGCGCGGCGTGGCACGAACGGCCGTGCCACTCGGCGACCAACACCGCGAGGCCCGATTGCGCGCGCACGATCTCGAGGCCGGTCGGTTCGCCGCAGAAGCCGCCGTCGGGCCGGCCGATCTTCGCGAGCACGTCGGCCATCCCGGAGTTGGTGGTCTCCTCGCACGCGGTGTACGCGACGATCGCCTCGCCGTGCACGTCGCTGTCCTCGGCGAACGCCATCAACGCAGCCGCCATCGCGACCACCGACGCTTTCGCGTCGTTCGCGCCCCGGCCGACGAGCTTCCCGTCCTCCCACTGCGCGGCGTACGGATCTCGCGTCCAACCTTCGCCGATCGGAACGGTGTCGAGGTGCGAGTGCAACAGCAACTTCGGCCCGCGGCCGCGCACGACCCGCGCGATCACGGAGTTGCCGACGCGCTCGACGTCGAGCTTGCTCGATCGGAAGAGCGCGACGACCCAATCCGCGGCGCGCGCTTCGTCGCCCGAGATGCTCGGGATCGCGACGAGCTCGGAGAGCCAGCCCAGCCAGGGTTGCGTCACACCGTCACCGCTTGCGGCGCCTTCTCGGGCTCCCGGGTGACCAGCGTGCCGGCGCCGTGGTTCGTGTAGAGCTCGTTCAAGAGCGCTTCCGGGTCCGAGCCCGACACGACGTGCACGCGACCGACGCCGCCTTCGAGCGCCTTCTTGATCGCCGCCGCCTTGACCTTCATGCCGCCTTGCAGCGCGCCGGACTTCTCCAGCTCGACCAACGCCGGCAGCGAGAGCGCCGACACCAGCGAGCTCATGTCCTTCGGGTCGCGCAGCACGCCGGGCGCGCCGGTGACGAGCACCAGCTTCGCCGCGCCGAGCGCGAGCGCGATCTGCGCCGCCGCGAGGTCCGCGTTGACGTTCAGGAAGTTCCCGCGGCCGTCGCCGGCCGGCGGAGAGACCACCGGGACGCGGCCCGCGTCGAGCAACGCGTTCAGCGCCGCCGCGTCGACGCCCTTGAGGTCACCGACCTCGCCGTAGTCGACCATGCCTTCGCTGGTGACCACCGGCGGACGGCGATCGGCGGTCAGCACGCCCCCGCCGCCGAGACCGAGCGCGGGCACGCCCTCGGCGATCAGCGCGGCGGTCAGGTCGCTGTTGACCTCGCCGCCGGTCGCGAGCCGCAACGCGCGCAGCGCGAGCGGGCTGGTGACGCGACGGCCGTCGACCATGCGCGGCTCCTCTCCGAAGAGGCGCTGCAGGGCATCGGTCTGGGGACCGCCGCCGTGGACGACGACGATGCGCGAGCCGAGCGCTTGCACGACCGCGACCTGGCGCGCGAACGCGCGCATCGACGCGGTGCGGGTGATCGTGCCGCCGCCGGCCTTGATCACGAAGATCTGGCCGCGGTGCATGCGGATGTGCGGGGCGGCTTTGACGAGATCGGTCACGGGCGAACCTCCTCGAGCTCCATGGAGCTCTTCCTAGCTTTCGATTGCGTTTCCAGTTCCAAGAAGAGCCGCTCGAGCAACGCGGTCTGCGCGTGCAAGCGGTTCTCGGCTTGATCGATCACGACGGACGTCGGTCCGTCGAGCACTTCGTCCTTCACGACGACGTTGCGGCGCACCGGCAGGCAGTGCATGAAGCGCGCGCTCGGTCCGGCGCGACGCATCAGCTCGCCGTCGACGCACCAGTTCGCGAGCGACGCGCGCATGCGCTGCTCCTTCGCGAGATCGCCCCACGCTTCCAGCGAGCCCCACGACTTCGCGTACACGACAGCGGCGCCTTCGACCGCGTTGCGATCATTGGTGACCGTCAGTCGCCCACCCGACTCGGTCGCGAGGCGCTTCGCTTCCGCCATCGCGTGCGGGTGCAGGTCGTAGCCGTCCGGCCGCGCGAGCACGACGTCCATGCCGCGCTGGAGCGCCATCGCCAGCGTCGAGTTCGGCACCGCGTGCGGCAAGGGCTTCGGATGGTTCGCCCACGTCAACACGAACTTCGCGCGACGGCCGACGCCGAGCATGTCGAGCGTCGTCCAATCGGCGAGCGCCTGGCACGGGTGCCACAGCGCGCTCTCCATGTTGACGATCGGCACGCCGGCGAACCTCCGGAAGCCGTTGACGATCGGGTCCGAGAGATCGAGCGCGAGGTCCTGGCCGCCGGAGAACGCGCGGATGGCGAGCACGTCGACGAATCGCCCGAGCACCGCCGCGGCTTCGCGGACGTGCTCGACGCTCGTTCCGTTCATCACCGCGCCGTCGGCGAGCTCGAGCTGCCACACTCCGTTGCCGCCGCCTTGCAGTTGCACCAGGTCGAGGCCGAGCTTCGCCGCCGCGCGCTGGAACGACGCCTGCGTGCGCAGCGACGGGCTCAGGAAGAACAGACCGAGCCCGCGGCCCGCGAACCGCACCGGCTGGACGCCGCGACGGAACTCGAGCGCGCGTTGCGCGAGCCGCTCGACCGTCGAGGTCGAGAGCTCGCCCAAGTGGTAGAAGCCGTTCACGCCGACACCGTCAGGGCCTCGAGCGCCGCTTCGAGCCGCGCCGCTTGGTGCGGCTCGAGCGTCAGCGACGGCGAGAGCCGCAGGACGCGCGGATCGTCGCTCGTGCCGACCAGCACGCCTTGAGCGAGCAGTTGGTCGCGCACGACCGCCGCGCTGTGCCCTTCCTCGAGCACGAGCCCGAGCAGGAGCCCCGCGCCGCGCACCGATTGGATCGGCCCGCGCGTCGACGCGCGCACCAGCGCCGACGACGTCGCGCGCACGCGCTCGAGGAAGCCCGGCGCCGCGATCCGACGCGCGGTTTCCGCCGCCGCCGCGAGCACCAGAGGCCCGCCGCCGAACGTCGAGCCGAGCAGGTTGCCCGGCACGCGCGCGGCGATGTCGCTGGTCAACACCGTCAGGCCGATCGGCAGCCCCGCGGCCGCGCCCTTCGCGGTCGTGAAGAGGTCCGGGATCACGCCGAAGTGTTGCGAGGCCCACGGCTCGCCGAGGCGTCCGTTGCCGGTCTGCACTTCGTCGAAGATCAACAGCGCGCCGACGGCATCGCACGCCGCCCGCAACGCTTCGAGGAAGCCCGGCGTCGGCTCGACGACGCCCGCGAGCGACTGGATCGGCTCGAGGATCACCGCGCCGACGGTCGCGTCGATCGCGGCGCGCGCGGCGTCGATGTCGCCCCACGGCAGCTTGATCGCGGTGAACGGCGCCTGCGGGAACGCGGCGAGCTTGGTGTCGCTGACCGCCGCGGCCGCCGCGGTCCGGCCGTGGAACGCGCCCTTGAAGTAGACGACCTTCGAGCGCTTGGTCGCGGAGAGCGCGAGCTTGAGCGCGTTCTCGTTCGCCTCCGCGCCGCTGTTCGAGCAGAAGAACTGCCACTCGCCCTCCGGCAGGTTGGGCGCGAACGCGTGCATGAAGTCGATCCGCGGCGCGTGGTCGAGCAGGTTGGTCGCGAACGACAACCGCTTCCACTGGCGTTGGAGCGTCTCGCCGAGTTCCTCGTCGCCGGCGCCGAGCGTGTTGACGCAGTGGCCGCCGTACAGGTCGAGCACGCGCCGTCCGTCGGCGAGCAAGAGCTCGCAGCCGTCCGCCGAAACGACCGAGATCGAGAGGCGCTTGTAGGCCTTGAATTCCTCGAGCTTCATCACGCAACTCCCAGCCCGGAACGAGGCAGTCCCCACGTCTCCGGAAAGCCGACCATCAGATTGAGGCACTGCAGCGCTTGACCGGCGCCGCCCTTGACGAGGTTGTCGAGCGTGCACAGGACCGTGAGCACGTCGCCTCGCACGTTCACGCCGAGCGCAGCGCGGTTCGAGCCCGCGACGCGACGGATGTCGGGCACGCCGCCTTCGAGCGGCACGACCTCGACGAAAGGCTCGCCCGCGAAGGTCTGCGCGAAGATCGCGCGCGCTTCGGCGGTCGACAGCGACTTCGCGAGCGGCAGCGCGCACGTCAGATGGATGCCGCGCGCGAACGGGCCGGAGTGCGCGACGAAGTGGAGCTTCGCGCGCAGCGGTTGGAGCGCTTGCGCGAGCTCCGCTTCGTGCCGGTGACCGTCGAGCGAGTACGCCCAGAGGTTGCCGTGGCGATACGGATGGTGCGTGCCCGGCTTGGGCTCGACGCCCGAACCGCTGGAGCCCGTGATGCCGTGCAACACCCATGGCGCCGAGTCGTCGAGGATCCCCGCGCGGGCGGCGGGCACGACGGCGAGCTGCATCGCGGTCGCGAAGCAGCCGGCGGCCGCAGCGCGACGCGACTCGACGATGCGCGCGCGGTGGAACTCGGGCAAGCCGTACGCGAAGTCGGCGAGCTCGTCGACGCACGGATGCGCGTGCTTGTAGGTCGCGCGGTAGAGCTCGGGATCCGCGAGCCGGAAGTCCGCCGCGAGATCGACGACGACGAGCTGGTCGAGGCGCGAGCCGAGGCTCGCGCGCAGACGCTTGAAGAGCTCGCCCGACTCGCCGTGCGGCAACGAGAGCGCGACCGCGGCCGGTCCGCGCTCGAGAGCTGCGCCGAGCGCGCGCTCGGCGTCCTCGACCGACGCCGACGCGACGCCGGAGCGCACGTGCGGCTGGCTCTCCGCCAACGGAGTCGCCTTGCGCGACACCGCGGTCGGCACGAACCCTGGGTGCTGCTCCAGCAGGCGCAAGAGCTCGCCGCCGAGCATGCCGCTCGAGCCGAAGACCCAGAGCGGCATGGTTTGGACGCGCGACTTCTCGTGGGTCGCGACCGTCGTCATGCGTTCACCTCGGCGGAAGCGCCGCTGAAGAGCTTCGCCTTGATCGTCTGCGCGAGCTTGTTGCCGTCGCGCAACGCGTTCCACGCCGGGACGCCGAGCTTCTCGTTGCAGAAGCGCGAGCCGACCGGCGTGTCGGTGACGCGACCCGAGATCACGTCGACCGCGAGCCCGTAGCGATCCGCGAGCAGCTGCGCGCCGCCCCACGCGCCGACCGGGTCTTGCGCGCAGAGCACGATCGCTTGCAGCGTCGAGCGCAGCGCGGCATCCGACAGCAGCGTCTGGACGCCGTACGTGCCGAGCAGGCCGTCGCCCATCTCGAGCACGAGCAAGTCGGGCTCGGACTCGGAGAGGTGCGCGATCGCCGAGTGCGCGGCCGCGAGCACGTTCTGCTCGTTGGTCGTCACCACGCCGAAGTCGGTGAAGATCGAGATCGCGTCCGCGCCGCAGTCGTGCATCTGGAGCACGTCGCGACGCAGCGAGACGCCGGTCAGCTTGCCCGCGGCGATCCGCAACCCGGCGCGCGAGAGCTCGCCGATGATCACGCTCGCCGCCGTCGTCTTGCCCGCGTCCATGCACGTGCCGACCAGCGCGACCACCGGAGGGACCTTCGCCGGCAGCGGACGATGCGGAAGCGCGGCTTGTTGGACCTGCGCCGGCACGCCGACGCGCGTCCCGAGGTACGGGAAGCGCAGGATCGAGCCGAGCACCTCGATGCGGAACGGCTCACCGAGCCCCGGCGTCGCCTTCGCGCCCGAGCCGATCACGCCGCCGATGTTCAGCAGCTGGATCTCGTCACCGACCGCGACCTTCTTCGGCACGCGGCCCGAGTAGCCGTAGAGCGCGTCGCGGTGGCCGAGCGCGCCCGCGATCACGTCGCCCGGGTGCAACGCGACCATGCGACCGTGCACGTCCTCGAGCGTGTTGTACGTGGTCTTCGCGTTCAGGATGCGCGCGGCGACGACGGTGCCTGCTTCCGCCGGGATCTCTTCCCCGAGCACGGCGTTCTTGTCGAGCTCCAGTCGCAAAGTGACCGAAGCGATCTTGTCGAGCATCACGCGTCTCATCGCGTCACCTCCAAAGCGGCCTGTGCGTCGCCCGCGCGCTTGAACAAGCGCGCCGGTTCCGCGAGCACGCGCGCGAGCCCAAGCGCTCCGCGCGGATCCGAGTTCGAGCCCGCCCGCTCGCCGTACTTGGCGTCGGACGCGGCCAGCAGACTGAACGGCGATTCGACCCCGTCGACCAGCGAGCGACCGTTCGCGAGCTCGACCGAAGCCGTGCCCGTGACGCGCGCTTGCGAAGAAGCGAAGAACGCTTCGAGGTCGCGCTGGAACGGATCGTGGAAGAGCCCTTGGTGCAGACGCTTGCCGTACACCTCGCCGAGGTGGTCCTTCCAGAAGCGTTGGTCCTCGGTCAGCACGAGCTTCTCGAGCTCGCGGTGCGCGGCGAGCAACAGCTCGGCCGCCGGCGCCTCGAACGCGATGCGCCCCTTGATGCCGAGGACGGTGTCGCCGAGGTGGTAGCCGCGACCGACGCCGAGCGCGCCGCCCTCGCGGTTCAGCGTCTCGATCAACGTCACCGGATCGAGCTCGCGACCGTCGAGCGAGCAAGGGACGCCCGCCTCGAAGCCGATGCGGATGCGCCGGCGACCGGAGCCGTTCTTCGTCCATTGCCACGCGTCTTCCGCGAGCGGCTCATTGGACGTGTGCAGCTCGCCGCCGCCGATCGTCAGCCCCCACAGGCCCGCGTTGACCGAGTACTTGCCGCCCGACGGAGGCACCGGCAGGCCTTGGGCCTTCAGGTACGCGCGCTGGTCGTCGCGGCTCGGCGCCAAGTCGCGCACCGGCGCGAGCACTTGGAGCTTCGGCGCGAGCGTCGCGAGCGCGGCTTCGAAGCGCACTTGATCGTTGCCCGCCGCAGTGCAGCCGTGGCTGACCGCGTCGAAGCCCTCGTCGCGTCCGACTCGCGCGAGGATCTCCGCCTGCAAGCCGCGCTCGGCGCCGACCGACAGCGGATAGACGCCTCCGCGGCGCACGTTGGCGGCGACGAGCCAACGCAACACGCGCTCGAACATCTCCGCGCGCGCGTCGACGAAGCGGTGCTCGACCGCGCCGAGCACCGCGGCGCGCGAACGCATCTCGTCCTTCTCGGCGTCGCTGAAGCCGCCGCAATCGACGGTCAACGCCGTCACCTGCGCGTGCTTCTCGCGGGTGAGGTACGCGATCAACCAAGACGTATCGAGACCGCCGGAATAGGCCAACAGGACGCGCATCGAAAGCTCCTTCGGAGTTGGGGGCGTCAGGAAGTGGACTGCAGGAGCTCCGCCACGCGGCGCCGGACGCGCTGTCCGACGGCGGCGGAGGAAACGGCGACGAGCACGGTGTCGTCGCCGGCGACGGAGCCGATCAGGCCGGGCACTTCCTCGGCCTCGAGCGCGCGAGCGACCGCGCTGGCGGCGCCGGGCTCGCAGTGCACCATCACGAAGTGCGGCACGACCTCGGCCGCGCGCAGCAGACTCTTCAGCGCCGTCAGCGGCGTGATCCGCTCGCTCTCGACCAGCTGGTAGACGCCCGCTTGCTTCGCGACGCCGAGCGCGCGCAAGTCGCGCGAAAGCACCGGTTGGCTCGCTTGGAAGCCGCGCTTCTTCAGGCGGACCTCGAGCTCGTACTGGTTCTTGACCTCGCCCTCGGCGAGGAGCGCCCGGATGGCGGCGCGGCGTTCGGCGGTCTGAGTCACGGGGATAGAATAATCAGTCGCGGCTGTTTTGTTCAGTAGAATCTTTATGCGCATACCGCGCCGACCGCGCGAATGAAGCGCGCTGGGCCGCGGAAGGCGTTCCACGGCCTCCATTCGCTCGGCGAGGGCGAGCGAGCGCGCAGGGTCGCCGCCCGGAAAGCGAATGGAACGGCTCGCTCGGAGTTCCCGGCGGCTCGCGACCCGGGCGCCGGCGGCGGCGGACCCCGCCTTCGCGTCACTCGCCGACGCGGACGTCGTGTCGGTACAGACCGCTCTTCTCGACGTCGAGCGCACCATCGCGCGCGTGGAAGGACCACGTCCCCTCGCGCAGACCGTTGACGTACTCGCCCTTCGCCCGCTCGACGCCGGACTCCCAGCGCTGCTCGAACGCGCCGGTGCGCCGCCCCTTCACGTACTCCGCGCGCCACCACAAGCCGCCATCGGCGAAGTAGCGCGCGCACGTACCGTGCAACTCGCCGTCGAGGTACGACGCCTCGCTCTCGAGCACGCCTCCCGCGCGCCAGGTGCGCCACGCGCCGGACTTGCGGCCGTCGCGCCAGTCGCCTTGCGCGGCGAGCGAGCCGTCGTCGTGGTGCTCGGTCGCCGGTCCGTCGAGCTTCCCGGCCTTCCACGTCTGCGCGAGCCGACGCTCGCCGTTGACATGGAACTCCGTCCATTCGCCGTCGCGCTCGCCTCGGCGATACGAGCCGCGCGCTTGGATCCCGCCGGACTCGAACCACTGCTCGGCGGGTCCGTCGAGCAAGCCGTCGACGTAGCGCGTCGCCTGGCGCGGCGTACCGCTCGAGTACGAGCTCCTCCACGCGCCTTGCGCGACGTCGGAGACGTACTCGCCGACGAGCAAGACGATGCCGTCGGGCGCGAGCTCGCGCACCTCGCCGTGCAGCTTGCCGCCCGCGTAGTGCACGACGGCTCGCTCGCTGCCGTCAGCGCGCCACGCACGCCACTCGCCCTCGCGCGAGCCGTCGACGTACTCGCCTTCGACCGCGTGGACCCCGTTCGGGTGGTACTCGGTCCACGTGCCGTGCTCGCGATCGTCTCTCCAGTTCGAAGTCGTCGACGGCGAGCCGTCGGCGCGAAAGCTCTTCCACTCACCGTTCTTGCCGCCGTCCTCGAACGCGCCGGCCCATTCGTGCTCGCCGTTCGGGTGGTACTGGAACCACAGGAACACCGGCGTGCCGTGCGCCATCCGCGCGCTGCAGAGCAGACCGCCGTCCGCGCGCTCGAGCTCGATGTCCTCGACGTCCTCGCAGCCCGCGAGGAACGCGAGCAACGCCACGAGCAGGAGTGAGGCCCGGCAAAGCACGTTGGTACTCTAGATCGCCGTGCCGAATCGCTCCAAGCCTTCCCGCTCCGGCCGGGCACGCGCGCTGGCACTCGGCCTCGGGCTCGTGCTCGCGGCGGGGATCGGCGCGGTCGCGTGGAAACTCCGCGATGCGACGGTCGTTCACGACTCGAACGTCGCCAAAGCCGAGCTCATCGCCGCGTTGACGACGCGCCAACTCGCGCCGCGCGGCCTCGAGTTCGATCCGACCGCGCGCGCGACGACGCCACCGATCGAGCGGCTGCGACTCGGCCCGGAGGAGATGCACGCGGTGTTCGCGGACTTCCCGAACATGGAGTTCGACCCGGTCTGCTACTACCGCTTCCGCGGCGGTCTCGAGGAGCGCTGGGAGTTCCCCGAGCTGCCGAAGGGCTTCTGGACGCGGCGCACCAACTCCACGGGGGCGCGCGAGGACCACGAGTTCGCGCGCGACGCGCTCGACACGTTCGTGCTCGCGATCGGCGATTCGCACACCGAAGGCCTGTGCGACAACGCCGATTCTTGGCCGAACCGACTCGAGGTCGAGCTCACCACTCGCCGCCCCGGTGCGCGCATCGAGGTCTACAACACCGGGACGTCGAGCTACTCGCTCTTCCACTACTGGGGCGTGCTCGAGAAGTTCCTGCCGCAGCGGCCCGATTGCGTGATCGTGTGCATGTACGGCGGCAACGATTTCATCGAGACGCTGCGGCCGTTCGCGTTCCAACGCGGCGTGCCGCTGCCCCCGCGGCCCGAGGGTTACTTCGCCGAGCTCGTCGAAACGCTCGACATGGGCGAAGGGCCGTTGCTGCAGGGCCTGAACCAGGCGTTGTTCTTCCGCGACCACCCCGAGCAGCGCGACATCGCATTGACCGCGGCCTGCGCGACGATCGACGGCATCCGGCGTCTGTGCGAAGCGCAGCGCGTGCCGTGGATCGCCGTGTACGTCCCGTCGATCTTCGATCTGCCGTTCGACGCGTGGGCGGGCGTGCGGGCGCGCGCGAAGGAGAAGCTCGCGCTCTCCGACGACGACCTCGCGGCGGCGAATCGACTCGCCGACGCGCTGCTCGCACGCACGCGCACGAGCGGCGTGACGTGGCTCGATCTGCGCGAGCACCTCGCGCTCGACCGGCGTTGGTATTGGAGCGAGCTGCACCTGAACCTCGACGCGAACGCGTTGCTCGCGCAGCGGCTCGCGCCGTTGGTCGGCGAGCTCGCGCTCGGCGGCCCGAACCGCTGACGACGCGTCCCGGTTCGAATGCGCCCGCGTTCGGTCCCCGCGGACATCTCGCGCAACGTCGGAGAGGCGGCGAGCAGCTCGGGCACGATCGCCCAGTCGGTCGCCGAGGTCGCGCAGGATGCGCGCAAGACCGGGTCGGGCGTCGAGGGGATCGGCGCGTCGGCGGTGCAGCTCGGCGAGCTCTCCGCAGGCCTCGAGGCGCTCGTGGCGAGCTTCCGCCTCGAGCACGAGCGCTCGCGAGCCCCGCTGGCCGCGGTCTGACCGCTCGCTCCGAGAACGCTTCCGATCTTGAGTCATTCCGGTCGCTCCCGGTGTGAGGGAGACTGGAAGGACACGCATGACCGGAGACCTCGAAGCGGATCGGCTGGCGGAACAGATCGGTTGGGTGCGCCGGCTCGCGCACGAGCTGGTCTCCGATCCGCATCTCGCGGAGGACCTGGTGCAGGAGACGTGGCTCGCGTTCCTACGCGCGCGGCCGGACACCAGTCGCCCGCTCGAGCCGTGGTTCGCGCGCGTGCTGCGCAACTTCGTCCGGCGCGCGCGGCGCGGCAACGCTCGGCGCACGGCGCGCGAGGAGACCGCGGCGAGGCCGGAGGCGATCGACTCGTCGGCGGAGGTGTGCGCGCGCGCGGCGTTGCACCGCGAGCTCGTCGCAGCCGTGCTCGCGCTCGACGAGCCGTATCGCGGCACGCTCTTGCTGCGCTACCTCGACGAGCTGCCGCCGCGCGAGATCGCGCGTCGCCAGGGCTTGCCAGTGCGCACGGTGAACACGCGGCTGAGGCGCGGGCTCGGCCAGTTGCGCGCGCGGCTCGATCGCGAGCACGAGAAGGACCGCGACTCGTGGCTGACCGGCCTCGCCGCGTTCGCGGCGAGCGAGCGCGCGCGCCCGCTGCTGCCGGCCGCGTGGCTGTTCGGCGCGGGCTTCGTGCTGCTGCTCGGCATCGGACTGACGCTCGCCGCGGCGAACGGCGCGTTCCGACGCGCGCCGAGCTCCGCGGCATTCCCTCTGAGCGCGACCCCGAGCTCCGACGTCGCCTCGCCGGTCGCGGCATCCGCGCGCGCGGACGCTCCGGTCGCGCGTCGCGCCGATACGCCCGCGCCGCTCGCCGACTCCGCGTGGATCGGCCGCGTGCAGGACGAGGATGGCGCGCCGATCGCCGACGCCGCCGTGCGGCTGGTCGCGGACGCGCGGGCGCGTCTCGGTCGCTTCGATCCGCCGCTCGAGCTCGAGCCGACGGTGCTCGAGGAGACGCGGAGCGACGCGCACGGCAGGTTTCGGATCGCGAAGCGCTTCGACGGCTCGAGCGCGCTCGACGTCCGAGCGACGGACTTCGGTGCGACGCGCGTCGCGCTCGCGGCGGCGCCGACGGAGGAGCTCGTCGTGCGCATGCCTCGCGGTGCGGAGCTCGTCGGCCGGGCGCTCGGCGCCGAGGCACTGACGCTCGGCGGCGTCGCTGTCGGCGGGCTCGGGCTCGGCGGCGTCGAGGTCCGCGTGCGGTCCGCAGACGGTTCGCGGGCGACGACGCGATCGGACCAGGACGGGAGTTGGCGCGTCATCGGCTTGACGCCCGGCCTGCAGCGCATCGATGCGTTCGACGCGCGCGGAGCGCACGCGGCGGTCTCGGTCGAGCTCGCGGCCGGCGAACGTCGCGCGCTCGACCTGACGCTGCACGCGCCCGCGAGCGTGCGCGGTCGCGTCTTCGACGCGGTGTCGCGCGCGCCGCTCGCAGGAGCCGAGATCTCGCTGGAGCCCGACGCGGAGGCGCGCGCGCTCACCGACGAGCGCGGGGAGTTCGCGCTGGCGGTTCCCGCGGCGCTCGACCGCGTCCAGGTGCGCGTGCGCGAAGCGCGCCACGCGACGCGCCGCGTCGCGATCGAGCCGCTGCCGCGCGAGGGCCGCGAGGGCTTGGTGCTCGAGCTCGCGCTCGAGCGCGGTCGGAGCGCGGAAGGTGCCGTGCTCGACGTCGACGGCTCGCCGCTCCCCTTCGCGTCGGTCGCTGCGGTCGCCGACGTTTGGAGCGGCGCTCGGCACGAGTTCGATCGGGTCTCGGGACGTGCCGACGCGAACGGTGTGTTCGAGCTCGACGGCTTGCGGCCCGATCTGCCGCACGCGCTGCTCGTGTGGCACGCCGGACGGGCGCCGCGCGACGTGCCGTTCCCGGCGAACGAGCGAGAGCTCGAGCTCGTGGACCTCGGCCGCGTGCAACTCGCCCCGGGCTCGACCGCGACCGGGCGCGTGCTCGGCGAAGGACGTGCTCCGCGCGCGAACGTCGAGCTCGTCCTGCTCGATCTCGGACCCCGCGGCACGCGCAGCGCGAGCGTCGAGCCGGGCCGTTGGGCCGCCGGCCGCGCGTTCGCGCGCACGCGCACCGACGAGGACGGACGCTTCGTGTTCGAGGACCTGCCCGAAGGCGCGTGGTGGATCGGCACGGCGACCGCCGCGTCGCGTGAACGCGCGAGCGCGGAGTTCGACCTCGCCGTCGGCGAGCAGGTCGAGCTCGAGCTCTTCGCCCCCGCCGGCGCCGTCGTGCGCGGCACGGTCCGCGATCCCGCCGGGGCGCCGGTCGAAGGCGCGACGATCGTCGCGACGCGCGCGCCGGGCGACAGCCGCAGCACGCAGTCCGAGCGCGACGGCTCGTTCGAGCTCGCGGGGCTGACCGCGGACGCGTGGGAGCTGCGTGCGACGCCGCCCGCGGGTCGTGAGCTCGCCCCGATCACAGGTCGCGAGCTCGCTCCGGCGTCGCGCACCGTGCACGCGCCGCTCGACGGTGTCGTGCTCGAACTCGCCGCCGCCGAGGTCGTGCGCGGCCGCGTGCTCGACGTCGACGGCGCGGCGCTCGCGTACGCGCGCGTCGAGGCGCGCGACGAGCTCGGTCGCGCGCTCGACACCGCGTGGTGCGACGCGCGAGGTCGCTTCGAGCTCGCGGTGCCGCGCGGGGTCGCCCTGACGGTCGTCGCGCGGCGCACGCAGCCGAAAGGCGAATGGGAGCGCGCGGTGACGCCCGGTCCAGGGCTCGAGCTCACGCTCCCCGCCGACCGCACGCCCGACGCCGATCTCGAGCTGCGCTTCGCGAATTGAACCGGAGCACGTCAAGCTCCCGGATCACCGGCACTCGAGAGACGACGCCACGACAACCGCGTGTGCCCGTACTCGCACGGAGCGATGGGAATCTTGGGAGCGAGAACGACGAACGCCACCACTTTAGCCACCGTCCGACCTTCGCCTCCCGCCCGGCGGGTGCGATGGCCCGCCACGCCGCGCTGACCACGAACGCACTCCCGACAGCGACGTGGCGCGACCTTGCGATCACGGAGTAGCATCAGCGGCAGTGAAGACACTCGCTTGTGTCACGACCGTGTGCCTGATCGCGATCACGTGCGGAGGGCCGCGGGCCGCTCGGCCCGCTTCGTCTGCCGACACCATGACCGAAGACGAGGCAATCCGGCTGGCGCTGGGGAGCGATTCAACCGTCTTCCACCGCCAGGGGGACGAGGGCTACATCGAGGGTGACTATCCCCTTGGTTGGCGCGCACCGGGGTTCAAACAACGCTTCACCGCGGTGAACTTCAATTCCGTGCTCGTGATGGATTCCGCGCAGGATGCCGGCGGTGCCTGGCAGTCGGTCACGCACCAGAGCAGCGCCAATTTCTCGGTGATGCACGTCGCCTCCGGGGCTCTCGACCGATTCGCGGTGTTCGGCCTCACGCGGGACAAGAAGCCGGTGGTCGAGCTCTGGAATCTCGTTGCCGCGGCGGGAACCGTCGTGCTCCATGGAAGCAGCGGCGGAACCACCTCCCCGCAGCTCGTTCCGAAGGGATTCCTGAAGACGCGCATCTATACCGGCGCCCCGAATCAGGGGGCTGTGGCGTTCGAGTACGACCCCGCCGCTCGCTATGTCGTCTGCGCGATACGAGACCCGCAAGGCGAGGTGTCGTTATTGCAGATCAATGCGCAGAACCCTTCGACCCCGCCCGTGGTGCTGTGTAATTCGACTACGGTTCCGGAACTGAATGACGTGCGATACGCCCTGAAGGCCGATCACACCGCGCTCGGCCGGGTGATCAAGTTCGGCACGGCATTCAAATCACACAAACGCATCATGCTCGTCGACGCGAGCAACGATGGAGTGTTCGACGGTCCGCCGCTGGTCGGTGACGACGCGTACTTCGCTGCCCAGGGACTCGACACGTTCGAGGACTGGATCGACTTGGACCACTAGCGTCGGTTTCCGACGGCCTGGAGTCCCCGGCGGGAGATCCGCGGACGAGGAAGTGCCGCCGCTCGTGAAGCCGGCACTAGCCCGCGACGGCTCCGGCGTTCACGCCCGTCGGCTCGCGAGCTCTGCGCTACCCGCGCAACGCGTCCTGCAGCTCGCGGAACAGCGTCTCCGGCACCAAGCGCGACGTCGCTTCCTTGTGGTAGCCGCGCACCCACTTCTTCCCGTCGAGCAGGATGTAGGGCACGCCGCGCTTGCCGGTCTCGCGCTCGAGCTTCTCACCGGCGGCCGCGTCGTCGTCGATCGAGAGCTGGCGATACGTGACGCCGAGCCCGTCGAAGAAGCGCTTCAACCGCGCGCAGTCCGGGCACCAGTCGGTCGAGTACACGAGCAGGTCGTGGCCCTGCAGGAACGAGAGGTCGGGCTTCATGGCGCGACGAGTGTTCCACGCTCGCGCGCAGCGGTCAACGCCGAGATGGAGCCGCGGAGTCGTCGCCTTCGAGGCCGACGGCTCCGCGGACACTGCGAAGCAGCGCGCTCCGCGCGGCTCAGAGTTGGTAGCGACGCTCGGGGTGAGGCAGCACGAGCACCGGCGTACGTGCGGAGCTGATCACGCCGTAGGCGGTGCTGCCGAGCACGGCGGCGGAGAGCCCGGTCACGCCGTGCGTTCCCATCACGATCAGATCCGCGCCGTCCTGCAGGGCCAGGATCCCTTGGATCGGATCGTCGTCGACGAAACGCGCCTCGTGGGCGACGCCTTGCCAGTCGAAACCTTCGA
>JADLBP010000260.1 GCA_020847695.1 Planctomycetota bacterium
CCGTCGTGCCGGGCACCAGACCGTTCGCCTGGAAGAACGCCTCGTCGAGCGTCGCGTCGAAGCTGCCGTCGCAAGCTCCCGGCGTGCCGCCGGAGTGCTGCACGGCGAGCGGGCTCGCGCGGAACAGACAGACCTTGGTGCCGAGGAGCGACGGCGAGAACGCGTCGAGACCGGCGACGCCCATCGGATTCTGATGGACGCTCCAGAGCAGGCGGCCGTACGCGTCGCCGAGCACGTTGTCGCCGTACACGTGGAAGTTGCCGGGCGACGCGTACGACGGGCAACCGCTCGCGCGGGTGGTCGCCGTGCAGCCGCCGCTGTGCGGCTTCGACGGACAGAAGCTCGTGAACAGCGGATCGCCGGAGTAGAAGGGCCCGTAGTGCGCTTCGGGCCCGACGTTGCCCGCGACATCGACCGCGGAGACGTGCGCGTAGTACGGCAGCGCGCTCGGCGGCAGCGTCGCGGTGTACGACGTCGTCAGCGTGTCGAGCGACCCCGACGGCGTCGTCCACGGATCGTCGTCGATCATCACCGAGTAACCGGCGAGGCCGGACAGCGCGTCGCCCGCTTCGTCCCACGCGAGCGTGATCGAGCTGCACGTCGTGCCGTCGATGCCGACGTCGGCGTAGAGCCCGGTGATCGCGCTCGGCGCGTCCTGGTCGACCCAGAACGGACCGAGCGAGCTCGTCGCTCCGGCGTTCGCCGAACGATCGACCGCGCGGACGTTGAAGTAGTAGGGCTGCGCGCTGCTCGGCAGCCAGTCGGTCAGCGTGGTCAGCGTCGTCTCGACGTACTCGTCGGGCGTCGCCGGCGCGTCGTAGCTCGTGCTGCGGCTGTAGCCCGCGACGCCGGCGAGGTTGTCGCTCGCCGCCGCCCACTGGAAGTCGAAGAACGGATCGTTCGACCACGTGTCGATCGTGTGGTCGGTGCATTCGAGCGGGTCGACGCCCGAGGGTTCGGTGCCGTCGACCGTCACCACGCCCATCGAGCTCACCGTCGAGACGTTGTCGCCGCGCGCGCTGGCGACGAAGCCCCAGGTGCCTTCATCCGCCCAGCGCGCGTCGAACGTCGCCGACCGCGCGTTGTTGTGCAGGATGTCGCCGAGCAGCACGCGGGGCTTGCTGCCGAAATTGAACCCGCTGACCAACGGGCCATCGTTGAGGTACTTCTCGTACGTGCTCGAGAAGCCGTCTCCGAAGTGGCAGTCGGCGTCGATCACCACGTTCGATGCGAGGTACGTCGGGTTGTAGACGGAGACGCCGACGTCGATGTACTCGTACGGCTTGACGTACGACTTCGCCGGCGTGACCGAGAGCGACAGGTTCGGCGTGATGTCGCCGTACTGCGCGAACACGGTCAGCCCGTAGTACACCCCTTGCGGCGCGGACGTCGGCCAGATCTTCCAACGCCACGTCCCCGCGACCGGATTGTCGAGGATGCGGATCTCGGTGTTGTCGATCGCGCTCTGCTGAGCGACGTAGTCGCCGGTGTTGAAGTTCGGATCGATCGCCGGAGCGTCGACGATCAAGTCGAAGTCGTTGACCAGCGCTTGCGAGGCTCCCGCCGAGCATTGCGCCTCGGAGTAGTTCATGCAGACGACGAGCCGCGTGCAGCCGGGCGAGACCGTGAAGTCGGCCCAGGTGTAGTTGTTCGCCGGCAGGTACGCGCCCCAGTTGCTCCAGCCCATCTGCGCGGAGCCGTAGTTCGCCTTCCACGCCTCGACCTTGCCCGCGCCATAGGCGTCGAGGTGGTTGTCGGTCGGGGTGGTCAGCGTCTGATTGCCCTTGGTCATCGCGGTCGCCATCAGGACCGACGCGGTGCGCTCGGGCGCGTACTTCAGGAACGAGAGGTGATCGAGCATCTGCGCCGCGACGCCGGTGACGTGCGGGGCCGCCATGCTGGTTCCGGACTTCGACGAGTAGCCGTTGCCGGAGTTCGCGTCGACCGACTGGATCGAATCGCCGGGCGCGGCGAGGTTCGGCTTCCAGCGGTAGTCGCCGGTCGGGCCGCGGCTCGAGAAGCCCGAGACCTCGCCCGGCAAGCTCGTCCCCCACGTCCAGAAGTCGTTGACCGAGCCGACGGAGAACACGTTCTTCGCCGCCGCCTGCAGCCCGGTGGTGTAGACCGACGGACCGTCGTTGCCCGCGGCGAACACGTGCATCTGGCCGCGGGCGAACACTTCGGTGTCGAGCTCGCGCGCGTCGGCTTCGGTGCCGTACCACGGGCCGACGTAGACGCCGCCGGTGGTCCAGACGCTGGTGCCCCACGAGTGGTTGATCACGTGCGGCACCGGGGTGGTGCTCACGCCGTCGAAGTACGGCGTGTGGAACGGAGCGAGCCACGTCGCGAGCGCTCCGGACCAACCCGTGCACATGTCCGACGTCTTGACGACGTAGAAGCGGCCCGCGCCGCCCCACCCGAGACCCGGCGCGTTGCCGCGCATCGTCGGATCGGTCGCGCCGTTGCCGAGCAGCGTGCCCGCGACGTGCGTGCCGTGCTCGCACGGATCGTTCCACGGTCCGCCGGTGCCGCCGACGCCCCAGCCGACGCCCCACGTGTGGTTGAGGTCGGTGTGCGCGATGTCGAAGCCGCTGTCGACGATGCCGGCGATCACCGACGAGCTCGTCCCTCCGTTCGCGTAGTAGCGCACGGAGTCGGAGTAGATCATCGGCGTCGAATCGTCGTGCAGCGCGCGGCGTTCGACGTCGGGCTCGATGAACTGCACGAAGTCGAGCGCGGCGAGCGCGTCGACGCGCGCGACCGGCGCGCGCACGCGGAACGCCCGGATCGAATCCTCGTACTCGCCGACGACGGAGCCCGCGGAGGCGAGGGCGCGCGCTTGCCAGCCGTTCGAGCGCACGCGGGTCAGCGCCGCGCTACCAAGAGGCGCCGGCAAGAGGACTCCGCCGTCGCTCTGCACCGCGCCGCCGAGCGTCTCGACGACCGCGCTCGCGTCGAGATCGGACTCGTACACGTCGACGATCAGGTCGAGCATGCCGTCGCGCGCGGACGCCGCGCCGCGCGCGACCGCCGGGTGCACGCGCTGCCAACGCTTCGGCGTGCCGAGCCAATGCAGCTCGGGATACGCGGCGACCGCTTCGAACGCGCCGACCGGGATCGCGAGCTTGAGGCAGTTCGACGGGTGGTAGCCGAGCACGCGCGCACCGAGCCGCTCGAGCTCCGCCGTGCGTTCCGCGGTGATCCGTCGCTCGAACATCGCGAACGCGTAGACCACCGGCTCGGGCCGGCCGTCGCGCGGCGTGGGCTGGATCGACGCCAAGAGCTCGGGATCGACGCGCTCGCCCGCCGGCGGGTAGTAGCGACCGGCGACGAAGCCGAGGAAGTACGGATCGCCGGCGGCGGGCGCGACCACGCGATCGCCCTCGGGCGAGGGCTCGACGCGCGCGGCTTCCGGCGCCGGCGGCACGTCGTCGAGCGCCGCGGGAGCGACCGCGGGCACCGCGAGCGAGAGCGCGATCCGCGGCGGCACGACCACGGGCTCGCCCGCTTGCACCGGCGGCGGCGGCGCTTCGACGACGCCGTTCGCGGCGGGGACCGGTCGGGGCCCTTGGAGCGCGACGGCGGGCGCTTGGGCCGGGAGCAACAGAGCGAACAGACTGCTGGCGAGAAGGGACATGTCGGAACCTTGGAGCGAAGATCGCGGGACGCGCGGAGCGCGAGGGGCCGGAAGCGGCCCCCGAAGGCTCAGCGGAGG
>JADLBP010000261.1 GCA_020847695.1 Planctomycetota bacterium
CACGGTCTCGACGCGCGTCTGCTGGAGCATCGCCTCGCTGATCCAGATCGCGTACGGGTCGCGCGTGCGCCGCCACGGCAGGTCGCGCCGCTCGCGCGCGAACCACGCGGAGAGCTCGCGCTGGAGAACGCGGATCTCGGCGGGAGCGAGCTCGGTCGGCATGCGCGCAGTGTACGGACCGCCGCGAGCGGACTCGCCGCCCGAGCGCGTCGCGCCGTCGCGAGCCCCGGTGCGATGCCGCGCCGGCTCGTCGTGCAACCCGAGCGCTCTACGTCGCGGACCTCCGTGGCGGTCCGTCGTGCACGGCCGCGGCCGCTTCGCGCGAGGCTGCGGCGGAGCGGGTGCGATCGAGCGAGCGCGCGGCCCGTTCGCGCGCTCGGGCTCGATCGGAACGCTCGCGCGCTCTACCCTGGCTGGGAGATGAACGCGCGACTCTGCTCCCTCGGTCTCGGCGCGACGGTCGGCTTCGCGGCGTCGCTCGCGCGCACGCCGCTCGCCGCGTCGCTGCTCGACGGGCCGGTCGCGGCGCCGTTCGATACAGCGCTCTGGCGCGCGACTCCGTTCCTCGCGGCGGCGGTCGGCGTGCTGCTCGCCGGCGGAGGCAAGCCGATCGCACCGATCGCACTGGCGTGGGGCGGAGCGCTCGGTTTCGCGCTGCACGCGCTCGTGCTCTCGCCGTGGCTTTCGATCTCGAGCACCGGCGGCCTCGCGGCGCTTTTCGTCGCGACCACGGCGCTCGCGTGGCTCGCCGCGCGCGGCCCGCGAAGCGAGTCCGACACCGAGACGCCGGGAGCGCTGCGCGTCGCGGGCCTCGCGCTAGCGGCGGCGGCCGCGGTCGTCGCGCTCGAGGTCGCGGCGCGTCCGTTGCGCCAATTCGGCTCCAGCGCCGACGAGCAGACGATCTTCGCGTCCGCGTTCGTCGCTTGCTTCGCGATCGGCGCGGCGGCGTTCGCCGGGCTCTTCCGCGGCGAGCGGGCGAAGGGCGCGCTTCCGGTGCTGCTCGTCGTCGCCTCGGTCGGCGTGTGGGTGTCGCTGACCACGATCTCCGAGATCCGCACGCGCGACGGGCTCGACGCGTTCCTGCGAACCGCGTTGCTCGGGCTCGCCCCGCTCGATCTCTCGCGCCGCGCGATGCTCGACGCCGACTTCCTGATCGGCGCACGCGTCCTGGTCGTGCCGGCGTTCGCGTGGGGCGCCGCGCTCGCGTGCGTGCGCCACCCGCGCGAGCTCGCCGGCCTCGCGCTCGGCGCCGCGCTCGGCTTCTGCGGCGTGCACTGGCTCGCGAGCGGCGGACCGATCGACGGCGAGACGCTCGCACGGATCTCGAGCTTCCAGCTCGAGCGCGTCGCCGTCGTCGCTGCGGTCGGCGCGGTGCTCGCGTCGATCGCGCAACGCAAGCTCGTCGCGTCCGCGCTCGCGATCGCGCTCGCCGCGGCCGCTTGGGTGGCGCCGGTGCGCCCGACGGTGGTGATCACGCCGTGGGATCGCTTCCCGGCCGAGCCGGTGCTCTGGGTCGATCACCCGGTCGGGTTGATCACCGTCGAGCCCGCGCCTGGCGCCGAGCTGACCGTGACGCTCGATCGACGGCGCTTGACCGCCGTCGGCGCCGAGCTGAAGGCCGAAGAAGCGCAGGTCGCGACGATGTGGCGCGCGCTCGGGTTGCCGAGTCGCGGCGTGCGCGTGCTGTTGATCGGCCAGCTCTCGCCGGAACGCACGCAACTGCTCTCGATCTTCGGCGCCGAGCGCATCGACCGCACCGGCGCGTGGTGGAGCGCGATGCCCGAGCTCGAGGACAAGCTGTTCGCGGGCGCGCCGAAGCCGCAGGGCGAGGTGCTTTCCCCCTCCCAAGCGCGCTCGCGCCAAGCGGGCGGCGAGCGAACCTGGGACCTGATCTGGATGCCGGCGACGGAAGCGGGCGTCTTCGACTTGCCCAGCCGCGGCTCGGCCGAGCGACCGATCGCGGTCTGGCAACCGATCGCGACGTACCTCGCGGATCGCGCGCTCGGCGCGAAGGACGAATGGTCGCGCGACGTGCTGCTCGCCGGTCGCGGACTCGACGCGGTTTGCTTCGGCTTCGTCGACGCCGGCGAAGGGGCCGGGAACTGGGGCGGAGCGGAACGCGGCGTCGAACGGCTCGCGGCCCACGCGACGATCGCGCCGCCGACGCCTTGGGTGCGGCTGCGCCAACGTGCGTTCCAGCGCCGGTTCGACGCCGAAACCGCCGCGTTCGCGCGGCTGGCGGCGAGCGATCCGAGCTCCAAGCTCGCGAGCTCGCTCGAGAGCTTCTTCTCGCTGCAGGTCGCCAGCTCGCCGTTCGAGACCGAGTCCCAGAAGATCGAGCTCGACGGCGAGGTGCTCGATCGCCTGCGCGACGTCGCGCTCGAGCGCGAGCCCGGCGAGTTCGTGCGCCGGACGTGGAACTGGCTCGCGAAGGTGCTGACCGATAAGCGCGACGTCACCGCGATCCTGAGTCACGTCGAGCCGATCGCCGACCGACACCCGGGCTGGCCGGCGCTCGAGCGCGCGCTCGCCGCGGCGTACGTCGAGTCGCTCGACCCCGAAACCGCCTCGATCCACTTCGAGCGTGCGATCACCGCCGAACCCTACGACCTGACGCAGTACGCGCCCGCCGCCGAGGCGTATCTGATGGCGAACCGGCCCGACCGCGCGGTCGACCTGTTGCGCAAGGCGCTCGAGATCCAGCCCAAGCGGCGCGATTGGGAGCGCCTGCTCGGCGTCGCGCAGGTCCGCGCGGGCGATCGGTCGGGGCGCGAGCTCCTGCAGACGCTCTTGCTCGAGGATCCGGATGACGATGCGCTCATCCCCTATCTCAGCGAACCGCCGTTCCCGGACTACCAGCCGCTGCCCGCCGGCGGCCACGACGACCACTAGGAACGCCTTTCAGGTCTGAAAGCGCGGGACAGGCGCGTGACAAGGGAGCGCGGTGGCACCGCGACCCGCGCGACTGGGATAGGATTCGGGGAACCGTGTGGAACCCGAGTGGCAGCTCGGCCGTCCGCAATGATGAGCAGACTCACGTCCGCGGCCGGCAGGTAACCGCGGGGGGGAATTCCAAGCCCTCCGCGGTGCTTCGTGTGCGGTCCGAAGTGTCCAAGAAGCGTCCAAGAAAGGAAGCAGTGCGATGAGATTCACGTCCCTGAAGCCCTGGCTCGGTGCCGCCGCGTTGGTTGCGGTCGCGTCGTTGGCCTGGGCCCAGATCGAGCGTTTGACGCTCGCCGACATGGCCTCGAAGGTCACCAACGCCGTCGACGGCACGATCACGCAGAGCAAGGTGTTCCGCGTCGACGATCCGATCGATGGCCCCGAGCTGTTCTTCACGACCCTGACGATCCAGGGCCAATCCGCGATCGACGGCAAGCCGTTGACCGTCGACGTCACCTTCCCCGGCGGCTTCATCAGCCCCGACGAAGGCGTCAGCAACTCGGAAGCGCCGAGCGCCGACGACATCAAGGTCGGCAACCGCGTCGTCGCGTTCTTCAAGGCGACCGAGAACATGGGCGGGGGCGTCAAGGCCAACCAGCTCTACGCGAGCCACGGCGGCCTCTACCGCGTGATCGAGACCAAGAACGGTTCGGTCGTGCAAGGTCGCGGCGAAGGCTACGCGATCCAAGCGAACACCAAGATCGCCGACCTCCGCATGCAGCTCTCGAAGCTGCGCGCCAAGTGAGAGCTGAAGGAGACCCCACCAGATGAAGATCACTCAATTCGCTCTCCCGACGGTCGCACTCGGCATCGCCGCTGTGCTCGTCTGCCCGAAGGATTCGGTCGCGTTCTCGACGATCGGCGGCTCGCTCAGCCTCAACCAGCGTGACGTCCGCGTCTTCAACAACTTCACGGACACCGCCGCGAACAACAACACCACCGCCGACGCGAACTGGCCGGGCTACACCGGCGCTCCGATGTCGATCTGGAAGGGTTGCGGCGAGTGGGCCAGCGAGCTCCACGGCGGCACCGGCGCGGGTGACCCGCTCCAAACCGTCGGTTCCGGCGGCGCCAACTTCGACATCACGTGGCAAGGCCTCGCGGCCGGCGTCGGTGGCACGAACGACAACATCCACTCGGAGCTCTCGGGCTCGAGCGGCGGCGTGCTCGCCTTCACGGAGACCCCGATCTCCGACGGTTGGCGCATCCGCTACTACAGCTCCTGGACGTGGCAAGACGGCCCGGGCAGCGTGTCGGGCGGCATCGACCTCCAAGGCGTCGCGTGCCACGAGTTCGGCCACGCGCTCGGCCTCGGGCACTCCACCGACGGCGCGGCGACGATGTTCCCCTCGATCTCGGGCACCGGCACCGGCCAGCGCTCGATCGCCGCGGACGACATCGCCGGCGTGCAGTTCATCTACGGCGTCAAGTCGGGTTCCAAGCCGCGCATCACGGCGGTCAACAACTCGAACCCGCTGACGATCACCGGCACCGGCTTCAGCGCGACCAACAACGAAGTGTGGTTCACCAACGGCTCGACGAGCCCGACCTCGGGCGATCCGCGCGTCATCGTGACGGGCGTCTCCTCGACCGGCGGCACGTCGATCACCGTCAACGTTCCCGCGACGTCCGGCAAGGGCGACGTGCTCGTGAAGAACTCGGCCGGCTCCGCCGGTGCGAACCTCTCGAACGCGTTCCCGGTCGATCCGACCGCGCCCCCGGCCTGCATCCCGCCGACCGTCTACTGCACGGGCAAGGTCAACTCGCAGTTCTGCTCGCCGGCGATCGGCTCGACCGGCACGCCGACGTACGCGGGCACGACCTCGTTCAACATCACGGGCACGCAGTTCCTGAACAACAAGAACGGCTTGCTCTTCTACGGTCTGCTCCCGAACGGCGCGTCGTTCCAGGGCGGTCACCTGTGCGTCAAGCTCCCGGTCGTCCGCACCTCGGTGCAGACCTCCGGCGGCAGCCCCTCGGGCGCCGACTGCACGGGCACCTACTCCTACGACTTCGAAGCGCTGATCGTCGGCGGCACCGATCCGAACCTGATCCCGGGCCAGATGGTCTACACCCAGTACTGGGCGCGCGATCCGGCCGACTTCACCGGCTTCAACACGAGCCTCTCGGAGGGTCTGTCCTTCGAGATCTGCCCGTGATCGATTCGGTGGCGCGGGACTGAACCGCGCCGACCGCGAGACGTGCGCAGGGCCGGTCGCCAGCCGCGACCGGCCCTGCGGTCTTTTCACCGAGCGTGCGCGTGTCGCGCAGCTCTCCGAGCGAAGTCGCGCGCGGCTGCGCGCCGCCGAGCCTTGCCGCGGCGGAGGAAGTCGCTCGGCCGCTGCCGCCGCGCGAGGGCTGCCCGTTACGGCCCTGGACGAGCGCTTGCCCGAGTTCACGCCCAACGGGGCACTCGCGCGCGCGGCCGCGGCTCGGAATGTGCGCTGGAATGCTCGTTGGCGCGCAGCCGACTCCTCGGGTACACAGTCGCACGCCGCCCTCGATGAACGCAGACCGAGCCCTTCCCCGATCGAGCGCCTGGCTTTGGATGGCGGCGGCGATCGCCATCTCGATCGCGGTGCTCGCGGGCGCCCTGCGCGGCGAGTTCGTGTACGACGATCTCTCGCTGGTCGTGCAGAACCCGAGCCTGCGCTCGCTCGACGGCCTGTTCGCGTCGTTCCGCGGCCCCTACTGGGACTTCGCGCGGCCGGAGGGCGAGCAACTGACCGCCTACTGGCGACCGCTCGCGTCGACCGCGCTCTTCGCCGCGATGCGGGTCGGCGACGGTGCGCCGTGGGCCTTCCATGCGCTCTCGCTCGCGCTCCACGCGGCGTGCATCGCGCTGGTGTTCCAGCTCGCGCGTCACTTCTTCGAGCGACCGCTGCCGGCTTTCGCCGCAGCGCTGATCTTCGGGCTGCACCCCGTGCAGGTCGAGTCGACGGCGTGGATCGCGGCGGCGAACGATCCGTTGGCGGCGCTCGGCGTGCTCGCAGCCGCGGTCAGCTTCGTCGGCTGGCGCGAGCGCGGTTCACGCGGTTTGCCGCTGACCGCGGCGTTCGCCTTCTTCCTCGGGCTGCTCGCGAAGGAGAGCGCGGCCGCGTGGTTGCTGCTCGCGCCGGTGATCGACGTCGCGCTCCCCTCCTCGTCCGGCGCGTCGAGACCGCGGCTGCGCGCGTACGGCACGTTCGTCGCCGCGTTCGCGCTCTACTTCGGCGCACGTTGTTGGGCCTACGGCAGCGCGACCGGCGGGCTCGACCTCGCGAGCGCGCACCTCGAGCTCACGCCGTTGCGCGAGCTCACGTTGCGCATCGAGATGCTCGGCGGCTTCCTCGGGCTGCTCTTCGCGCCGCACGAGCTCAATCTCTTCCGCGACGTGCGCCCGGTGATCGCGAGCTTCGACCGCCAGCTCCTGATCGCCGCCGGCTGGAGCCTCGCGTGGCTCGCCGCGGTCGTCATCGCGTGGCGCGCGCACGCGAAGGTCGCGCTCGCCGGCCTGCTGTGGCTCGTGGCCGCCCTCGCGCCGCTCTTCTTCGACGTCGAGTCGCTCGGGCGCTGCGCGATCTCCGAGCGCTTCGCGTACATCGCGGTCGCCGGCGTCGCGCTGCTCTTCGCAGCGCTGATCGCGCGCATGCGGCCTACCGCACTCGCCGTGAGCGCGGTGCTCGCGATCGGTGGACTCGCGGGTTGGAAGAGCCACGGACGCGTGCCCTTCTGGCGCGACGAGGAGACGCTCTTCACCGCCGCTGCCGAAGCGAGTCCGAAAAGCCCCTACGTCTACTGGGGGCTCGGCCGCGTGCTCTTGACGCGCTTCCGATCCACGCTCGAGGCAGACGCGCTCGATCGCGCGCTGCAAGCGTTCTCGCACGCGCAGGACCTCGGCGGAACCGATGAGAAGGGCAAGCGCGACGAATCGGTGCTCGTGACGCTCGACGATCGACTGCAAGCCAACGTCGGGTACGCGTGGTGCATCCTGCTCTGCGAGATCTACATGCAGAGCGAGTGCTGGGGCGACGAGGCCGAGCCGCTCTTCCGCGCGATCGCCGAACGCTTCCCGAAGAGCGCCGAGGCCTACACCGGTCTCGGCATCGCCCTCGCGCAGAAAGGCGACCTCGAGGCTGGCATCGCCGAGCTCGAGCGCGCCACCCGCGTCAACGCGAAGAGTCGCGAGGCCTGGTTCAACCGCGGTTACCTGCTCGCGCGCTCCGGACGCATCGCGGAGGCCGTCGAGTCGCTCGCGCGCGCGCACGAGATCGACCCGACCGACCGCGAGACCTCTCTCGAGCTCTCGCGCGCTCTCGCGGACGCCGGCCGCTCGGGCGAGGCGAACCAGCTGCTCGCGACGCTGCGCGAAACGGCGCCCACCGATCCGAACGTCTGGATCGTCTCCAGCGTCGTCGCCGCCGGCGAACGTCGCCTGACCGACGCGCTCGCGTACGTGGATCGTGCTCTCCAACTCGACGGCATGATCGGCGACGCGCACCTGCAGAAGGCGAAGCTCCTCTACGAGCTCTCGCTGCTCGATCGCGCGCTCCCCGCCTTCGGGCGCGCGTGCGAGCTGATGCCCTCGAGCTTCGAGGCGCACTATCAGTGTGGCCGCGTGCTCTTCGCGCTCGGCGCGAAGAAAGAAGCGCTGCCCTACTTCGAGCGCGCCATCCAACTCGCCCCCGACGGCAAGTTCGTCGAGGAACTGCGACCGAAGATCGAGGAAGCCCGGGCCGCGCAGTAGCTCTGCGCGATCGTCAGCAGCACGCGAGCCCCGGTGTGCGCGAGTCACCTGGTGCGCGAGTCACCTGGTGCGCGAGTCACCTGGTGCGCGAGTCACCTGGTGCGCGAGTCACCTGGTGCGCGAGTCACTAAGTGCGCGAGTCACTAGTGCGCGAGTCACTGAGTGCGCGAGTCACTGAGTG
>JADLBP010000262.1 GCA_020847695.1 Planctomycetota bacterium
CGAAGCGCTGCAGCGTCTTCGGGTCCCACACCAGCAGTCGGTACTCGCGTTCCGCGAGTCCGCCGAGCTCGAACCGCCCCGCCTGGTCGGTGCGCACGCTCACCGAGCGCTCCCCACCCGCGACCGCCTCCGCGAACTCCGGCGGCATGCGGTAGGTGCTCATCTCCGTGCCATCGAGCAAGTCGACGTGCCAATCCGCCGCGGCGGCGCCGCCCGCTTCGCGCACGCGTCCGGTGATCGTCAACGCCGCGGGTCCGAGCACGAGTCGCAGCGGCGCGCGCTCCTCGGGCGCGAGGGCGAGCCATGCCGCGACGCCGGGCTCGATCGCCGGCTGGAAGCCGCGCAACGCCGCGATCAGTCTCGCGCGATCGGAGAGCGAGCCCGAGAGCTCGATCCGAAACTCGCCGTCGTCGTCGGTGGACGTCGAGTACGAATCGACTTGCACGGTCGCGCCGCGCGCGGGCGTGCCGTCGTGGTGTCGCACCACGCCTTCGAGCGCCGGCGCACCGGCCGGCGGGCGACTGAGCGTCACCACGAGCTCGCCGCGCAAGCGCGACTCGTCGAGGTGCAGCGTCAGCGACCGAAAGCCCTTCGCTTGGACGTCGAGCAGCGCGCCGGGGAGTTCCGGGAAGCTCGCGAACTCGAAACGGCCCGAGTTGTCGCTCTCGGCATCGCGCTCGCTCGCGAACCACGCGCTCGAATGGTCGAGCGGGAACGGGATGCGCGCGAAGAGCAGGTCGGGCAGCCGACACTCGAGCTTCGCACCGGCGATCGGAGAGCCGCGCTCGTCCACGACGCGGCCCGCGAGCTTCGTCTTCGGCGCGACGACGACGTGGAGCTCGGCGTCGGGTGCGGTCGCGCGAGCGTGCGCCGCGCGCACGGTCACGTGGGCGGGCGAGCGCGCGACCAGCAGCAGGTCGCGATCGATCGCGAGCTCGAACGCGCCGTCCGCGGACGCTTGCGCCAGCACCGTGCCGTCCTCGGTCGCGATCGAAACGCGCGCGACCGGCAACCCGTCGACATCGCAGACCGTGCCGCGGACGCGGAACGGCTCGGTCCGGGACGCCGCTGGATCGCTCGGCGCCTCGGGCACCGCCTGCGACTCGCGCCGCGGCTCGGCGAGCGGCGCGCGCGCGGTCTCCAGCTCGACGCGCGGTCGCGCTGCGGGCGCCTGGGCCGCCGACGGACCGCCCTCGGCGATCGCCGGCGCGCCGTCGCCGCGAGCGAGCCAGAACGCGAGCACCGCGAGCAACGCGGCGGCGAGCAACGCGAAGACGAGCGCGGGCTTCATCGGGGCACCGTTTTAGCGTTCGGACCCCAGGTTTCGACGCCGGTTTCGAACGCGGGCTCGCGCCGGTGGCGCGCCGAAGACGACGCCGCCGCGCGGCGGAGCGGGCTCCGGGCGCGCGGCGGGTCGGGAAACGGGCTCTCTCGCTACTTCAACAGCGGCTGGAGCAAGCCCTGCGCGAGGTCGTACTCGTCGGGCGCCCACGTGGTCACCAGCGTCGCGGCGTAGCGCTCGAGCTCGGTGCGATCCTTCAACGCGATGAAACCTCCGCCGCGTTGCTTCGCCTCGATCACCTTGGCGGCCGCGAACGGCTTGATGCCGGCGCGACGCGCGGCGATCCGCTCCTCCGCCAGGCGCTTCGCGTCGACTTGCTCCGGCAGGCTCGGAGTGCCGAACCAGATCGGACCGGCGAGCAGGTCGAGCGCGGGCTCACCGCGCTCGTGATCGAGCTCGGACGGCACGATCACGACGAGGTGGCCGGAGCCGTCGCCGTGGTTGATGCGCTCGGCGGTTTGGTCGCCCACGAAGAGCACGGGCTCGTAGCCTTGTTGCGGGACGACGACCTCGGGGTCGACGTCGAGCACCAACAGCCAGCCCGCGCGCACCGACGGCTGCTCGGCGCGCCACGTGTGCGAGTAGGACTGGTCGAGGACGAACGGCTGCGCGAACAGCACGCCGCGCACGCCGCTCGCTGCGGCCGTCGAGGACGCGGCGGGTTGCGTCGCGCCGGCCTTCATCCAAGCGGTGCCCGCCGCGGCGAGCACGGCGAGCGCCGCGAAAGAAGTCAGGAACCAACGGGAGTTGCGCATGGGTCAATTGCCTTTCGCGATGATCTCGATGTCGTCCATGCCGATGCGACCGAGCGTCGCGCCCACCGAGCCGAACAGGAAGTGGATCTTGACCACTTGCGTCAGGTCGAACGTCGGGTTGTGGCGCGTGAAGCTCTCCATCGGGATGCGGACCGTGCCGAATTCGTTCGCCCAGCCCGAGCCCGTGCCGGTGCCGGTGCGCAGGTAGGGACGTGTGAGCTTGCCGTACCAGCCGAAGTCGATCGGCGTGGAGAGATGGCCGAGCGCGTCCTCGAGCTGCACGCCGAAGGACGCAGGCTGGTTCCACGAGTCGGTGTTCGGGTGGCGCGTGCCTTGGCACGCGCGGAAACCGAGCGCGACGTCGTTGCTGAAGTCCTTCTGCGCCGGGAGCACCGCGACCGAGTACGTCGAGCTCGTCGTGAAGTCGAAGATCGCGCCGCGTTGCACGTCGCCGCTGATCGCACGACACATGCCGTTCATCGGGACCGCCGCGCTCCACGAGAAGGAGCTGTCGAGGTCCTGCATCAGCGCTTCGACCAGGTTGGTCACCGTCGCGGTGACCGCGGTGCCGGAGCTCGACGTCGCGGTGCCCGTGTTGGTCTGGAAGTCGTCGATGACGAAGTTGCCGGAGCCGACGGCGTCCTTGTGCTCGGCCGCGACGATCACGTTCGACGGGATCGAGGCCGAGTGGAAGTCGTCGTACGCGCGCTCGAAGTAGTCGCGAGCGGCGACGTTGCCCTCGGTGTAGTGCTTGATCAGCGCGAGGTAGTTGCTGAGCACGACCGGGTGCGTGCCCGTCTTGCCGATCAGGCTCGGTCCGGTGCACCAGCAGTTGCCCGCCTGGTTGTGGAAGTCCGCGTGACCGGCGCCTTGGATCGAGTGGAACGTCTTGTCGCCGACCGAACGCTCGTAGATCGGCGTCGACTGGACGATCGGCGTCGTCGGGCCGCCGTTGACGTCGGAGTCGGACGCCCCGACGAACATGTGGTAGTTGACGTCGAACGGCGTGAGCTGCGCGACGGTCAAGAACTCGGTCGGCGCGATCGAGCTGACCAGCGCGATGTCCTTCGCCTTGTAGTTGACCGGGACGTACGCGCCGGTCTTGACCTTGTTGAACGCGCGCGCCACGCCCTCGCCGCCGCGGCTGTGGCCGATCCAGATGATCCGCGTCGCGTCGATGTGCCCGACCAGCGCGCCGTTGTCGATCAGGTGCTGGTTCGAGAGCAGGTAGTCGGTGTTGGTCAGCGTCGTGACCGACGCCGCTTCCGGCCCGGGCTGCGTGTTGTTCTGGTGGCTCATCACGATGCAGCCCCAGGACGCGAGGTGGTAGCCGATGTGGTCGTACCAACGGTAGTCGTGGCCGTTGCCGTGACTGATCACCACCAGCGGGAGCTGCCCGAGCGTGAGCAGGTTCGCCGGGTAGTAGGTGTCCTGACCGAGGAACGAGCCGCCGGAGTACTGCGTCTCGATCACGTTGTGCGGCCCGGGTTGGCCCGGATCCTCGACGACGAAGAAGCCCGGCTCGCCGTAGAAGCCGTCGATCGCATCGCCGGCGCCGAGCAGGCCGTCCTGGTCGAAGTCGATGACCACGTCGTACGGCACACCGAGCGAATCCCCCGCGTCGGCGTTCAACGTGCCGTTGTCGAGCGTCACCGTGTTCGCCTGGATCGTGCCCGGTTGGAACGTGAACGTCGTGGGCGCGCCGCGCGCGTCGATCAGCGCGCCGTTCGCGATCCACTGCGCGACCGACTGGTGCGCGACGACGTAGATGTCGGCGGTGTCGCCGACGAACGCCGGATAGCGCGTCGGATCGATCGCCATCCACACGCGCTTGCCGATCTCGAAGGTGCGCGTGTAGTGGAAGTGGGGATACCCGGCGAGCGTCTCGCCCGCGAGCTCGAGGTCGAGCACGCCGAGTCGCGGTTCGGGGGTCACGCTCCCGGCGCCGCCGGAGAGCTGGGTGCTCGTGCTGAGCGCTTGCGCGGCGAGCGGCGCCATCAACGCCAGAGGCGTCGCGGCGCGGAGCAGCGCGGTCACGGCCGAAGGACTGTCACGATGCATGTCGAGTTCCTGCTGACGCCGTGACGTGCTCTCGGGCGCTCGCCCCCCGGGGATCCTCCGAGCTGGGTCGAGACCTTCGTGCGGCCTGCCGGCGCAGAGAGCCACTGTAACCGGCGTCCGCGTCAACGCGGCGAGGTCGGGAGGATTACGAGTCGGGCCGCACGTTCGGGGGCTCCGCCGTCGGGCGTAGCTCGGAAGCTCTTTCCAAGACACTGCCACTCGCGGGCGCCGACCAGTAACTTCTGTCGCCCGCGCACGACGGACCCCGTCGCACGCGACCCTCGCTCGTCCCCAAAGCCTCCCCCCATGAAGCACTCGATACGAACTTGGCCGCGCCTCGCGCTCGCCGCCCTCGGCGCGCTCGCGGCGGCGAGCTGCGGCTCCGCGGAGAAGGCGCCCGCCGCCGAACGACCGCAAGAGCCCGCCGCGCCGACCGTCACCGAAGTCGTGATGATGAGCGACGACGAGGACGAGCCCGTCCACGACGGCAAGTGGTTGTACGAGCGCAACTGCGCCGGCTGCCACAACACCAACGGCGACGGCCAAGGTCCGACGATGGTGCAGCTCGGCCTCAAGGCGCGCGACTTCAAGCAAGGCGGCTTCGCGTTCGGCAACACGCGCGAGGCGATCTACCGCACGATCACCGCGGGCATGCCCGGCAGCTCGGTGATGCCGTCGTTCAAGGTCTCGCTCGAAGAGGACGAACGGTGGATGCTCGCCGACTTCGTGCTGACGCTCTGCCCGGCGCCCGAGGAGCCGGCGTCCGGCACGCGCATCGCGATCGGCGCCCATCCGCAGATCGCGCGCGGGCTGCTGCCCGCGGTCGCCGACGGCAAGCCGCAATGGCCGCGCGGGATCCTGCTCGGCACGCCCGAAGGTGTGACGTTCGAGTACCGGGTCGACGACGTGCGCCTGCTCGCGGTGCGCCAGGGCGAGTTCGCGGATCGCACCGATTGGAACGACCGCGGCGGCGGCGAGCTCGTCCCGCTCGGCAAGGCGTTCTACGTTCCGGGCGGCGGCGATCCGAAGCCCGCGTTCACGGCGATGCACTTCGGCAACGAGCGTCCGCTCTCCGCGCGCTTGAAGACGACGCTCGCGACACGCGACGCGCTCGGGCTCGACTACGAGCTCGTCGACAAGCGCGGTACGCGGCTCGCGACCGTCGAGGAGCGTCTGCGCGTCGAAGCGTTGTCGATCGGCGGCGCGTTCACGCGCTCGTTCGCGATCCGCGGAGACCTGGAATCCGCCAACCTCGTCTTCGACCTCGGCGCGACGCACGGCGGCGGAGCGTGGGTGCGCGGCGAGCCGACGGCCTGGCAACAAGCCGGCGAGGTGTTGCGCGGCGCGATTCCGGCCGACGGTTGGCTGGTCGGAAAGCGCGGCGACGGATTCGAGCTGCTGCACGTCGTCGCGGACAAGAACGTGAAGCTGGTGCGCGACGCCGCGTCGCTGCACCTCTTCGTGCCCGTGTTCGCAGGCGCCGAGCAAGTCAGCGCGAGCTTCGCGGTGACGGTGATCGGCGCGTCGGAATGGTCGGAGGAACTGCTCGCCACGCTCGGAAAGGAGCTCGCCCGATGAAAGCCCTGATCTCGAGCCTCGCCGTGCTCGCCCTCGCGAGCGGCACGTTCGCGCAAGTCGCCCGCGTCGACGAGAGTGCGTTCTACTCGGTCGATTACCTCGTTCCGCCGGACGGCTCGCGCGTCGAGGTCGGCGGCATGGACTTCCTGCCCGACGGCCGACTGGTGGTCAGCACGCGCCGCGGCCAGGTGTGGCTGGTCTCGAACCCGCTCGCCGCCGATCCGAAGGACGCGAAGTTCGCGCTGTTCGCCGAGGGGCTCCAAGAAGGCCTCGGGCTGCGCGTGATCGACGGCAAGATCCACCTCGTGCAGCGCAGCGAGCTCTCGGTGCTCGTCGACAGCGACGGCGACGACCGCTGCGACCGCATCGACACGCTCTGCGACGACTGGGGCGTCTCCGGTCACTACCACGAGTTCGCGTTCGGCCTGCCGCGCGACGCCGCGGGCAACTTCTACGTCTCGCTCAACGTCTCGTTCGGCGATCCGCAGTGGTGGCACGGACGCTCGACGGTCCCCTACCGCGGCTGGGTCGTGCAGATCGCGCCGGACGGCAAGTTCACGCCGTTCGCCGCGGGCTTCCGCAGCCCCGCCGGCATCGGCAACGACGCCGACGGAGAGATCTTCGTCACCGAGAACCAGGGCGACTGGATGCCCGCGTGCCCGCTCTTCCACATCGAGAAGGACGGCTTCTACGGCCACCCCGCGTCGCTCGCGTGGACCGAGGCGTACCAGCGCGAAGGCAAGAAGCCGACCGACACCGATCCGCCCGACGTGCCGCGCAAACCGGCGGCGTTGTGGATCCCGTACGACTGGGCGCGCTCGGCCGCCGAAATGGTGCCCGACCTCACCGGCGGGAAGTTCGGTCCGTTCGAGCGACAGCTCTTCATCGCCGAGCTCACCAACGGTCTCGTGCTGCGCGCGGACCTCGAGAAGGTGCAAGGCGTCCACCAGGGCGCGGTCTTCCCGTTCCGCCAACACGTCGGCTCCGCGGTGCGATTGAAGTTCGCGAGCGACGGCACGCTCTTCACCGGCTTCACCGATCGCGGTTGGGGCGGACAAGCGCCGGGCGACGGCATCGCGCGGATCCGCTGGACCAAGCAGCTCCCGCTGGAGATCGAGCACGTGCGCCTGGTCAGCGACGGCTTCCGCCTGGAATTCACCAAGCCGCTCGCACTGACCGCCGGCGTGATGCCGCCGCAGTACCACATCCAGTCGTACGACTACGACTACTGGTGGGAGTACGGCTCGCCGGTGAGGAACGCGAAGACGCTGATGCCGAAGACGATCGCGGTCGCCGCGGATCGCAAGTCGCTGACGCTCGGCGGGCTCGGGCTCGAAGCCGGCAAGGTCGTGCGCGTGTCGATCGACGGGCTCGCGGCGGAGGACGGCAGCCAGCTGTTGCACGACGAGTTCGCGTACACGATCAACCAGTTGGTCGACGGCCCGAAGAGCGACGTGCTCGTCGCGAAGCGCGTCGATCCGCCCGCGGTGCGCGAGCGCTCGGAGGAAGGGATGCTGTTCCTGACCGACGGCGATGCGCTCGACGCGTGGAAGGGCGCCGGTTGGCGCGCCGCGCGCGGCGTGGAGCTCGACGGCGCGGATCCGAAGACGCTCGCGGCCGAGTTCCCGGCGCCGAACACCGATCCGCGCGGCGACGTGTTGACCAACGTCGGCGCGAGCGAGCTCTCGGACCTCGTCAGCCGCTTCTCGTTCGGCGACGTCGACCTGCACGTCGACTTCATGCTGCCGAAGGACGGCAACTCGGGCGTCTACCTGATGGGTCGCTACGAGGTGCAGCTGCGCGACTCCGCCGGCGAGCGCGAGCTCGCGTTCGGCGACACCGGCGGCCTGTACGAAGGCGAAGGCTTCCCCGGCAAGGCGCCGATGTTCCAGGGCTTCCGCGGCGCGGGCGAGTGGCACGGGCTCGACGTCCGTTTCCGCGCGCCGCGCTTCGACGCGAGCGGCAAGAAGATCGCCAACGCGAAGTTCGAGCGCGTGATGATCGACGACGTGCTGCTCCAAGAGAACGTCGAGGTCCCCGGCCCGACGCGCGGTGGTTGGGAGGGCGAGGTCGCGAGCGCGCCGCTGCGGCTGCAAGGCGATCACGGCCCGGTCGCGTTCCGCGGCATCCGCGCGCGCGCGAAGGTCGGGCCGCGCGACGAAACCGGTTGGGAGAAGGTCTTCAACGGCCGCAATCTCGACGGCTGGCAGATCTCCGACGGCGGCAAGTGGCGCGTCGAGAACGGCACGATCGTCGGGTCCGGTCCGACGAGCCACCTGTTCAGCCCGCGCGGCGACTACCAGGACTTCGAGGTCCGCGCCAAGGTCAAGATCAACCGCGGCGGGAACTCGGGCCTCTACTTCCGCGCCGCGTTCGGCCCGGGCTGGCCGGTCGGATACGAGGCTCAGATCAACTCGAACTTCCCGACCGATCCGCAGCGGACGGGCTCGTTCTACAACGTCGAGGCGATCAAGACCCGGCTGGTGCCGTCGGACGTCTGGTTCACCGAGCACGTCACCTGCCGAACGGTCGCCGACGGCGTGCACGTCACGATCGCGGTCAACGACGTCGTCGTCGTCGACACGATCGAGAAGGAGCGCAAGCTCGCGAGCGGTCACGTCGCGCTGCAACAGCACCACGACGGCTCGGTGATCACGATCAAGGACGTCGAGGTCCGCGAGCTGCGCTGACCGGCGCGCGCACCGCGCGCTCGGGCTACCGAGCGAGCACCCGAAGCCCCCACGCGGCCCGCGACCCGGCACACGCCAGGTCGCGGGCCGCTTTCGATTCGCGAGGCGCCGTGGTCCACGGCGAGCTCGGGGTCGCGACGCCCGGCGGACGCCCGGCGACCGGCGGACGCCCAGCGGACGCCCTGCGACCGGCGGATGATCGGCATCGCCGGACCGCTGGCGCGCGATCGGCTCCGCCTCCGACGCGGAGGTCGAGCGCGTTTGCCCGGCGCCGTGACGCCGGTCGCGTGCGGCTCGCCCGGGTCGCGAGGGCCGGCGGTCCGCGGCGGGTTCGGGCCGATCGCGCGGACGGAGCG
>JADLBP010000263.1 GCA_020847695.1 Planctomycetota bacterium
CCGCTCGTTCGCGCCTGGCGGGCGAGCCGCGCGTGAACTCTCTCACGGGCAGTTCTTGTAGAGCGTCGCGACCGACACGTAGTCGCAGAAGGACTCCTGCGTCGCGCGCTCGGCGTAGAGCATGAACGTCAAGCGACCGTTCGCGTCGATGTAGTTCGCGAGGTTCTGACGGATGTGGACCTCGAGTCGGCCGTCCGCGTTGCCCGAGTAGTTCGCGGCATACGCGTTCGCGCCGAGCACGCCCTTCGCGTCGCTCCAGTTGTTCGCGACGTTGTCCCAGACGTAGAGCTCCATCTGCAGGCAGTCGTCGCCGTAGCCTTCCCAGAGGAGCTCGAGATCGACGATGCACGACGGTGCTTCGGCGATCAGGAACTCGAACACGTGCGTCGACTCCGAGCCCGACGCCGGGATCGGGGAGACGTAACGGTTCGCGTCGGCGTCGCCGCCGGTCGCGTTCGAGCTCGCGATCTGCGCGTACGCGCCGGGCTTGAGCACTTCGATCTCGGTCGAAGCCGTCGCCGGGTAGCGGACGCCGTTGACGGCGCTCCACGCTGTCGTCGAAGCGCCCCACGCCCACTTGTTGACGCCCGCGCCGGTGCCGAAGTCGTAGACCTTGCGGCGCGTGCGCGTCATCTCGAAGTTGGCGGTGCTGTCGGCGGTCGCGCTGTTGCCGAGGTTGTCGTACGCGACGGCGCGCACCTTGGCGTTCGGCGTCGACTTCAGCGGGATCTTCCACGAGTAGTGGCCGGTGTCGGGCAGGCCCGCGGCGATCAGGAACGGATACGTCGCGCCGCCGTCGGTCGAGTAGAAGAGGTCGACCGAGCTGACCGTCTCGTCGTCGGTCGCCGACCATTGCAGGTCGTAGGTCTGCGCCATCGCGAAGGCTTCACCGCCGTCGGGGTTGAGCACGTGCACGCTCGGGTTCGGATCGGTGTAGCGCGGCACTTGCATCACGATGCAGTGGATCGCGCCGGCCGACGGGATGATGTTGTAGCAGTTGATCGGAACGAGCGTGACGCCCGGGCCCGCCGCTGCTTGCCACGCGGCCGCGGCCGCCGCGTCGTCCGCCGCGTACGCGGGGTTCCCGCTCGCGTACGAGATCGTGAAGATGCGGTTGTTGACGCGGAACGCGTTCGTGTACGTGTAGTGCGTCGAGCCGACGTTCCACGCCGGCGTGCGGTACACGTTGAAGCCGAGCGCTTGCATGTACGGCACCGCGTTGTCGGTGACCTGGATCGCCGTCGGGTTCGAGCCGGCCTTGAACTGCGAGATGATGCACGTGTGGTCGTCGACCAAGTACATCCACATGTCGATGTGGCCGGTGCCGTCCACGGTCGAGGGCAAGCGCGGCATGATGTGCAGCGTGTCGATGCCCTGGTAGAGCCGGTAGAGGTCCGCGATCTGCGTGTTGCTGAGATCGGGGTTGTCGGAGTTGATCAACGACGTGATGAAGCCCGAGCGGTTCGGGCCCGGCTGGAAGTTGCCGCCCGAGTAGTAGAGGCCCATCGGGTAGGGCGGCACGACGTAGTGGTTGTTCGCGAGCAGCGTTGGGATGAAGTTGTCGAGCGGACGCGTCGGGTAGTAGTGGCTGTCGGCGATCGTCAGCGTGTTCGATTGCCACACGAAGTGCGGACCGTAGTCGCGCAGCCAGACCGAGTCGGTCGGCTCGATGAAGAACACGACCTTGCTGAGGTCGGCGCCCGCCGCGGCGAACGCATTCGCGGCGGTCGTCTGTTGCGCGGCGCTGGAGACGACGACGTACGCTTTCTCGTCGTAGGCCGGGCTGCCGGTCAGCGCGGCGACGCACGCGACGACCACGTTCCCGTACCCGGTCGTGTAGCGGAAGATCACACCGTCGCACGGGCTGTACTCGGGCGGCGAGGCGATCAGGCCGGAGGTCGGCGGCATGTCGGCGGCGCCGAGGCTCGGCTTGACCGAGAAGGGCACGAGCTTCTGATTCGGATCGTCGGGCGGGGTTCCGCCTTCGCGCCAGCGCGGCAGCAGCACCTCCTGATCCTGCGGCACGGCGAGCGCCGAGCCCGTGAGCGAGGACAAAGCCAGAATCGTCAGAGCGAGAGTGTTTCTGAGCATTGGGGACACCTAGGTTGGAGCGACGGCAAGCGCGCTCGCGCCTGCTTCTCGTTGCGGAGCTGTCGATAGACCGGGGATCTAGTGATCTCAGCCTCGCCGTCGACCGCGGATCTCGAAATCCGCACGCTGACCCGGCTCGACTGCGACCTTGAGCGGAGTCGCTCGTGCCCTCGACGCGCTCGACGGCCCCGCGGCGGGCTTCCGACGGAATCCGCTTGCCCGAATCGGGCGCGCTGCCTATCCCTCGCGCTCCCTCTCGGAGATCGCCGTGACCGAACGCCAAGCCACCGTCAAGCCCGGGAAGATGCTCGTGATCTCCGGTCCGTCCGGATCGGGCAAGACCACGATCTGCAAGCAGCTCCTCCAAGACCCGCGCGTGCAGTTCAGCGTCTCCGCGACGACGCGCGCGCCTCGCCCCGGCGAGGTCGACGGTCGCGACTACCACTTCACGTCGAAGGAGCGCTTCCGCGAGATGATCGCGCAGGGCGCGTTCATCGAGCACGCCGAGGTCTTCGGCAATCTGTACGGCACGCCGCGCGCTCCGATGGAGGAGGCGTTGAAGCAGGGTCGCGTCTACCTGCTCGAGATCGACGTGCAGGGAGCGTTGCAGCTCAAGGAGCTCGGCGTCCCCGGCGTGTACGTGTTCATCGCGCCGCCGGATTTCGACGAGCTGCGCCGCCGGCTGGTCGATCGACGCACCGACGCGCCCGACGTGATCGAGCGGCGGTTGCGCAAGTCGGAAGACGAGTTCCGCGAGCGCCATCGCTACGACCACATCGTGATCAACGACGAGCTTGGCCGCGCGGTCGGCGAGGTACGTCGCCTGGTCGGGCTCGACTGAGCGCCGCGACTCGAACCGAGCGAAGTCGATGGCGAACCCGAGCGAAGCGAACGGACCGAGCACTCCGGGTTCCTCGAGCGCGTCGAACCCGCCGAGCGCGTCGAGTTCCGCGAGCCCGCCGAGCGGCGCGCGCGCGGCCGGCGGCGCCAGCGAGCCCAACGGCTCGGGTGCTCCCGGCGGTGCGCCGCAGCTCTGGCCGCGCGTGCTGACCGTCGCGTGGTCCTCGATCCTGCTCGGGCTCGCGCTCGAAGGCGTCGTGCTCGGCATCGCGGCCGGCTACGGCACGCTGAAGGAAGCCGCGCCGTTCGTCGCCGACACCGTGCGCGGTGTGTCGTGGTCGATGCTCGTGTGCGTCGGCGTCGCGTGCGGCACGGCTGCGTCGAAGGCGCGGCCGGCGTTGATGGGTGCACTCGGCTTGGTGTCCGCGCCGCTCGCGTTCACGGTGTCGAAGGCGTTGCACAAGAGCATGAACCAAGCGCTCTCGATCACCGCGGTCGCGAGCGGCCCGTCGCCCTACTTGATCGCGGCGATCAAGGGGCTCGAGTACATGGTGCTCGGCGTCGTGATCGCGCGCCTGGGCCGTCGCGTGCCGCTGACGCTCGGCGGTCACCTCGGCGCGGGCGCGATCACGGGCCTGGTGTTCGGCGGCGGCATCCTCGGGCTCGCGATCGCGCAGACCGAGCCCGCGCTCGCCCCGGTCGCGCTGGCGACGCGCGCCGCGAACGAGCTGCTGTTCCCGATCGGCTGCGCATTCGTGCTCTACGTCGCCGAGGCGTTCGGCCGGCAGGCGTCGGCGCCGCGCCGCTGACGCGCGTCGCGCGGTCAGACGCGTGCGTCGGAGGTCGCGTCGAGCAGGCCGCGCACGCGCGATGCGAGGTCGGCGGCGGTGAAGGGCTTCGCGAGCAGGCGGTCGGCGTCGAAGGCGCGCTTGGCGTTGGGCCGCAGCTCACCGACGTAGCCGGACATGAAGAGCACGCGCAAGCGTGGATTGACCGCGAGCAGTTGCTCGGCGAGCTCGAATCCGTTGATGCCCGGCAACACGACGTCGGAGACCATCAAATCGATCCGACGCGGGAACTCGCCGAGGATGCGCAGCGCCTGAGCCCCGTCGGCCGCCTCGAAGACGGTGTAGCCGCAGCCGCGCAGCACCTCCGCGACGAAACCGCGAGTCGCGACGTCGTCCTCGACGAGCAGCACGGTCTCCCAGCCCGACGACGCGCGCTGCGCGGCGCCGTTCTTCGTCGCGGGGAAGTGCACGAGCACGCTCGCGCCGCGACCCGGTCCGTGCGCGACCTCGATGAAGCCGCCGAGGCGCTGGATCGTGCTGCTGACGTCGATCGCGAGCGCGCCGTCCTCGGCGCCGGGCCGCGCGCTCCCGAACTGCGCGCGCAACGCTTCGACGCGCTCGGGATCCGCCGCGTTCGGCCGGAAGCCGACGACGACGAACGAACGACGCTCGTAGCCGCCGGGCGCATCGCGCACGACGCGCCGGGTCGTGATCGCGACGCGGCCGCCGTTCGAGAGCGCCTCGCAGGCGTCGAGCGCGACGTGCGCGATCAGCGGCGCGATCACCGCCTCGTCGGCGTCGACGAACGCCGCGTCCTCGCCGCGATCGACCGAGAGCTCGACGCTGTCGCCGAGCAGGCCGCCGAGCGTCTGCACGGTGCGCGCGACGAGCTCGCGGAGATCCAGCGTGCGAATCTGCGCCGTCGGCCCGATCCGGAATTGCGAACGCAGCAATCGCTCGCGCGATTCGCTGCGACAGAGGCGCTCGACCGTGCTGGCGACGCGCGTCGCGAGCAAAGCGAGATAATCGAGCTCCGTCTTCGTCGGCACGCGACATTCGTCGGGCGCGAACGTGCCGGTGCCGAGGCAACCGAGCGGGAGATCCGCGAGCACCATCGGGACGTTGACGATCGTGCGATTGCCGAGTCGCTCGACCATCGCCTTGTTGGTGCGCGGATCGGTGCGCGCGTCCGCGACGACGACCGGCCCGCGATTCGCGCGGATCTCGTCCATCATCCGATCGCCGATCGTCGGGATCACGGTGCCGTGACGGAGCACGAGCTCGGTGTGATCGCCGACGGTCTCCACCAGGCGCGCGAGCGTCGGATCGACCGGATCGAACACGACGAGCCACGTTTGGCGATAACCGAGCACGGCGCGGACTTCGGCGTCGATGCAGCGCAGGAGCTCGGAGAAACTCGTCACGCGCTGCAGTTCGTCCACGAACGGATGCAGGCGCTCGAAATCGACTTGCGAGGTGGATTCCATGAGCGGAGCTTTGGAGGCCAAGACTCTAGGGACGCTTCGCTCCGCGCCTCATTACGAATCCGTGTGTCTAATACGTCCTAGATCCGAGAACACGAGCGCGCAGCGCGGTACGTGTTGACGTGCGCTTCGATCGAAAGCTCGATCGGCTCCGCATAACCGCCACCCAGGGTGGCCGCTATCGGTAGTCCGCGCAGTCGAGCCTCACGGAAGACTCGCGTGTCGCGCTCGAGCAAGCCCTCCTGCGAAAGCGCGAGTCGCCCGAGTCGGTCGGCGACCAGCGGGTCGACGCCGCCTTGATAGAGCACGAAATCGGGCCGGCTCGCCTCGAAGGCGCGCGCGAGCGCGTCGTCCAGCCGCTCGAGGTACTCGTCGTCGGAGGTGTCGTCGTCGAGAGCGATGTCGAGATCGCTGGTCTCCTTGCGGCCGGGGAAGTTCTTCGCGCCGTGCATCGAGAACGTGAACACCCGCGGATCGTCGGCGAAGATCGACGCGGTTCCGTCGCCTTGGTGCACGTCGAGGTCGACGACGAGCACGCGGCGCGCATGCGCTCGAGCGAGCAGCTCGCACGCGGCGATCGCGAGGTCGTTGAACACGCAGAAGCCCGAGCCCTCGCCGCGTCGCGCGTGATGCGTGCCTCCAGCGAGCGAGCCCGAGAATCCATCGGCGCGCGCGGCCTCGACCGCGGCGAGCGTCGCGCCGACGCTCGCGAGCGAGCGCTGCACGAGCTCGCGCGACCACGGGAAGCCGATGCGCGCGATCGCTTTCGGCTCCAGCGTGCCGTCGACGAATCGGCGCACGTACTCCGGATCGTGCGCGCGCAGGACGACGTCGAGCGGCGCCGGCTCGGCGGGGACGAGCTCGTCCTCGCGCACGACGCCGGTCGCGATCAGTCGCCGCCGCAGCCGCGCGTACTTCGCCATCGGGAAGCGATGGCCTTCCGGCAGGCGCACTTCGTGGTGGTCGCAATAGAAGACGCGCATCGCGGGTTCGTTCGAGGCGACGTTCCGCGTTGCGAGCGCGCGCTCAGGGCAAGCGCGGGAAGCAGAGCACGACGCGGGTTCCGAGCACGCCGTCGTCGCGGAGCTCGATGCGCGCGCCCGGAGCGCCCGGCGCCGGCAGCGAGCCGTCGGGCGAAGCGGGGCGAGCTTCGCCGTCGAGGGCTTCGTCGCCGGGCGCGTGCAGCGACGAGTGCGCGGCGCGGCGCTCACAGAACGCCGCGGCAGCGCGCTCGAGCGCCGTGGCGGAGATCCCCGGGGCGAGCGCGAGCTCGGTCTCCGACTCCGTTTCGCGCACGGCGAGCCGGATCGTCGCGCCATCGGGCGCGCCGTCCTTGGCGTGCAGGACGAGCTCGATCAGGAAACGCGCGACCTGCCAGCGATCGGCGACGACTCGGGCGCTCGCCGTCGCGTGCTCGACGCGGATCGCATCGCGCGCGCCGAGCCAGTCGCAGAGGCGCATCGCCACTTCGTCGACGAGCCCGACCAAGTCAAACGTCTCGACCATCGGGTCGGCACGCCGCCCGAAGAGCTGCAAGCGACGCGCGAGCGCCGAGCCGCGTTTGGTCGCCTCGAGGATCGCGTCGGCGGATTCGAGGTCGAGCGCGCGCCCGCTCGCCGCGCCGCCGCGCAGTGCCTCGGTGCGCCACGCGATCACCGTCATCAGGTTCTTGAAGTCGTGGATCAGCGCGCTCGCGACCAAGCCGGCGCTCTCGCGCTTGCGAAGCTCGCCGCGTCGCTCGCGCGCGACCGCGAGCGCGACGCGTTCGTCGGCGAGCCGCAGGCGCGCGACCGCGGCAGCGAGTTGCTCGCCGACCGCCGAGAGGTACGCGAGCTCGCCGCGGCTCGGTTCGCGCGCGATCGAGGTCGACAGCGTGACGTCGAGCCAGCCGAGCGACGCGCCCCCGCCGAGCGACGCGCCCCCGCCGAGCGACGCGTCGCCGAGCGCAAGCTCGACGCGGGTCGGCGCGCGGTCGGTGGAACGCGCAGCCGGGGAGCTCGCCGTGTCGCGCGTCGCGCGGGCCCGTCGCTCGCCGAGGCCGAGCTTCGGCTCGCGCGCGAGCTCGCCCGCCGCGCTCGCTCCGACGGAGACCCGTCGCGCAAGTCCGTCGGCGCCCGCTTCGCGCACGTAGAGCTCGACGCGTTCGGCGCCGAGCGCCTCGGCGAGCTCGCGCTCGACCTCCGCGGCGATCCGAGGGAGCTCGACGGCGAGCTGCAGCCGTTGCGCGAACGCGAGCACGCGCGCGACCTCGAGGGTCTTCGCTTGCGATGTCATGGGGAAGGACCCCGATTCTAATCACCGAGCGCAGGTTCGCGCGCGCGCCGGTCAGACTCGCCGTGTACCGCCGAGGTCCCGATGCTCGCGTGAACGCGCCTGAGTTCGTGGGGGCTCACCGGGATCATCTGGCGTTCAGCGCTTTCCCCTCGGAGTCCGCTGGAGGCGAGCGGCGCCTCGTGGCGGCGCTCCCGAGCGCGTAGACTGTCGCGTCATGGCGAAAATCGTTCTCGCTGC
>JADLBP010000264.1 GCA_020847695.1 Planctomycetota bacterium
GCGGCGCTCGGCGCCTCGTTCGCCGGCCTGAAGTCGATGACGGCGACCTCGGGGCCCGGAATGGCGCTGAAGACCGAGATCATGGGGCTCGCGTCGATCGCGGAGCTGCCGCTGGTGATCCTCGACGTCCAACGCGGCGGTCCTGCGACCGGCCTGCCGACGAAATGCGAGCAAGCGGACCTGTTCCAGGCCGCGTTCTCCGCGCACGGCGACGTGCTGAGGCCGGTGCTCGCGCCGATCTCTGTCGGCGACACGTTCCGCGTCACGGTCGAGGCGTTCAACCTCGCCGAGCGCTACCAGACGCCGGTGATCATCCTCTCCGACCAGGAGATCGCGCAGCGCAAGGAGACGGTCGAGCCGATCGACACCTCGCGCTTCACGCTCGAGGAGCGCCTCGCGCCGAGCGCGAGCGACCTCGTCGACTACCGCCGCTTCCGCCTCACCGAGTCCGGCATCAGCCCGATCAGCCATCCGGGGCTCGCCGGCGGCAGCTACCTCGGCGCGGGCATCGAGCACAACGAGAAGGGCGATCCGACCGCGAGCGGCGCCGAGCACGCGCGGATGAACGAGAAGCGCTTCAAGAAGCTCGAGCCGCTGCAGCACCGCCGCGATCTGTTCGACGTCTTCGGGCCGAGCGACGCGCCGTTCGCGTTGATCAGCTGGGGCTCGAGCGCCGGCGTCGCGCGCGAGGCGTTCGAGCTCGCCCGCGCGAAGGGGCTCGCGGTCAAGCTGCTGATCCCGCGCTTGCTCTACCCGATCGCCGTTCCGATCTACCGCGAGTTCCTCGCGTCGGTCGAGGCGGGGTTGGTCGTCGAGCTCTCGCACCAGGGGCAGCTCCACAAGATCCTGCGGATGCAGCTCGACCTGCCCGCCGGCCTGCGCTCGCTCTGCCACAGCGGCGCGACGCCGTTCCGACCCGACCAGGTGCTCGCGGAGCTCGAAGCGCTCGCCGCGGTGGGGGTGAAGTGACCATGGACACCGCGACCACCACCGCGACCGCGACCCCCAAGGACTACAGCAGCCCGCTCAAGCCGATCTGGTGCCCGGGCTGCGGCGACTACGGCGTGCTGCAGGCGCTCTACCGAGCGTTGGCGGCCATCGGCAGGCCGCCGCACGAGATCGCATTCATCTCCGGCATCGGCTGCTCCAGCCGGATCCCGGGCTACACGACCGCGTACGGCTTCAACAGCGTCCACGGGCGCGCGCTGCCGATCGCGCAGGGCGTCAAGCTCGCCAACCCCGACCTGCAGGTGATCGTCGCGGGCGGCGACGGCGACGGATTCTCGATCGGCGGCGGCCACGTCGCGCACGCGGTCCGGCGCAACCTCGACCTGACCTACCTGGTGATGGACAACCAGGTGTACGGCCTGACCAAGGGCCAGCTCTCGCCGACGTCGCCGAAGGGGCTCGCGACGGTGACCTCGCCGCTCGGCAGTCTCGAGGAACCGATCAACCCGTTGCTGTACACGCTCGCGTACGGCGCGGGCTTCGTCGCGCAGGGCACGCCGGCGGACCTGCCGGGGCTGACCGCGTTGATCGAGCAAGCGATCCGCTACCCGGGCTTCGCGTTCGTCAACATCCAGTCGCCGTGCGTGACGTTCGGCCAGGAAGAGCAACAGATGCGCGCCCACAAGGCGCACATGCGGCCGCTGGCGAGCCTCGGCCACGATCCCAGCGACCAGCTGCGCGCGCTCGACCTCGCGCGGTCGTACGGGAAGGAGCTCCACACCGGCGTCCTGTACCGCAATCCGAATCCGCCGCCGACCTACGACGCGCTGGTGCGCGAACGGCAGCGGGCGCTCGCCCCCGAGGCGAAGGACCGAGCACGTCTCCTCGACGTGTTCCTGCAGAAGTGAGGCGCACCATGAACGGCCTGCCGTGCTCCCCGGGCGTCGACTTCAAGAAGGTCTCGTTGATGCAGGCGCTCGACCTCGCGGTGACGATCGAGGAGGAGGCGCGCGACCGCTACCTCGAGCTCGCCGACGCGCTCTCGATCGCGCACACGCCGGAAGCCTCCGAATTCTTCCGCAAGATGGCTCGGATGGAGGAGAAACACCGAGTCGCATTGCTGACCAAGCGCCGCGCGAGCTTCGGCGACCGGCCTTCGACCGTCGGGCGACTGCAGATCTTCGACGTCGAGGCGCCGGACTACGACACCGTTCGCGCGTTCATGACCGTGCGCCAGGCGCTCGACGTCGCGCTGCAGTCCGAGCGCAAGGCCCACGCCTTCTTCAAGGCCGCGTTGGCGGAGACCTCCGACCCCGAGGCGCGCTTCCTGTTCGCCGAGCTGGTCGCGGAGGAGTCCGACCACGAGGCCTACGTCCAGGCGGAGATCGCGCGCCAGGCGACCGACCCGTGGGGCGACCCCCCGGGCGACCCGGCGGCCTACTCCGACGAGCCGGTTCCCCAGTGACTGCCCCGTGACTCCCTCGCTCGATCCACGCGGGGCCCGTTCTGAGATCCTGCGGTTAGAAACGTGGGCCCCGACGGCCTCCGCGGGTACTCTCGCGGCCCTTGCCCAGCGTCCCCTGAGATAACGACAGAGGTTCCCTACGTCTTCCTTCGTCCAGGACTACCCGTTGATCGTCTTCCTCGCGGTCGCCTTCGGGGTGATCGCCGGGATGCTGATCGGTGCGCGCGTGTTCGCCGTCCGAGCGAAGCGCGAATCGCCGCTGAAGAAGACCACGTACGAGTGCGGAGAATCTCCCGCCGGCATGGCGTGGGTGCGGTTCCACGCTCGGTACTACGTCGTCGCGCTCTTCTTCCTGCTCTTCGACATCGAAGCGGCCTTCCTGTTCCCGTGGGGCGGCAACGCTCGCGAGCTCGGCGTCCAAGGCTTCGTCGCGGTGGTGAGCTTCGTCGCGGTCGTGTTGCTCGGTTGGCTGTGGGCGGTGCGCAAGGGGGCGCTGAAGTGGCAATGAGCTCGAAGCCCAACCTCGACACCGGCGGCAGCTTCACGCACCCGCTCTACCAGACGCTCGAGAAGCTGCCGGGCGTCTCGATCGGGCTCGCGTCGCTCGACGACCTGCTCGCGTGGGGACTGACCAACTCGCTCTGGGTGTTCCCGATGGCGACCAGCTGTTGCGGCATCGAGCTGATGGCAGCCGCCGCGAGCCGGATCGACCTCGACCGCATGGGCACGATCGTGCGCGCGACGCCGCGCCAGGCCGACGTGATGGTGGTCGCCGGCACGATCACCGTGAAGATGGCGCCGCGCGTGCTGAAGCTCTGGGAGCAGATGCCCGAGCCCAAGTGGTGCATCGCGATGGGCTCGTGCGCGATCTCCGGCGACTTCTACCGCAACCTCTACTCGGTGATCCCCGGGATCGACACCGTGATCCCGGTCGACGTCTACGTCCCGGGTTGCCCGCCCAATCCCGAGGCGCTGATGCACGGGCTGCTGCGGCTGCAAGAGAAGGTGCAAGCGATCCGCCGCGGCGAGAAGGTCGTCCGCGACCCGAACCCGGAGCTGATCGCGATCACCAAGCCGTCGGTCCCGCGCGTCTGCGAGCGCGATCGCGACGGCGACCTCTCGCGCGACCAAGCCGACCAAGCGCTGCGCGTCACCGCCGACCAGATGTGCTCGCCGATCGACGTGCCGTACGCGCCGACCGCGCTGCAGAAGCCGGTGTTCGCGCCGGACTTCGCCGGGTTGCTCGCCGAGCTCGGCATCTCCGACGCTCCCGCCGAAGGCCCGCCGTGCGTGCCGGTCGCGCGGCACTACGAGCTGACGCGGCGCTTGAAGGACCTCGGCTATCGCCAGCTCGTCTCGATCGTCGCGAGCCACTGGCCGGCCGGTCTCGGTCGCAAGGGCAAGGACGAAGCCGAGCGCGAGCACTTCGAGGTCACGTACCTGCTGCGCACCGTCGGCAAGGGCACGCGCGTCGCGACCTGGACCGTGCGCCTCGGCGTCGACGAGACGATCCCGACGATCGTGCCGCTGTTCGCCGGCGCCGACTGGCAGGAGCGCGAGCAGTACGACCTGGTCGGCGTGCGCTTCGAGGGCCACCCCGACCTGCGCCGACTGATGATGGCGGAGAACTGGGTCGGCCACCCGCTGCGCCGCGACTATCCGATCGACACGCCTTGCGCACCGTGGAGATGAGCATGCTCCAGACGCTCCAAGTCGAACGCCGCGTCGATCCGCACCTGTCGATCGATCGCTACGACCCCGAGGCCGAGCTCCTGCTCCTCCACATGGGCCCGCAACACCCCGCGACGCACGGGGTGTTCCGGATGGACCTCTACCTCGACGGTGAGATCGTCGTGAAGGCGGTGCCGTACGTCGGTTACCTGCACCGGTCGGTCGAGAAGCTCTGCGAGAAGCTCACTTACTCGCAGGTCACGCCGATCGTCGACAAGAACGACTACGTCTCGCCGATGACCAACGAGCAGGCCATCAACATGGCCTTCGAGAAGCTGCTCGGCATCGAGGTTCCGCGGCGCGCGCGTTGGATGCGCCTGGTGTTCGCGGAGCTGCAGCGCATCGCGTCGCACCTCCTGTGGCTCGGCACGTTCGCGATGGACCTCGGCGGCGCGCTCGGCGGTGGCTCGACGGTGTTCATCCACTCGTTCCGCGAGCGCGAGATGATCATGGATCTCTTCGAGGAGATCTCCGGCGCGCGCTTCCACTACAACACGCACACGATCGGCGGCAACCGCCACGACATCCCGGCGGGATGGGCGGGGCGCGTCAAGCAGGCGCTCGACGTCATCGAAGCCCGCATCGGCGAGTACGAGGCGATGTCGCTGCACAACCGGATCTTCGTGCAACGCACCCGCGGCGTCGGCGTGATCGACGCGGGGCTCGCGCTCGAGCTCGGCCTCACCGGCCCGATGTTGCGCGCGTGCGGCGTCGACCACGACCTGCGGCGCGACGCGCCGTTCCACGCGTACGACGAGGTCCCGGTCAACGTCGCGGTCGCGCACGGCGGCGATTGCCTCGCGCGCGCCGAGGTGCGCTTCGCCGAGCTGCGCGAGAGCGTGCGGCTCGTCCGTGTGACGGTCGACTCGATCCCCGAGGGCTCGATCAACGGCGGCAAGCCGATCAAGCTCCCGAACTCGATCAAGATCCCGCCGGGCCAGACCTACGTCGGCATCGAGACGCCGCGCGGCGAGCTCGGCACGTACGTGATCGCCGACGGTTCCGCCAATCCGTACCGACTCAAGATCCGGCCGCCGAGCCTGCACGCGCTCTCCGCGCTGCCGTACATGCTGCCCGGCGGCACGGTCAGCGACGCGCTCGCGATCCTGGGCTCGGTCGACCCGATCATGGGGGAGGCCGACCGATGAACGTGGTGTTGACGGCGCTGGTGACGAGCCTCGCCATCCTGGTCGGCGTCCTGACGGTCACCGCCTGGGGCATCTGGTTCGAGCGCAAGTTCTCCGCGCGGCTGCAATCGCGCCTCGGGCCGACGATGGTCGGCCCCGTCGGCCTCGCGCAGCCGCTCGCGGACCTGATGAAGCTGCTGCAGAAGGAGGACCTCGTCCCCGAGGCCGCCGACCGCGCGGTGTTCAACCTCGCGCCGCAGATCGCGGCGCTCTGCGCGCTCGGCGCGGCGGCGGTCGTGCCGTTCTCCGCGCACATCATCGGCGCCCAGATCGACCTCGGCGTGCTCTACCTGCTCGCGATCGGCGCGGTCACCGTGATGCCGGTGTTCATGGCGGGCTGGGCGAGCAACAACAAGTTCGCGCTGCTCGGCGGCATGCGCGCGCTCGCGCAGTCGCTGTCGTACGAGGTGCCGTTGGTGCTCTCGGCGATGGTGCCGGTGATCCTCGCGGGCTCGATGGACGTCTCGAAGATCGTCGAGTACCAGGCCGCGGGCTCGTGGATCGCGATCGGTCCGGTGTGGCTCGGCCTGCCGGCGTTCGTGCTCTTCCTGCTCGCGATGCTCGCGGAGTCCAACCGCATCCCGTTCGACATCCCCGAAGCCGAGAGCGAGCTCGTCGCCGGCATCACCACCGAGTACTCGGGGATGAAGTTCGCGCTGTTCTACCTCGGTGAGTACGTGCACACGTTGGTCGCTTCCGCGGTGGCCTCGGCGCTGTTCCTCGGCGGCTGGGACGGACCTTTCGCGCCCGGGCTGCATTGGATGGTGCTGAAGTCGTTGGCGCTGTTCACGTTCGTCTACTGGGTGCGCTGGTCGCTGCTGCGCTTCCGCTCGGACCAACTGATGAAGATGTGCTGGTACTGGCTCGTGCCGATCTCCGTCGCGCTGTTGCTCGGCGCCGGCGCGTGGGTGGTGCTGTGAGCTCCGGAGCCCTGCGATGAAACACTTCGTCGATGGACTGCACGCGCTCGCGATGACCCTGCGCAACGGGTTCCGCAAGCCGACGACGGTCGAGTTCCCCGACGTGATCCGACCGCGCGCCGAGCGCTATCGGACCACGTTCTCGCTCTTGTACGACGAGCAGGGCGATCAGCTCTGCATCGGCTGCCTGCAGTGCGAGCGCATCTGCCCGTCCGAGGTGATCGCGATCAAGGCGGCGGGCAAGAAGGAATCGCCGGTCACCGGCAAGAAGCGCGGCTACGCCGACGACTTCGTGCTCGACCTCGCCGCGTGCATCTACTGCGAGCTCTGCGTGCAGGTCTGTCCGGTCGACGCGATCGTGATGACGCGCGAGCCCGAGACGCCGACGTTCTCGCGCGAGGACCTCGTGCTGACGATGGAGCGCCTCTACGCGAACGGCAAGAACCGCCAACGCGCGTGGAGCGACGGCACCAAGCTGATGGCGATGCAGGAAGCCGGCCGCGCCGCGCCGCCGCCGAAGGCCGCGCACCACGCGAAGGCCGCCGAGCCCGCGAAGACTGCCGCGGTCGAGAAGGCGCCCGCCGCGGAGAAGGCGCCGGAAGCCGCGAAGGCGAACGAGCCCGCGAAAGCGCCCGAACCTCCCGCCGCGCCGGCCACGACGGCGCCGACGGGAACGGAGGCCAAGCCGTGATGTCCAACGCGTGGTTCTGGTTGCTCGCCGCCGCGCTCTGCGTGTCGGCGGTGATGGTCGTCCGCTCGCGCGATCTGGTGCGGGCGGTGCTGTGGCTCGCGCTCGGATTGCTGCTGACCGCCGGCCTCTACGCGTACCTCGACGCGCCGTTCCTCGCCGGGGTGCAAGTGCTGACGTACGTCGGCGGCGTCGCGACGCTGATGGTGTTCGGCGTGATGGTCACGCGGCGCCACACGTCGGCGTCGGCCGAGGCGAGCAACGATTCGAACGCGGTCGGCGTGCTCGCGGCCCTCGGCGTCTTCGCGCTGCTCGCGACGGCGATCCTGAAGACCGACCTGCCGGAGAGCTCGGTCCCGACGCAGACGACCGCCGAACTCGGTCGCGCGTTGCTCGACACGTACTTGTTGGCGTTCGAAGCGGTCTCGCTGCTGCTGCTCGCGGCGATCGTCGGCGCGGTGGTGATCGCGCGCCGGCGCGACGTCGAAACGCGCGAGACGCGCGGCTCGGCGACGTTGCCCTCGATCCAAGTGGGCCGAACGGAGGCGGAGTAGTCCGATGACGCTCGTCCAATGCCTGCTGCTCGCCTCGGCGCTGTTCAGCGTCGGGGTCTACGGCTTGATCACGCGCCGCCAAGCGGTCGCGATGCTGCTCTCGATCGAGCTGATGGTCAACGCGGCCAATCTGGCGCTCGTGGCGTTCGCGAAGTACGCGGGCGCGCCGACGCAGCCGTTGGTGCTCTTCACGCTGGCGATCACCGTGGCCGAGGTCGCGGTCGGACTCGCGCTCGTGATGCTCCTCTACCGCCGCTACGACGACACGTTGCTCGACGCGGCCAGTGAGACCAAGGGATGAACGATCCGATCTTCCTCGCCGCGCTCGCGCTCTGCGCTCCCGTCGCGGCGGCGTTGTTCCTGCTGGTCGCCGCACCCGTGCGACACCGCGGCGCGCCGGCCGCCGGCGTGTGCGTCACCGCCAGCCTGGTCGCGCTCGCCGCGGCGGTACGGCTGATCTTCGTGCACGCGGCGCAAGGCGACGCGCGTTGGACAACGACGTGGATCTCCGCGGCCGGCAAGCCGATCGCGGAGGTCGGGCTGCACCTCGACGGCGCTTCGGTCTCGATGCTCGCGGTCGTCTGCCTCGTCGCGCTCTGCGTGCAGGTCTTCTCGGTCGCGTACATGCACGACGAGCCGCCGCGCGGCTACGGGCGATACTTCTCGTTCCACGCGCTCTTCCTGTTCAGCATGAACCTGTTCGTGCTCGCGCCGAACCTGCTGCAGGCGTTCGCGGGGTGGGAGCTCGTCGGTCTGACCAGCTACCTGCTGATCGGGTTCTACTTCGCGAAGCCGAGCGCCGCGAAGGCCGCGGTCAAGGCGTTCTGGATGACCAAGCTCGCCGACATGGGCTTCCTGTTCGGCCTGCTCTGGCTCTTCGTCGCGACCGGCAGCTTCGAGTGGACGACCAAGCTCGCCCCCGAAGTCGCGGTCGGCGTCACGTTGCTCTTCTTCCTCGCCGTCGTCGGCAAGTCCGCGCAGTTCCCGCTGCACATCTGGCTGCCGGACGCGATGGAAGGCCCGACGCCGGTCTCCGCGTTGCTCCACGCGGCGACGATGGTCGCTGCGGGCGTGTTCCTGGTCGTGCGCGCGGACCCGCTGTTCGCGCAGGCCGAGGCGACGCGCGAAGTGATGCTCTGGATCGGCTCGTTCACCGCGGTGTTCGCCGCGTGCCTCGCGTTGGTGCAGCGCGACATCAAGAAGGTGCTCGCGTACTCGACCTGCTCGCAGCTCGGGTACATGGTCGCGGCGCTCGGCGCGGGCTCGGCCTTCGCCGGCTACTTCCACCTCGGCACGCACGCGTTCTTCAAGGCGTTGCTCTTCCTCGCCGCCGGCAGCGTGATCCACGCCGTCCACTCGAACGACCTCGCGGACATGGGCGGGCTGCGCAAGAAGATGCCGTTGACGACGTTGACGTTCGTGATCGGCGCGCTCTCGCTCGCGGGGATCCCGGGCTTCGCCGGCTTCTTCAGCAAGGACCTGGTGCTCGCGACGCTCGAAGGGCGCGCGAACTGGGTCCCGTGGACGATGCTGATGGGCGCCGCGTTCCTGACCGCGTTCTACATGGGCCGCGTGGTGTGCATGGCGTTCTTCGGCGCGCTGTCGCACAAGGCCGAGCACGCGCACGAAGCGCCGCTGTGGATGAGCGGTCCGCTGCTGGTGCTCGCGGTGCCGTCGGTCGGCGCCGGCTTCCTCGGCGGATGGCTCGCGCACCTGCTCGGAGCCCACTACGAGACGCACATCGGTCTGACGCCGATCGTCGCGTCGACGATGGCGATCGCGGGCCTGCTCGCGTCGCTCGCGATCTACGGTCGGCGCCGTGACGCGTCGGTCGCCGGCGCGATCGAGCGGCTCGACAAGGCGAGCCTGGTCGACCGGGCGTGGGAGCTCGGGTACCGCCGCGCGTTGCTCGGCGTCTCCGGCGTGCTCGGCTGGTTCGACCGCTACGTGATCGACGGACTGATGAACTTCACCGGTTACACGACGATCGAAGCGGGCGCCGCGGTGCGCGGAGCCCAGACCGGTCGCATGCGACATTACGTGGTCGCGGTCGTGCTGGGCGCGGTCCTGCTCGCGCTGATGGGGGTCCTGTGATGAACCACTGGCTCTCGTTGATCGTGGCGGCTCCGGCGATCGCCGCGGCGTGCCTCTTGGTGTTGAAGCCCGAGCAGAAGCTCGCGATCCGACTGGTGTCGCTGGTCGGCGCGACCGTGTCGCTGATCGGCAGCCTGGTGGTCGCGGCGACGTACGATCGCGCGCTCGGCGGGTTCCAGATGCTCGAGAGCTATCCGTTGGTGCCGTCCTACGGCATCCACCTGAAGCTCGCGGTCGACGGCTGGGGCGTCGCGCTGCTGATCCTGACCGGCATCATCATCTTCACCGGCGTGCTCGCGAGCTGGTCGGTGCCGAAGCGCGACAAGGAGTTCTTCCTGTTGCTGCTGGTGCTCGTCGCGGGCGTGTTCGGCGTCTTCGTCAGCCAGGACCTGTTCGTCTTCTTCCTGTTCTACGAGATCGCCGTGCTGCCGATGTACCTGTTGATCGGCATCTGGGGCGCGAGCCACGACGTGCGCGCCGCCGGTCCGTTCAAGTACGTCTGGAAGCGCTTCGCGGTCGGCGGCAAGGAATACGCCGCGATGAAGCTGACGTTGATGCTGCTGGTCGGCTCGGCGGCGGTGCTGGTCGCGATGCTGATCCTGTGGGCGAGCCCCGGCGTGCAGACGTTCGACCTGCAAGCGCTCGAGCGCGCGAGCTTCTCGCACACGACGCAGATGTGGGCCTTCCCGCTCCTGTGGCTCGGCTTCGGCTCGCTCGCCGGCGTCTTCCCGTTCCACACGTGGTCGCCCGACGGTCACGCCTCCGCGCCGACCGCGGTGTCGATGCTGCACGCGGGCGTGCTGATGAAGCTCGGCGCGTTCGGCGTGATGCGGATCGGAATGGTGCTCGTGCCCGACGCCGCCGCGACGTGGGCGCCGATCGTCGGCACGGTCGCGGTGATCAACATCCTCTACGGCGCGTTCTGCGCGGCGAGCCAGACCGACCTGAAGTACATCGTCGCGTACTCGAGCGTCAGCCACATGGGCGTCGTGATGCTCGGCGCGGCGACGATGACGCCGAACGGCTGGAATGGCGCGGTCTACCAGATGTTCGCGCACGGGATCATGACCGGGCTCTTCTTCGCCCTGGTCGGCCTCGTGTACGAGCGTGCGCACACGCGAGCGATCGCCAAGATGGGCGGCTTCGCGCATCCGATGCCGGTGGTCGCGGCGTTCTTCACGCTGGCGTGTCTGTCGTCGCTCGGCCTGCCGGGGACCGCGGGCTTCGTCGCGGAGTTCCTGGTGTTCGTCGGCGCGGCGCAGAGCCAACATTGGTGGTGGACGATCCCGGGCGTGCTCGGCGCGTTCGTCACCGCGGTGTACGTGCTGCGCGCGTGCAAGACGATCTTCTGGGGGCCAGCGCCGCAGGGTGAGTACGCGCACCTGGCGGACGCGCGCAAGACCGAGTGGGCCGCGCCGCTGGTGCTCGGCTCCGCGCTGGTGCTCTTCGGCTTCTGGCCGCGCTTCCTGCTCGACTCGATCGACGGAGCGAGCGCGACGTTCCTGCAGCGCGTCACCACCGTCGCGGAGGTGTCGAAGTGAACTCCTGGATCCACGTCCTCTCCCTCGACCTCGCCGTCGTCGCGATCGCGGCGGCGGTGATGCTCGTCGACGCGCTGCTGTCGCTGCGCGGCAAGAGCCTCGGCTGGCTGGTCGCCGCGGCGCTCACCGGCGTGCTCGCCGCGTCGTTCTTCGTCGACGTCGCGGGCGTCACGCCGCACGGCGCGTACGTGTCCGACGCGTGGGTGCTGTTCTTCAAGCGCGTGTTCCTGGTCGCCGCGATCCTCGGGATCCTCGGATCGATCGATTGGCTCGAGCAGCGCGCGTCGCGCCGCCAGGCCGAGTACTACGCGCTCGTGCTGTTCAGCCTGGTCGGCATGATGCTGCTGCCCGGAGCGCGCGATTGGGTGCTCTTGGTCGTCGCGTTCGAGCTGATGGGCGTGCCGCTGTACGTGCTCGCGGGCTACGCGAAGAACGACGGCGCGCCGGATTCGCCGAAGCTCGCCGCGGAAGCCGCGCTCAAGCTCTTCGTCACCGGCGCGGCGAGCTCGACCTTCACGTTCTTCGGCCTCGCGCTGCTGGTCGGGCTCTCGGGCTCGACGCAGATCGGCCACGGCGTCCAACCGTCGCCGCTCGCGTCGGTCGGGTTGCTGATGATCATCGCGGGCTTCGGCTTCAAGCTCGGCGCGGTGCCCTTCCACTTCTGGGTGCCCGACACGTACCAGGGCGCGCCGACGCCGTTCGTGTCGTTCCTCTCGGTCGCGCCGAAGGCCGGCGGTCTCGCCGCGTTGTGCGTGATCCTGATGTCGACCGGTTGGATCGGCTCGCACGAGCTGTGGGGTCCGGCGATCGTGCTGCTCTCGGTCGCGAGCATGGCGGTCGGCAACCTGTTCGCGCTGCCGCAGACGGATTCGCGGCGACTGCTCGGCTTCTCGGGCATCGCGCAGATCGGCTACGTGCTGATCGCGCTCGCGGCGGCGACCGAGCAGGGGCTCGCGATGGCGCTCTTCTTCATCGCGGCGTACGTGTTCACGAACCTCGGCCTGTTCCTGGTCGTGCATGCGGCGGCGGAGAACATGGGCGGCCACGGCATCGCGCAGATGAGCGGCCTCTCGCGGCGCTCGCCGTGGCTCGGCGGCGCGCTGCTGGTGTTCCTGCTGTCGCTCGCGGGGATCCCGTTCGTGATCGGCTTCTGGGCGAAGCTCTTCGTCTTCCTGGAAGCGTATCGAGCCGGGCTCGTCGTCCCGGTGCTCGTCGGCATCGTGCTCGCGGTGGTGGGGCTCTTCTACTACCTGTCGGTCGCGCGCTCGACGTTCATGGCGGA
>JADLBP010000265.1 GCA_020847695.1 Planctomycetota bacterium
CCGGCGATCGCCGACGGGAGCAGCCTGAGCTCGCCGGCTTCGTCTGGCCGATGAAGGGCGTGATCGCGGAAGGCGTCGCGTTCGACCCGGTGAGCCGCGACTTCTTCGTGTCGAGCGTGCGCGAGCGAAAGGTCTGGCGCGTGACGCCGGATGGCGAGTTCCACGACTTTGGGTTCGGTGAAAGGGGAGATGGCCGGCCATTCGGGAGGACCGTGGATCCAGAGCGAGATTGCTTGTGGGTCGCGTTGAACTGGCCGGGCGGCACCAACCCGAACGGGACGACCTCGCAGAGCATGAGCGGCATCCGACAGTTCGCGCTCGGCGACGATCAAGGCGGCATGATCGGCTGCTTCTTCTCGGACGAGGTCGAACACGTGCTCGGCGATCTCGTGGTCGGTCCGGACCGCGCGATCTGGGCGACCGACAGCAAGACGCCCGCGCTCTATCGCCTCGACCCGGACGCGGAAGTGAAGCAGCGCCTGCAGCCGGTTCCGATCGGCGACGGTTGGCGCAATCCGCAAGGGCTCGCGTTCAGCGAGCGCGGCGAGCTCTTCGTCGCCGACTATCCGCGCGGCATCGCGCGCGTCGACCCGGTCGCGGGCTCGCACGCGATCCTGAAGGGCAGCGAGGAGCGCCTGCGCGGCGTCGACGGACTCTACTGGCACGACGGCGCGCTCTACGCGATCCAGAACGGGACCAAGACGCACCGCGTGCTGCGCGTCGAGCTCGACGCGAGCCGCACCGCGGTCGAGCGCATCGACGTCCTGCTCGAAGGCCCGCCGCTCGACGATCCGACGCTCGGCGTCTTCGCCGAAGGCGCGTTCTTCGTCAACGCCGCGAGCGGTTGGAGCGACTACACCGAGACCGGCGAGCGCGCGGACGGCGCCGGCCGCCCGCTGACCGAGCATCGCCTGGTGCGCATCGAGCTCGACGCCCGGCGTTGAACGCGCGGGCGCCGAGCTCGAACGCGCGGTTTGTGGCGCCGCCTACGGCAAGACCTCGAAGCGCAAGGCGTCGCTCAATCCGATCGGCGCGATCGCGGCGAGCGGATCGCGTTGCCAGCCTTGGATGCACAGCGACGTGCCGACTTGCGCCCACGGCAACGCACCGGACTTCACGAGCGCGGCGAGGTCGAGCGCCAGGCCGCCGCTGCAGTCCGTCGCACCCACGGTTCCGCCCGTCGAGCCCGCGGCGGTGCGCTTCAATGCGGCGACGCACAGCGTGCCGCCGCCGAACGGCAGCCCGAGCGAGTTCGCGCCGAGCACGAACAGTCCGGTCTTCTGGTTGACGAACCCGGTGACGCGCACCGTGCTCGGCGCGGCGAGCCCGACGAATAGCGCGCCCGCGCCGTCGATCCGCGGCACGCAGCCTTGGCTGTTGGTCTTCGCGGTGCAGTACGCGACGACCGTCGGCGCGCCGATGCGCGCGACGAACACGTCGATCTCGTGCCCGTTGGCGTCGCCCGCAGCCAAGTTCGAAGCACGTCCGCCGAACGCGACGCTGCGGCCGTCGGCGGAGAGCTCGGCGAGCCAGGACTCGTCGTTGCCCCCCGATCCGCTCGGAGCGACGCTCGCGAGGTGCATCTGGTCATTCGCCACGTCGACCCAGCCGACGTCGCGGAAGCCGTTCTGCTCGTTCGGGTCGAGCACGCCGTCGCCGAGCGCGTCGAGCCCCGCGAGCCGCCCGTACGCATCGGTGGAGCCGACGAGCTGCGGTAGATCGCTCGGGTTGCCGTTGCCGATCGTCGAGACCAGACCGACCTTCTGCTGCAGGCGGTCGTAGCGGAACGCGTCGAATTGGTTGTCGACGTCGAAGTTCGCGAGCTCGGGCGAGAAGCTGATGAAGTACACGCACGAGCCGTCGGGCGCGATCGTCGGAGCTTCGGAGTAGAGGCTCGCCCCGACGCCCGCGGAGGTCACGTTGACGAGCGACGTCGTGCCCGCGCTCCGATCGCGCAAGTACACGTCCCAATCGAAGCCGTCGAGGTCCGACAGGTTGTTCGCCCAGCTCGTGAACGCGACGAAACGCCCGTCCGCCGAGATCGACGGCTCCCATGAATCCAGGTCGGCCTGGGAGCCGTCGCTCGCGCGACTGACGAGCTCGAGGCTCCCGCTCGCTCGATCGAAGACGAACACGTCGGGGATCGAGAAGTTCGTGTCGCTCGGGGTCAGGTTCCAGGCGTCGCTCGAGAACGCGATGAACCGTCCGTCGGGCGTGATGTCGAGGTACTGCGTGTCGCCGTTCGCCGCCGAGCCGTCGTGCGCGAGCGTGATCAGCTCGGTGGTGCCGAGCTGCAGGTCGCGGACGAAGAGGCACGTGCGCGTGACCGGCGCCGCGACGAGATCCTGCGAGTTCGAGAGGAACGCGACGTAGCGACCGTCCCAGCTCATCCGCGGCGACCTGCCGCCGAGAGTCGCGAGCGCGCCGGTCGGAGTGACGCTGACGGCTCGCGTCGTCCCGAGCGCCGTGTCGCGCACGAAGACGTCGAACCAACCGTTGGTGTCGCCCGGGACGAGGTCGGTCGCGGCGCTGTCGAACGCGACGAAGCGGCCGTCCGACGAGATCGATGCCGGAGTGGCGCCGCTCATGCCGTTGCCGGAGACGCCTTGCGTGTTGAGACTGACCAGTTCGACGCCGATTTGGGCCCGCGCCAGCGAAGTGGCGAGCAGCAGGGCGAACGGGATTCGTGAGAGCGTGATCGAGCGCATGTAGGTCCGTGGTGTGGGTAGCGGTCGGAGGATTGGCCGGGGGCTCGATGCGGGGGGCGCGCGCTTGCGCAAGCCTCGTGCCCGCCGCGTTCGCGCGCGGGGCTCCGAGATCGAAGCTCCGCGATGGCTCGGTGCGAGCTGTTTCGCTCGGGACCATCGAGCGGTTCGGCGCAATCGCCCCGACGACTCGCTAGCATTCGGGCGTGTCACCGGTCTCCCGGCACGAAGGGTCGGCGCGCGCGTCCGCCGCGATTTCCAACCGCTTTCCTCGACTGCGTGCGCTCGGAATCGACGAGCTCGACGCGGCGCGTGCGAGCGATCCGCGCTCGGCGTCGTCTTCCGCTGCCAGGCCGGCGCGCGCACCACGACGCGGCGAGCTCGACGGCGCTCGCGCATCGAACCGATGATCCGCGGTCCCCTCGTCGAGCACGCTTTCGGCAGCGACCCGCACTTCCGTTGGCGAGGCCACGAAGTCAATCGACTCGAGGCCTTCAGCGACGCCGTCTTCGCGTTCGCGCTGACGCTGCTGGTCGTCGCGCTCGAGGTGCCGCGCACGTACCAGCAGTTGCTCGACGCCGTGCGCGGCTTCCCGGCGTTCGCCGCGTGCTTCGCGCTGCTCTACGTCATCTGGTACCAGCACTACACGTACTTCCGCCGCTACGGGATCGTCGATCGCTTCGTCGTCGTGTGGAACGCGGTGCTCGTGTTCCTCGTGCTGTTCTTCGTCTACCCGCTGAAGTTCCTGTTCTCGCTCTTGTTCGGCGCGTGGATGATCAACCTCGGGTGGATCGACCCGGACACCTCGCAGGCGTTCGTCGCGCGGATCCGCGAGGGCCTCGACGGCTGGGATCCGCGGCAGTTGATGCTGATCTACAGCGGCGGCTACCTCGCCGTTTCGGCGGTCTTCATCGTGCTCTATCGCCATGCGTGGCAGTTGCGCGAGCGATTGGAGCTCGATGCGCTCGAACGCCATCTCACGGTCGACGCGCTCGCATCGCACGGCGTCGACGCGGGGATCGCGATCCTGTCGCTCGCGATCGCGTGGTTCGGCGATGCGAGCAGCTCGGCGTGGGCCGGCCTGGTGTACGTGCTGATCGGCCCGGCGCATGCGCTCCTAGGCTTCCGACGGGGTCGCGGCCGGCCGTCTCGAGCGTAGGATCTCCGCCCATGAGCCAAGATCCGTCCGAGAAGCCCGCTCCGCGTCCGCTCGAAGTGCCGCAGTCGGTCGGCGAGGCGCGCATCGATGCGCTCAACAAGCTCGTCGCGATCGTCGACCGTCTGCGCGCGCCCGACGGCTGTCCGTGGGACCGCGAACAGACCGCCAAGAGCGTCGCGCCGCACCTGGTCGAGGAAGCGCACGAGGTCCTCGACGCCGTCGAGTCGAAGACCGAGGCGGACGTGATCGAGGAGAGCGGCGACCTCTTGATGGGGATCGTGCTGCTCGCGCGCATCGAGGAACAGGCGGGCAGGTTCTCGCTCGCCGACGTGGCGAACGCGGTGTGCGAGAAGCTCGTCCGCCGCCACCCGCACGTCTTCGGCGACGTGCAGGTCGACGGCGCCGAGCAGGCGCTGAACAACTGGGAGCGCATCAAGCAGCAGGAGCGCGAGGCGAAGCAGACCGACTCCAGCGCGATCGCCGGCGTCCCCGCCGGGATGCCCGCGCTCCAGCGCGCGAAGCGCGTCGGCGAGAAGGCGATGTCCGCGGGCTTCCGCTGGACCAACGCGACCGACGCGCTCGCGAAGGTCGGCGAAGAGGTGCGCGAGCTCGAGGAAGTCTTCGAACGCACCGGCCCGCCGAAGGACGACGCGGCGCGCGAGGCGCTCGAGCGCGAGCTCGGCGACGTGCTGCTCGCCGCCGCCTTCCTCGGCAACTACCTGAAGATCGATCCCGAGCGCGCGGCGCGCGACGCGGTCCGGCGCTTCGAGCGTCGTTTCCGTTCGGTCGAGCACGACTGCGGTGGGTCCTTGGTCGGGCAGAGCCTCGACACGATGATGGCCGCGTGGCGGCGCGCGAAGGCCGCCGAAGGCGTCGGATAGGACGCGGCCAGGGCGCGAATCGGGCTCGAAAGGGCTCCAATCGGGTGCTGCGCGGGTTTCGGTCGCGCCGTGGCGCGTTCCCGGGATTCCAATGCGACCGCGAAAGCCCGACGCGATCCTTGCATCCAAATCGGTCGCGCGCTGCGTACTGTGGCGCGAGTCCGACACTTCCTTTTTCCCCCTGAAGGAGATCCTTTCGATGAACGTCACCGTCAAGACCTCGGGCGCGCTGATCGCGCTCGCCGTCGCCGGGTTGGTCGCCGGCGTCACCACGTCCTGTAAGAGCTCGCATGACAGCGGTCACGCCGCCGGCATGCATGCGATGGCCGACAAGCACGCCTGCAAGGGCATGAATGCGTGCAAGGGCATGGGCGCGTGCAAGACCGCCGCGAACGCCTGCGCCGGTCAGAACGCGTGCAAGGGCAAGGGCGGTTGCGCGACCGCGGAGAAGCACTCGTGCAAGGGCGCGAATGCGTGCAAGGGTCAGGGCGGTTGCTCGACCGGCGACAACGGCTGCGCGGGCAAGAACTCGTGCAAGGGCAAGGGCGGCTGCGCCGTCCCCGTCAAGCACTAGAGGAAACGACGAGCGAGCGGCTTACGCCTCGGACCGAGGCCAAGCCGCTCGCTCGTTCCACGCCATGACGATCGCAAATCGCTGGAACCTGCCGGACCTCGGGCTCGGCGTCGGCTTGCGCACCGTGCACTTCGCGCACGTGCTCGAGAAGCACCCGAACGTCGACTGGTTCGAGATCATCAGCGAGAACTTCATGGCGACCGGCGGGCGGCCGATGTGGGTGCTCGATTCCGTCGCCGAGCGCTATCCGATCGTCATGCACGGCGTGTCGATGGGCATCGGCGGGACCGATCCGCTCGATTGGGCGTACTTCCGCGAGCTGAAGGAGCTCGCGCGCCGCTGCAAGGCGGTCTGGCTCGGCGATCACGTCTGCTGGACCGGAGTCGCCGGCCGCAACAATCACGATCTGCTGCCGATCCCGTACACCGAGGAAGCGCTCGCGAACATCGTGCGGCGCATCCGCGAGGTCCAGGATTTCCTCGAGCGGCCGTTGGTGCTCGAGAATCCGTCGACATACCTCGAGTTCGCGTCGACGACGATGCCCGAGTGGGAGTTCCTCGCGCGGATGGCGGAGGAGAGCGACTGCGCGCTGCTGCTCGACGTCAACAACGTCTACGTCAGCTCGCGCAACCACGGCTTCGATCCGTTCGAGTACCTGAAGACGATCCCGTGGGAGCGCGTGGTGCAGATCCACCTCGCCGGACACACCGACCACGGCACGCACTGCATCGACACGCACACCGGCGAGGTCGTCGATCCCGTGTGGAAGCTCTACGCGGAAGCGCTGCGCCGCGCCGGGCCGCGCGCGACGCTGCTCGAGTGGGATCAGGACATCCCCGCGTTCGACGTCGTCCACGCCGAGGTCAAGAAGGCCGAACGCTTCCGCCGCGGGCTCGAGGTGCGCGCATGAAGCTCGTCGAGCTCGAGCACTGGCTGCAGGGCGTGATCACGCACCCCGAGGGCGTGCGCGCCGGGCTCGCGAGCGCCCCGGTCGAGGGCGGAGGACGCGTCCCCGAGCCCGAGCTCGAACGCGTCGTCAAGCCTTCGGAGCAACTCTCCGCGGTCGAGCGTGTCGAGCTCTACTCCGACATGTACTTCGTGCGGTTGATCGATTGCCTGCGCGAGGACTTCCCGTGCCTCGCGTGGACGTTGGGAGGCGAGCGCTTCGAGAAGCTCGCGCGCGGCTACGTGACGGCGTGCCCGTCGACGCATTTCAGCCTCAATCAACTCGGCGCGAAGCTCGCGAGCCACGTCGCGAGCACCAACGTCAAGAAGAAGGTCTTCTACGGCGAGCTCGCCGCGCTCGAACGCGCCGTGCAGGAGGTCTTCGACGAGCACGCGAGCGCTCCGGTCGGCCGCGTGGAGCTCGAAGCGGTGCCGCAGGGCGACTGGCCGGCGCTGCGGCTCGTGACCACGCCCGCGTTGCGACTTTTCGCGTTCCGCCATCCGATCAACCGCTTCTACCAGGCGTTCAAGGACGACCGCCGCCCGAAGGCTCCGAGCGAAGCGCCGACGTGGTGCGCCGTCTATCGCAAGGAATACCAAGTCTGGCGCGCGAACCTCTCGCGCGAGCAGCACGCCCTGCTCGGCCAGTTGATGCGCGGCGCGACGCTCGAACGCGCGCTCGAAGCGTGCGTCGCCGAGCCCGGCTTCGACGCGTCGAGGCTGACGTCGCTCGGCGACTGGTTCCGCGAGTGGGCGAGCGAAGGGCTGTTCGTCGGCCTGACCGTCGAGCGTTGACGCCCGGCGGTATCGGCGCGCGCTCCCGGATGCGAGCGCGTGTCGCGGCGACACGCGGCGCCGCCCGAGTACCATGTCGCGACGATGCTCTCGAACCTCGCGCTGCTCGTCGCGCTCGCCCAGGCGCCCGCTCCGACGCTCGTCCTGCGCAACGCGCGCGTCTTCGATCCCGACGCGCAGACGCTGCACGCGCCCGCCGATCTCTGGATCGCGGGCGAGCGCGTGCTCGGCGAGCGGCCGCTCGGCACGCCGACGCCCGCGGGCGTCGAAGTGCGCGACGTCGCCGGCGCGACGTTGTTGCCCGGGCTCTTCGACCTCCACGTGCACGTCGCGGTCGCCGGCTCCGGCATGGACGCGTTCGTGCGGCTCGAGCGCGAGGACAACCTCCGTTCGCAGCTCTACTGCGGCGTGACGCACGTCGTCGACCTGCACGACGA
>JADLBP010000266.1 GCA_020847695.1 Planctomycetota bacterium
CATCGCATCCTGGGGCTGAAGGAGGTCCCAAGGGTTTGGCTGTTCGCCAATTAAAGCGGTACGCGAGCTGGGTTTAGACCGTCGTGAGACAGGTCGGTCCCTATCTGGCGTGGGTGTAGGATGATTGCGGAGGTTTTCCCCTAGTACGAGAGGATTGGGGAGGACGGTCCTCTGGTGCTCCAGTTATCACGCTAGTGGTACAGCTGGGTAGCTATGACCGGAACGGATAAGCGCTGAATGCATCTAAGCGCGAAGCCTTCTCCTAAACGAATCATCCCTATCAGTCCCCTAGGAGACTACTAGGTTGATAGGCCGGCGGTGTAAACGTGGCGACACGTGAGCTTACCGGTACTAATCGGACGATCGGCTTAGCCACCTTTTTCCGCGGCGCTGCGCTGCAGCGACGAGGAACAAGGATGCGCAATTGCGGTTCCTTGGCCACTTCCCCCGATTCACCTTCTTACACAGCGGGATCGCCTCGTGCGTCCCGCTAGCATTCCCGGTGACCATAGGTTCCTGGTCATACCCGTTCCCATCCCGAACACGGTCGTCAAGCAGGAACCGCCGATGATATTGCATACGCGAGAAAGTAGGTCGTCGCCGGGGTTTTCACATGAAGGCCTTCCCTCCGGGGAAGGCCTTTTTCGTTTCGACGGCGTTCGTTGGCCGTTGCAGCCTGCGTCCCTCGGGTGTTGCACGGCCGTCGAGCGGAGCTCCCTGGACGGGCCGGTGGTTGCCACCGCGGGACCCCAGCTTCGATTGCCTCCGTCGATGGTGGCTCGACCAGAGATGCGCCCCTGATTTGGGCGCCGCATTCGAATCCGGCACGGTGTCGAGTCGGCTACGCGCGCCTCGCTGCCGGACTTCGACTCACTGCACCTGCTCACCGAATAGTCCCTGGCATCTCGTTGTGGCCTCGGGCCTCCCGCTTCGGCTGGACACGGATTGCCGATGGTGACTAACGTTGGAGCGTCGTTAGCTCGCGCTTCGGACTGAGCATCCCATTGGATCCAGTCGCTTGTTGCGCGGGTCCACGCTGAGTCGTTGATCGGCGTTCGGGCGGACGTGATGAGCTTCTGAGGGCTTCCGCGTACCGTCCCGGCGGTTGATTCCGCGCGCAGGATGGACCGGGATCGTCTTTCGGTGCGTGCGCTCGAGGGTCGCCGTCGAATGGTTCGAGCCGGCCGGGGTGTCCTTCGCCGGTGGCGTCGGCCGTGCCTGACCCAATCAGTCCGGTGTCGGTCTTGCGTGACCCAAGCAGTTCGGTGGGGAGTCAGGTTCGCTTCGCCCGGCGCGCGTGGAGCACCGTCAGAACGCCGGCACCGACCGCCAAGGCGGCGTGCAGCCAGATGGTGGCGGGGCGTAGGCCGGCGAGATCGAGTGTTTGGAGTGCGGTCGCCGAGAGTATGGTCAGTCCGCAGAGCGTGATCACGGCGAGTCCTCCGCCGAGGTTCGAGCTCTTGGCTCGACGCTTGGGCTCTGCGTGGTCGCCGATAGTCCAACCGATGGCGAGCACGGTCGCCGGCGCGATCCATCGATGCGCGGCGAGGAGCCAAGGTTCTGCGGGGTGGCTGACGGTCGAGAACTCGTCGGCGGGTACGGCGAAGACACGCAGGGCGAGCAGAGATCCTCCGGAGACGAGCGCTACGGCCGCGGTGCTCGCGAGCAGCTTCCTACCGCTCAGCTGCATGGTGCTCGCGGCCCGGTACGGTCAACGCATCGAAGGACCGATTGCACTTCAGTGCTCGGTTCCGTCCTTGCCAAAGGATCGCGATGCCATGCTGGTCAGCCCGCGCGGCTGCGTTATCGCCGAGGACGAAGGCCGCTGTGGACCATGCATCCGCGTCGGTGGCGCGCGGGGCGCAGACGGTCGCCGAGGCGCATCCTTCGACGGGCCGGCCTGTTCGAGGATCGACGACATGCGAAATCGCGCGGTTTCCAATGCTCAACCCGCGTTCCGAGTCGGAGCTCGTGGCGACCGAACTGTTGGTGATCCAGAGAGTTTGGACGCTTCGATTTCGATCGTCTGCCGCGCTGATCTCGACGCGCCAGCCCGAGCTGCCGCTCGGCGCATCGAGCGCCAGCAGTTGACCTCCGAAATTCAAGATGGCCGCGTCGACGCCTTTCCGTCGTAGCACTTCGCCCATTCGATCGAGCGCGAACCCCTTTCCGATTCCTCCGAGGTCGATCGCCGCTCCGTGATCCGCCAATCGAGCGCTGGAACGACCTGCGTCGAGCTCCAGCCCGCGCATGCCCGCAGCGCCGCGCGCCGCTTCCACGTCGGCGTCGCTCGGCCACCGACCTTCGACCGAGGCTCTTTGCCACAAGCGAATCATCGAGCCGGTGCAGGGGTCGAATGCTCCGTCGGTTTCGGAGTGCAGGCGGCGGCTTTCAGCGAGTACCTGCAAGGTATCGGCATCGATCTCCACGGCGCGGTCCCCGGCGGCGCGGCCAATTCTCGAGATATCGCTGTCCTCGCGGTAGTGACTCAGCAAGGCGTCGAGCCGTTCGGCTTCGGCGAACGCAGCATCGATCGCCGCGTGCGCGAGGTCGCTCGATTCGTCCGCAACCGTGATTTCCAGGCTCGTCCCCATGCAAAGTCTCGTCCGATGGATTCGCGTTCCGACTTCCTCGGTCGTTTCGTCTTTCGTGGGTTCCCGGGGCGAAGGCATGACGTCCGCGCGCTCCGACTCCAAGGCTCTTCCGAGCAGGAGCACGTCGTCGTGCACGCCATCGGTGATCGCTCGACAAGAGATCGTCGCGCCTGAGACGTTCCGGACGTCGACGCCCAGTTCGAGCTTCGATTCCCTCCCCTTGCCGACGAATTGCTTCCGAAAGGCCTCGCGCCGAACTTCGCCGCCGTGCGACTCGCGATAGGCGAGGATCTCGACGCAGCGGACGCGTTTCTGAGCGTCGAAGGCGACGAGGTACGTGATCGGCTCCGTCTTGCCGAGCACCTCGCGCTGCAGCGCCCAACCCGATAGGTCCCCGCGTTCGTCGCGGATTTCGTAGAACTCGAGCTTCTCCGGCATCGCTTTTCGACGGAGCTCGGTTTTCAGTGCCTCGCGGTCCTCGGCGTCGAAGCGCACGGCGCGAAGCGCCACTTCGTGCTTGCCCGGAAAGGCCGCGGAGAGTGCCCGCGCGCGGACTGCATCGTCGCCGGCGGAGGCCGAGCCCACGAGCAGGGAAAGCAGCAGCGCAAGGCGCGCGACGGCCGCGAGCGGACGTCGCGCGCGATCGGATCCAGCGTCGCGGGCGCAGTTCACGCTCACTACAGGCTCCAACCGATGCCGAGGTTCAAGCGCTCGGGTACCGCGGACCCGGAGGCGTCGTCTCGCACCTCGACATCGGCCTTCAACACCACCGAGTGCGTCGGATGGAAGCTGACTCCGAACACCCATTGGCTCCGGTCGCCTGCGGAGTTCGCGGCGAAGCCGCTCGGCACCTCGGCCTGGGTGTCGAAGTCCTCGTAGCGCACGAACACGCGCGACTCGGCGCCGGCGAGCTTCCCGGTCTTCCAGGATTCGGGGAGCCAGCGCCACGCTCCCTCGAGGTACCAACCCTCGATGCGCTCGGCGATCGTCTCCCCGGTCAACGTGGAGAGTGCCGCCGCGCCGTCGATGTCCTCCCACGCGTAGACTCCGCGCAGCTCGAGCCGATCCCAGGCGTACTGGAAGTCGCCCGCGACCACGAGCACGTCCGCGTCGACCCCCGGAGCCGCGCCTTGGTTGCCGTTGTTGACTTGACCGCCGAAGGCGCCGAGACCGAGCCGGAGATCGTGCTCGAGGCTCTCGAGTGGGAACCAATCGAGGCGCCCGGACAGCGAGGCGTTGGTCACACCGGGGCGCTCTTCCTGTCTTCCGCCGCGGATGCCATCGAGCTCGGAGAAGCCTGAACCGTCGAGGCCATTGGTCAGATACGCCTGGTACGCGAGGCTCGGTGAGATCCGGCCCGCGACCCCGACGCCGTCGAGGAACCACGTCGAGGGCAGCACCACCGTTTCGAGCGCGGGCCGCTCGACGCCCTGGAACACCGGCGGTTCGTGGCGTTGGTTGACGATACCGAGTGGCGCGAGCACTCGTCCGACGCGAACGGACGTGTCCGCCGACAGGGCGAACTCGACGTACATCTGTTCGAGGACGAGCTCGCCGTTGCCTTCCTCGACGAAGGCGTGCTCGAGCTCGGTCTCCGAGTGGAGGGTGATCCACTCGTTGAAGCGGTAGCCGAGGTAGAGAACGATGCGATGGAAGTCGAGTTGGTTGCCACCGTCTTGGGGTTGGTTGTAGTGCAGCTCGCCGTAGCCACCGAAGCGGAAGCGCTCGTACCACGGTTCACCCGAGGCTCCCTGGGCAAGGGACGCGGAGAGCGGCGCGGCAGCCTCACTCAGGCGTGCGAGCTCCGTCTCGACGCGCTCGACGCGCTGCGAAAGGTCCTGGGGGGCGGGGGAGGCGACTTGGATGGGGGCGCACAGAAGCGGTATCAGCATGGGTTCTCCTTGGATGGCGCGCGACACTAAATGAGACCCAATCTCACTGGCAAGCCAAAACGTGAGATCCGATCTCAATTACGACCAGGTGCGTACCGCGTGCCGTGGACATCGACTCCTCTCGCGCACCGCAGCGCAACCCCGCGTCCCGGCAGCACCGCGCGGATCGGCACCGCGCCGGGCTCGGCATTGCGCCGGGCTCGGCACCGCGCGGCTCGCGACCGCGCCGGCAGTCAGCAGCATCCTGCACCTCGGCATCGCCTCGCCGCTCGGCGCCGCGCGCAGCACATCCCGCCCCGGCTCCGCCCTCGCCACACCACGGCCCATGCCCGAGGCGTCTCACGCCCGGACGCCGACGTGCTCCAGCGCTGTCGTGGCGGAGCCGCTCTCGTGCGCGAGGCGCGTCGTCGTGCTCGGTCCGCCGATGCGCCGCGTGTGAGCGCGCCTCGCGTGGGCTTCGACCGCGTCGTGAGAGTGCGATGTCGAATGGGGGATTCGCGCGCGACCCACGGTCGCGCGCCGGGTGCGGTGGTGCAGGCCGCTCCGCGCGCGGGCGAGGCCTCAGGTTCGGCCGGCGGATTCGTCGAGGTCGACGCGCGGGTAGATGAAGCCCTGCGGCGAGAGGACTTCCTCGAGCAACCGCGTGCTCGCGAGCCTGTGTCCCCGGCGCAACGCGCTCGCTCGCAGCCGTCGGTTCTCGACGCGCAGACGAGTGCGCAGTTGCTTGACCAGCTCGCGTGCCTCGCCGGAGCGGCCGACGCCGTCGAGCACCATCGCATGCGTGCCCGTGATCACGATTCGATCGGCGAGTTCGGCTCCGTGGCGATCGAGGAGCTCTTGCGCGCGTCGTGCCGCGTGCTCGGCACCCGCGCGGTCGCCGTTGTGGAGTCGGATCCGAGCCTCGATCGCGCGCGCGAGCGCTTCGACACGGGCCAAGCCGATGTCCGCCGCGAGCTCGGCGACGCGGGCGAGCAGACGCTCGGATTCCGGATCGTGGCGTTCGGCGAGCAGGATCGCGAGCCAGAGTCCGGCGAGCGCCTGACCACGTCGGTCCTCGATCTCGTTCGCGATCAGGAGCGAATCGCGCAACTTCGCTTCCGCGTCCTCGGGACGGCTGGATTCGAGCAGCAAGCCGCCGAGGCGGGCGGTCGACTCCATCTCCAAGCGCCGTTCGCCTGCTTGCTCCGCGAGCCGCACCGCTCGGTCCATCGAGCCCAGCGCGCGACGAAGCAAGCCGGCGAGTCGATAAGTCCGCCCGCGCAACATGTACGCGGCCGCGAGCACGCCCGGCAACTGCCAGTCGGGCGCGGCACGCATGTGCAAGAGCGCCCGGCGCGCTGCGCGCAACGCTTCCTCGAGGTCGTCCTCGAGGAGCTCGATCACGCCGAGGTTCAGCCACGCGACCGCGCGCTGAGGCTCGTGCACGGCGCGCTCGAGCGATTCGAGCGCGAGCCGACGCGCTTCGTCGAGCTCACCGACATGCGCTTGCACCGCCGAGAGGCGTCGAAGGGACTCGCTTTCGATCTCGCGGCAATCCTCGCGACGTCGCGCGAGCTCGACGGCGTTGCGGAGCATGCCGCGCGCGAGTCCGTACTGCCCGGTCGCGACCGCGTAGCGTCCGTGGAGCAGGTACACGCGCGCGAGTGATTCGGTGTCGTCGTCGGGCGAGAGGTCGAGGCTCGAGAGCCGATCGAGCCACTGGCGTTGCTCCGAACGGATCGCCAGTCGATCCGAAGCGTCCGCCGCGGCCTCGAGCAATCGGATGCGCAGCCGATCTCGAGGTTTGGTGTGCGCGAGCGCGTCGAGCGCGTCGAGTCCCCAACGCGCGAGCGAGTGGATGCGCTGCGGCTGTCCTCTGCGTTCGAGCGCGCCGATCAGCGGTCCGAGCAGGCGCAGGAGCGCCGCGTGCTCGGACGCGGCTCGGAGGTGGAACGCGCGTTGGAACGCGTCTTCGAGCGAGAGTCGCTTGCCTCGCGCGGGCGCGAGCGCGGCCGCGGCGAGCGCGTGGAGCCGCCGCTTGCGGGCGTCGCCGAGACCGCGATAGACCGCCTCGCGCAGCGCCGGGCGCGCAAAACGATACCGCCCGCCAGCGGGTACCAACCATTCGGCGCGCACGAGCCGCGCCAGGATCGCGTCGATCTCCGCGCGCGTCACCGGATGGAACGCGCGCAGCAGGAACTGCGGATCGATGCGTCCTCCGACGACCGAGAGGCGCCCGAGCCACGCGCGATCCTCGGGCGGGAGCTTCTGGTAGCGCTCGCCGATCAGCTGTTGGAGGGACTCCGGCAGCGGCAATTCGTCCGGCGGCACCGTCAGGACCCAGCGGCGATCGTCCGACGAGAACGGCTGCATGCTGCCGCGCTCGACCAAGCCGCGCAGGATCTCCGCGACGAGACCGGGATTGCCTCGGCTGCGCGCGTAGAGCACCTCGGCGATGCGCAAGCGGGGCGTCGTATGGTGGAACAGCGCCATCACCAGCGCCTCGATCGCGGCCTCGTCGATCGGGCCGAGCACGAGCTCCTCGTCGAGTTCCTTCGCCCTGAGCCGCTCGCGCAACCGAGCGACGTCCTGAGGTGCGACCGAGTCCTCGCCGTCGCGCCAACCGAGCACGAGCAGCACGTGCAAACCGCCGAGCTCGTCACAGACGCGCGCGAGCACGTCGAGCGTGCCCTCGCCCGCGAAGTTGACGTCGTCGACGAACAGCACGAGCGGTGCGCCGCGTCCCAACGCGACGAGCCACCTGGTGAGCGCGGCGTTCAGCGCGGTCGCGCTCGCGCCCTCGAAGTCCGCGTCGAGCGCGTCGGCGAGCGTCGCCGCCTCCTTGGGAGGGACGATGCGGCCGAGCCAGGCGCGCTCTCGTTCGCCCGCG
>JADLBP010000267.1 GCA_020847695.1 Planctomycetota bacterium
GCGACTTCTTCCGCCGGCTCCTCGCCCTGGGGCCGGCGGCGCCGCTTTGCGACACGTGCAAGTGGGACTACGGCAACGTCTGCAAGCGGCCAGAGCGGCCGAACGCGCGCCGTTGCCCCGACTACACACGCCGCTGAGCGCGCGCGCGCCGTCGTCGACGACCGCGCACGCGCGCGCCTCGCAACCGCGGCGCACATCCTCCGATTCCCGCGCCGTCGAGCCAACCGCGCGCGCCGCGCCGCGTAGCTCGCGGCGTTCGGCGTCGTTTCGGTCCCCGTACCTCGACCTAGGTTTCCAAGACCATGCTGCGAACCTCCGCTCTCGCCGTCGTGCTCGCCCTGACCGTCGCTGGCGAGGAACGCCTGGTCGTTCGCCACGCCCAGGATCGCACCGTCACGCGCAAGTTCGAGCGCATGCTCGCGCTCGAGCTCGATTCGATGACCTCGCGCCTCGACGGCGAGGAGATGCCGGGCCACGGCGACGTCAAGCAGTCGACGTCCGAGTCGAGCGAGCTCGTCGTCACCGATCGCGTCACAGCGCTCGACGACGGACGGCCGTCGAAGCTCGTGCGGCGTTTCGACACGATCGCGACCAAGCGGTCGATGCAGCTCTCGAACCCGATGTCCGGCGACGTCGCGGACGAGAGCGCCGAGTCGAGCGAGCTCGTCGGGCGCACGGTCGAGTTCGAGCGCACCGACGGCGAGTGGACGCGCTCGTTCGCCGGCGAAGAGCAAGCGGACACCGCGCTGCTCGACGGCCTGGTCGCCGAGCTCGACCTCGCCGAGTTCCTGCCGGCGGATGCGGTCGCGCCGGGCGCGAAGTGGGAGATCCCCGCCGAGGCGTTCGCGCGGCTCTCGCGGCCCGCCGGCGACCTGCATCTCGAGCGCGACGGTGAAGCGAAGCTGCCGTCGACGCGCCTCGAGCGCGGCGCGCTCGCCGCGCAGTGGTCGGGCGAGATCTCCGCGGAGTTGCGCGGCGAATCCGAGACCGCAGGCGAGCGCTTGCTCGAGATCGGCTTGCGCGTCGAGGTCTCGGCGCACACCGATCTCGCCGACGCGTTCCGCGCGGCGAACGCGGACCGTCCGAACGATCCGCACTCCGGCGCGATGTCGCCGGAGGTCGTGAGCGCGCTCGAGGATCAGACGTACACCGGCGAAGGCCGGCTGGTGTGGAACGCGACGCAAGGCCGGATCCAGACGCTGGAGCTCGAATGCGAGCTCGCGCGCAAGCAGGACATGGTGTTCACGATCGCGTTCGGAGGCGAGGAGCGCGAGCTCTCGCAGCTCTCCTCGTTCACCGGCAAGGAGACGTTCTCGATCGCGTTCGAGTGAGCGTCAGAGCTCGGGCGGCAGCACGCGGGCCATGTCGCCCTCGACGCGCGCCGCGAGCTCGGCCCAGCCGCCGAACTCGATCGCCGCGCGCAAGTCGTCGAACAGCGCGTGGAAGAACCGCAGGTTGTGCAGCGTCAAGAGGATCGCGCCGAGCATCTCGTCGCTCTTCGCGAGGTGCCGCAAGGTGCCGCGGCTGAAGCCGCGACACGCCGGGCACGCGCAACGCGGATCGAGCGGCCGCGGATCGCGGGCGAAGCGCGCGTTCTCGATGTTGACGAGCCCCTGCGAGCTGAACGCCTGCTTGGTGCGGCCGTGGCGCGTCGGCGTGACGCAGTCGAACAGGTCGATGCCTTCCGCGACGGCTTCGACGAAGTCGAGCGGCGTGCCGACGCCCATCAGGTAGCGCGGCCGATCCTCCGGCAGCCGCCGCGCGGCGGAGCGCACGGCGATCCGCATCGCATCGCGGGTCTCGCCGACGGACACGCCGCCGATCGCGTAGCCGACGAGGTCGTGGCTGGTCACCGCTTCGACCGAGCGCGCTCGCAGGTCTTCGAACGCGCCGCCTTGGACGATGCCGAAGAGCGTCTGGCCGCTGCCTTCGCCGTCGAGCTCGCGGTGGCGCCGCACGCAGCGCTCGAGCCACCGATGCGTGCGCAGCGTCGCGTCCTCGACCTTCGCGCGATCGAGCGGGTCGTCGGCGCAGTGGTCGAACGCCATCGCGACGTCGGCGCCGAGCGCGCGCTCGATCTCGATCACGCGCTCGGGCGTGAAGCGCAGGCTCGCGCCGTCGATCACCGAGCGGAACGTGACGCCGCCTTCGTCGAGCTTCATCAGATCGGCGAGGCTGAAGACCTGATAGCCGCCGGAGTCGGTCAGGATCGGTCCGTTCCAGTTCATCAGGCGATGCAAGCCGCCGAGCTCGCGCACGACGTCCTCGCCGGGCCGCAGCGCGAGGTGATACGTGTTCGCGAGGATCATCCGGCTGCCGAGCGAGAAGAGCTCCTCGGGCTGCACGCCCTTGACCGTGCCGCGCGTGCCGACCGGCATGAACGCGGGCGTCGTCACCACTCCGTGCGGCGTCGTGAACACGCCGACGCGCGCGCGGTTCTCGCGCGAACGCGCGAGCACCCGGTAGCCGAAGCCTTCGCGCGCGAAGCTCATCGTGCGACGTCGCCGACGCGCGCGCCCGGGAAGTAGTGGCCGAGGATCCGTTCGGCGTCCCAGCCGCGCGCGGCGAGCCCGCGCGCGCCGCGCTGGCAGAGTCCGACGCCGTGCCCGCGGCCTCGGCCGACGAACGTCGCGCCGCCGCGGCCGTCGAGGCGCAGCGTGACGATCCACGGGCTCGCGAGCTTGCCTCCGGCGACCTTGGCGCGCACGTCGACGAATGCGAGCTTGCGGGTCGTCGTCGCGCTGCGCGCTTCGACCTCGATCCAGCGCCCGCGGCCGTCGTCGCGCGTCGCGGTGAGCTCGAGGCACGGCCCGTCGAGCGCGAGCGCGCGCGAGAGCTCGTCGGCGCCGAGCGTCGCGCGCCAACCGACGTCGTCGACGCGAGCGGCCGAGGCTTCGAGCGGGCGGACGTAGTCCTCGCTGCAGATCGTGCACGCGACCGAGCGCAAGCACTCGAAGTCGGCTTCGGGCGCGAGCTCGCGCGCGTCCGCGGTGCGGCCGCCGCACGCCGCCGAAAAACGCGCGTCGACGACGCGTTCGCCTTCGAGCAGCACGCGTCCGCGGGTCGCATCGAGCGCGGCGCGCAACCGCGCCGCGACGCGTTGCGCTTCGCCGCGGGTGCCGAGGTCGGGCGGGCCTTCGAAGACTTGGTCGCGCGTGTCGGCGAACAGGTAGGGAGTGGGGGACTTCTGCGAGCGGTGTTGGAGCGCGCACACCGCGTAGCTGCGCGCCGCGATCGCCTGCGCCTCGAGCTCCGCGGGCGACGCGGACCAGAGCGAGAGCTCGCCCGCGAGCACGCCTTCGACGTAGCGCTCGAGATCGACCAACGCGTCGACCTCGAGGCCGCCGCTCTTGCGCGCGCGGATCGCGAGCTCGCCGTGCACGCGCAGCGCGCCGAGCCGCAGCGGCCGCGCGTCGGGCGACGCGAGGCGGACCTCGCGCTCGGCGTCGGCGTTCGCACGTCGCACCAGGTCGCCTTCGCGCGCGACGCGCACGCGCTCGCCGCTGCCGCGGAGCACCTCGAGCTCGTTCGCGCGCTCGAAGCCCGAGAGCCGGACGCGCACCGGCTGGTTCGCGCTCCAGCGCGGCAAAGCCGGGGTGGTCGAGGCGCGCGGCGCGCTCGCGTTCGCGGGCGCCGACGACGCATCGGTCGGTCGGTCGGAGCCCTGCGCGCCGGCGCAGCCCGCGGTGAGCGCGAGCACGAGGACGAACGCGCTCGCTCTCACGCGTACAGATCGCCCGCCGCCGACGGCGGTCGCAGGACGTGCTTCGGATCGAGGCCGAGCGAGCGCGCGCCGAGCTCGGAGAGCGTGCGGCCGCGCGCGGTCTTCTGGATCAAGCCGGTGCGCAGCAGGTGCGGCTCGAAGACCTCCTCGATCGTGTCTTCGCTCTCGCCGATCGCCGCGGCGAGCGTCTTCAAGCCGACTGGCTCGCCGCGCGCGTCCGCGAGGCAACGCAGGATGCGGCGATCCATCTCCTCGAGCCCGCGTTCGTCGACGCCTAGCCGTGCGAGCGCCGCGACGGCGAGCTCGACGTCGACCTTCTGCTTCCGCTCGACCTGCGCGAGGTCGCGCACACGCCGCAGGAAGCGGTTCGCGATCCGCGGCGTGCCGCGGCTGCGTCCGGCGATCACGGCGAGCGCGTCGGCGCCGATTTGGACTTCCAAGATGCGCGCCGAACGCGCGAGGATCTCGACGAGCTCGTCGGCCGGGTACGCGTCGAGCCGCTCGAGGTGCCCGAAACGTCCGCGGAACGGCGCGGAGAGCAGGCCCTCGCGCGTCGTCGCGCCGATCAGCGTGAAGGGCTCGAGCGTCAGCTTGAGCACGCGTGCGTTCGCGCCCTGGTCGAGCGTCAGGTCGACCGCGAAGTCCTCCATCGCCGTGTAGAGGTACTCCTCGACCGCGGCGGGCACGCGGTGGATCTCGTCGATGAAGATCACGTCGCCGCGCTTCAGGTGGGTGAGGATGCCGACCAGGTCGCGCGCGCGCTCGAGCGCCGGACCGGTGGTCGAATGCAGGTTCGAGCCGAGCTCCGCCGCGACGATGCGCGCCAAGCTGGTCTTGCCCAGGCCGGGCGGGCCGGAGAAGAGGATGTGGTCGGGCGCTTCCTTGCGCACGCGTGCGGCGGCGATCGCGACGCGCAGGTTCTCGACCGTGCGCGCCTGGCCGACGAACTCGGAGAACACCCGCGGGCGCAGCGAGTTCTCGAGCTCGCGCTCGGCGACGACGCCCTCGACCGCGTCCTCCGCGGCCGCGGCCCGCTGGAACACCGAGCGGATCTCCTCCATGCGCGTACCTTAGCAGTCGACCGCGGCAAGTCCTCGCTCGGCGCGCCGCGCCCGACCGCCGCGAGCGAGCGTTCGGCCGGCCACCCGCGTGCCGCCGCGCGAGGCGTGAGCCGCGCGCTCGGCGCCGCGCCGGAGAGCGATGGGTCCCCGAACCGCGCGCGCGACCCGACGTCCGGGAACCTCGGCGGTCGACTCACGCCGCGAGCGCGTCGGCGCTCGACTCGCACCGCGAGCGCGTCACCGGTGCCGCTGCTCGCTTCCGCACAGCCCGCGAGCGGTGCCGACGCCGTCGCGGAGTTGCGCGAGCAGTCGGGCTTCGGGCTTGACGGATGCCTAACCCCTTCTATCGTAACCGCTTGAATGCGGGCTCCCACCCCGCTGGACGCGGGCCCTCGCGCAGGGCACGTGCCTTGTGACGGTGGGGTCCGGGTTCACCGAGTTCCGCCTCCCGCCGTCGCGTCCCGCAGGGCTCCGCGCGACTACGAAGCGAGCGCTCGGGTCGCCGATGCGGACGGTCTTCCCGGTAACCCCACGCACGCCTGAACTAGTTCGGGCATTCGTGGGGGGGGTGCCGTTACACTCTCGCACCTTCTCCACCTGCAACTACACGTCGAGGCGTCTCCTGCAATGAACCAACGGCTGGCTCTGGCTTTGGCAGGCCTTTCCGCGTTGACCCTGATCAACTGCGGCGGCAGCAGCTCATCTTCGTCGAGCGGCGCCAATGCGATGGACTTGGTGCAAATCTCCAACGGCCGCGGGCTGATGGTTCCGCACCAGGCGTTCAAGATCAAGAACGGCGTCATCACCCAAGAGGTGGTGCTGCTGCGCAAGGAGAAGGACCTCCTCGCGAACGTGACCGCGTCCAACCCGGTGCTGCCGACCACCGAGTGGCCGGTCGACGCGACGCTGCCCAACGGCGACGCGGGCAACCACTTCGTCTTCGCGGAGTTCACGCGCGACATCGACATCGACTCGGTGATGTCGGCGAACGTCGCCGCGGGCGTCAACTCGCAGCTCACCGGCGCGATCTACGTGATCGCGATCGACCCCTCGTCCGGGTCGTCCGTGCCCGTCAAGGGCCGGGCGTTCATCGGCGGCAAGACGTACGCGGGCACGCCGGTCAACGGCGAGTACCCGCTGCAGACGTGGGTCAAGAACCAAGGCGGCAAGCCGGTCGCGGTCGACGTCGACGGCGCGACGCCCGGCCTGGGCTTCCCGGGCACGGAGAGCCTGACGGGCTTCACCGGCTCGAACGTGCTCGCGAGCCCGCGCACGTTCGTGTTCGTCGTCGACGACGACGGCGACCTCGCGACGCACGAGACGTTCCCGGCGAACCGTCAGATCCGCATCGTCGCTTCGACGTCGGTCCGCTCGTCCGACGGCTCGCAGTTCGTGCAGCAGGCGGTCGGCTCGACGACGGTCGGTCCCGACACGCTGCCGATCGAAGTCGCGACGACGCCGCCGCCCGCGGCGGTGCCGGACACCGATCCCTCGTTCAACAACCAGGACGTCGATCCGCAAACGTCGATCACCGTCCGCTTCACCGAGCCGCTGCAACCGTGGACGTTCGGCCCGCTGCCGACGACCAAGCAAGTGCCGGTGTTCGGCGCGGCCGCGATCACGTTCGGCCCCTCGGCCTCGACGGTCAACGTGCCGTTCACGATGACGCCGGTCAGCATCTACGACTTCACGTCGTGGGTGATGAAGCCCTCGTTCTCGTTCCCCGGCTCCGGTCCGGCGTTCTTCCAGTGCGACACCTTCAACAAGGTGTCGGTCACGTTCAAGGCGGGCGCGTTCGCGGACACGTCGGCCTCGGGCGGCGCGCTCGGCTCGGGCAACGTCAACACGCTCGGTGCGAACACCCACTTCTTCACGGGCGAGGGCCCGGGCCTGGTCAACGCCCCGGTGACGCCGGGCGCGATCATCGTCGCGCGCAGCGGCGCGCAGCCCGGCCTGTCGGTGATCGACTTGAACGGCTTCGGCCAGGGTTGCGGCAACCCGACCTTCATCGACTACTTCACGTTCGCGAAGGGCAACAGCAACTTCCCGAACAACCCGAACCTGCGCTTCCAGTCGTCGCTGCTCAAGCCGCCGCTCGTGCCCGGCGACTGCACGGTCAACGGCGGTTCCGCCGGTCCGTACACGCTGGCGCTGGACAGCTCTCTGAACGACCTGCTCGTCCGTCCGCCGATCATCGAATCGATCGGTGACATGGCGATCGGCTGGTCGCTCGACCTGGTCTACAACAACGGCCTCGACTCGCTCGGCTGCCAGTCGTCGCTCGGCGGCAACCTGTGCTCGATCCTCGGCAAGAAGCAGGTGGTCACCGCGTTCTCGACCAGCACGACGCTCGGGCCCCCGGGCACCGGTCAGATCCCGGCGGCGTTCGTCGACGGCGGTGCGAACCCGATCTCGTGGGAACCGCACCCGAACCCTCCGCCGCTGGTGTTCCCGCCGCTCTGCGTCTCGCCGTACATCGGCGGCCAGGAGCCGACGTCGACCGAGATCTCGCTGACGGTCACCAACCTGTTGGTGCCGGGCGGCAACCCGATCGGCGATCCGCTGAACGGCGTGCCGCCGACCTCGCCGCTCGCGAAGCTGCAGAACAGCTACTTCGTCGGGCCGGGCCTGCCGGGCAAGACGTCGGTCGCTCAGTGCCCGACCTACCAGATGCGCCAGCAGATCGGCCACTTCCTCTACATGGCCGACCGCGGCCGTCGCGAGATCGTGGTGTTCAACTCCAACCGCATGACGGTGGTGGAGCGCATCGCGGTTCCGGACCCGACCGACCTCGCGATGGGTCCGAACCTCGACTTCCTCGCGGTTTCGAACCAAAACGCCGACTCGGTCACGTTCATCGACATCAACCCGACGTCGTCGAACTTCCACCGCGTCGTCAAGACGGTCAAGGTCGGTCGCGCGCCGCGCGGCATCGCGTGGGATCCGGGCAACGAGGACATCCTCTGCTGCAACGAGCTCGACAACTCGGTGTCGATCATCTCGGCGTTCGACTTCAACGTCCGCAAGACGGTGCAGTCGAGCTTGAACCGCCCGTTCGACATCGTGATCACCCAGCGTCAGCAGGGCTTCGGCTTCCTCCGCAACGTCTACTTCGCGTGGATCCTGAACCGCACCGGCACGCTGGCGCTGTTCGAGTCCGGCCCGAACGGCGTCAACGGTTGGGGCTACGACGACGTGATCGGCGTGACGCCGTTCAAGTTCGCCAACCCGAAGAAGCTCGCGGTCGACTTCGGTAACCTCGGCGGCTCGATCTGGGTCGTCCACGAGAACCAGCTGACCTCCGCGGGCGCGCAGACCGGCAACCAAGGCGGTGCGGTCACCAACGTGGTCGTCGACAGCGCGATCTTCGGCACGCTGCCGCTCAACTTCACGTCGCTGTCGACGCCGCAGTTGCGCGACATGTCGTTCAAGGTCGGCCTCTCGGTCGGTCCGTCGCAGTTGACCGGCGTGCCGGTCGACATCGCGCTCGACGACCTCGCGAACCTCGGCGCGATGCAGAACCTCTTCCCGCAACAGGCGGCGGGCTTCCCGCTGCTCTTGAACGGCAAGTCGTACGTGCGCCCGGGTCTGGTCGGGTCGAAGACGCCGAACTTCATCTTCCTCGCGGTGCCGAACTCCTCGGAAGGCACCGGCGTGGTCGACGTGCTGAGCATGGTCGGCGGCACGCGCCAGGACACCGACGGCTACACGCCCGGCGTGCAGTCGATCCCGGCGTCCGGCGCGACGTACCTGTGCGACTACTGGCGCCAGTAAGCGACCGACGAGCCTTCGAATCGGCGCCCGCGACCGGATCGGCCGCGGGCGCCGTTGTTTTCACTCCCTCGCTTCGCGTAGATAGTCCGTTCGCATGCCGGATCCGCGCGAGGTGCGCTCGATGTTCGCCCGGATCGCCGGGCGCTACGACCTGTTGAACCGCGTGCTCTCGCTCGGCATCGACCGGCGTTGGCGCACGCGAACGATCGCCGCGGCGGGCGAACTCGACGGCCGCGTCGTCGTCGATGCGTGCTGCGGCACCGGAGACCTCTCGCTCGAGTTCCTGAAGCACGGCGCGCGCGTGGTCGGCGTCGACTTCACGCCGGAGATGGTCCGGCTCGCGCCGGCGAAGGTGCCGAGCGGACGCCCGCGCTGCGTCTTCGCGACCGGCGACGCGCTGCGCCTGCCGGTGCGCACCGCGAGCGCCGATGTCGCGTCGGTCGCTTTCGGCGTGCGCAACCTCTCCGATCCGCGCGCGGGGCTCTGCGAGTTCGCGCGCGTGGTCAAGCCCGGCGGGCGCGTGCTCGTGCTCGAGTTCAGCACACCGAAGAGCCGGGTGATCGGCGCGCTGTACGGCTTCTACTTCACGCGCGTGCTGCCGCGCATCGGCGGTTGGATCTCCGGCGACGCCGAGGCGTACCGTTATCTGCCGCGCACGGTGCTCGCGTGGCCCGGCCCGGACGAGTTCCAGCGCTGGTTCGAGGCCGCCGGCCTGGTCGAGTGCGGCTACCGACCGTTGTCCTTCGGCATCGCGTATCTGCATTGGGGGCGCGTGCCCGAGCGCGCCGCACCCCGTGGCTGAGGCCGAAGGAGAAGGGTCTCGGGGGTCCTCGACGCGCGGCGCGACCGAGCCCGGCACCTCGACGAGCTTCGCGCTCGGCTTCCTCGCGATGGCGCCGATGCTGGCGGCGTACGAGCTCGCGCTGTTCGAGCTGCCGTCGCCGCCGCGCAATGCGTGCGAGTTCCTGTTGACGCTGCCGATCGAGCTTTTCGGCACCACGTGGCTGCGTTGGTCGGTGCTCGGCGTTTGCGTGCTCGCCGCGCTGTACGTGACGCGACGGCGCGGGGCGAGCGCGCGCTGGGGAGTGGCTCGAATCGCGCTCGAAGGGTCGATCTTCGCGGTGCTGCTCGGACCGCTGCTGGTCGCGCTCGGCGCGCTGCTCGAGCGCTGGCTGCCGAGCGCGCACCTCACCTGGACGATGCCCACCGACGCGCCCCCGTTGCTGCCGGCGTTGCTCTTGTGGGGCGGCGGCGCGTGGGAGGAGCTCTTCTTCCGCGTCGGCGGCTACAGCATCGGATACCTGCTCAGCCTGCGCACGTTGACCGCGTTCGGCGTCTCCGAGGGACTCGCTCGCGCGGCGGCGGAGGTGTTCGCGCTGCTTGGCTCGTCGCTGTGCTTCGCCGCGTTCCACCTGGAGGCGTGCACGGGCTGGATCGGCGCCGGCGGCGAGGCTTTCGACGCCGGGATCTTCACGTGGAGAGCGCTCGCGGGGATATTGCTCGGGCTGGTCTTCCGCCTGCGCGGGCCGGGCGTCGCCGCTTGGACCCACGGGCTATTCAACCTGGCGCTCTTGGTCGGCGCGGGACCGGAAGTCATCCTCTGACCCCATGAGTCGCTACTTCGTCGGCCTCACCGGTGCGAGCGGGCACGCCTACGCCGATGCGTTGGTGCGCGCGTTGCTCGAGTCCGGCCACCAGGTCGACCTGTCGGTCACCGAGGCCGGCGCGAAGGTGATGCGCCACGAGCTCGGCATCGATCCCGGTGCGCACGGCGAAAAGCTCGCGGGCGAGCTCGAGCGCTGGCTCGGAAGCCTCGCGTCCGGCGCGCGTGCGTTCGCGAGCGACGCGGTCGAAGCACCGCCGTCCTCGGGCACCGCGTTGACCGGCGGCGTGATCCTGTGTCCGTGCAGCATGGGCACGCTCGCGCGCGTCGCGGTCGGCTTCAGCTCCAATCTGGTCGAGCGCGCGGCCGACGTCGCGCTGAAGGAGGGCCGGCCGCTGCTGGTCGTGCCGCGCGAGGCTCCGTACTCGGAGCTCCATCTCGAGAACATGCTGCGGCTCGCGCGCCTCGGCGCGACGGTGCTGCCGGCGAGCCCGGGCTTCTACCATCGGCCGAAGAGCGTCGAGGACCTCGTCGGACACCTCGTCGGCAAGATCCTCGATCGCTTGCGCATCGACCACCCGAAGTCGGTGCGCTGGAAGGGTCTCGCCTCGACTCCGCCCGCCGAGCACGAGGACCCGGGCACCGGCCATCCGCTGCCGCCCGATCCGTTGCCGCGCGACCCGGCGCAGAGGCGCGCGCCGTGAGCGGCTCGCTCGCGGTCCGCGTCGGGCAGTGGTTCAGCCTGGTGCGTTTCAGTCACTCGATCTTCGCGTTGCCGTTCGCGCTCGCGGGGGCGTGGCTCGCCGCGCGCGGGCGGCCGAGCTGGACGACGCTCGGCTGGATCGTCGTCGCGGCGGTCGCGGCGCGCACCGCGGCGATGGCGTTCAATCGCTGGCTCGACGCGGAGCTCGATGCGCGCAACCCGCGCACGCGCACGCGCGAGATCCCGGCCGGCAAGCTCGCGCGCGGGAGCGTCGCGGTGCTCGCGATGCTGGCGGCGATCGCGTTCGTCGCGGCCGCATTCGCGATCAACCCGCTGTGCGGTTGGTGCTCGTTCCCGGTGCTCGTGGTGCTCTGCGGCTACAGCGCGACCAAGCGCTTCACCGCCGCCGCGCACCTGGTGCTCGGGCTCGCGCTCGGGCTCGCGCCGCTCGGCGCGTGGCTCGCGGTGCGCGGGGACTTCGCGGGCGACCTGTGGGTGCCGATCGCGCTCGCGGGCGCGGTGCTCGCGTGGGTCGCGGGTTTCGACCTGATCTACGCGTGCCAGGACGTCGAGTTCGATCGCCGCGCGGGGCTGCATTCCATCCCGGCGAAGCTCGGCGCGGCGCGGGCGCTGGCGCTGTCGCGCGCGCTGCACGTCGCGACCGTGGCGTTGCTCGCGTTCGTCGGCGTGCGCGCGGAGCTCTCGTGGTACTACTTCGTCGCGCTCGCGGTCGTCGCGGCGTTGCTCGCGTGGGAGCAGTCGCTGGTGCGCGCCGACGACCTGTCGCGCGTCGACCTCGCGTTCTTCACGATCAACGGCTGGGTCGGAGTGCTCTACTTCGTCGGGCTCGCGACCGATTTGGCGCTCGGAGGTGCGTGATGGCGAGGGAACCGGATCCGCCGACCCAGTTGCGCGAGCTCGCGGCGCGGCTCGCGGGCTCGAAGGAGCTCCCGCGCGCGGTCCTGATCCGCGGCAACGAGAACTACTTCCGCTCGCGGGCGCTCGATCTCGTCGTCGCGCGCGCGAAGGAGCTCGGCCACGAGATCTGCCGCCACGACGCGGACTCGCCGGACTTCGCGCCGCAGGGTCTGGTCGGCGACCTCTGCTCGCCCGGGTTGTTCGCCGCGGCGCGGCTGGTGGTGCTCGAGTCGCCGGAGAAGGTCGCCAAGAAGGACTCGATGATCCTGCGCGGCATCACGAGCTTCCTCGGCAAGTCCGACTCGCCCGGCGGGTTGGTCCTGGTCGCGGACACGCTGCGCGCGGACTCGGTGCTCGCGAAAGCGGTGACCGCCGCCGGCGGGATCAGTCTCGCGTGCCGCAAGCTCTGGGAGTCCCCGCCTCCGTGGGACACGTCGCAGGATCCGCGCAAGTCGGAGCTCGTGCAGTGGCTGGTCGGCCGCGCGCGCGAGCGCTCGATCAAGCTCGACGCGAACGGGGCGCTGGTGTTGGTCGCCGCGAGCGGCAACGACCTCGGCGCGCTCGATTCGCAGCTCGACCGCATCGCGGGCGGCGGCGGGGCGAAGCTCTTCGAGCTGGTCGCCAGCGACGCCGCGGGCTCGCCGTTCAAGGTCGCCGACGACCTCGCGCGCGGCGACGCGCCGAACGCGATCTTCGGGATCACCACGCTCTACCAGAACGGCGTGCGCGAGGACGACGGCACGCGCAAGCTCGATCGGCCCGCCCTGTTCGCGATGATGGCCCCGGCGTTGAAGCGCAGCCTGCGCCAGGCGCTCGCGGGCTCGCTCGCGCTCGAGCAGTCGAAGTCACCCGCGGAAGCGGCCGCGGCGGCCGGCGTGATCCCGCAGGAGGCGGCGCAGCGCGCGTTCCACGCGGCTCTCGCGGCGCGGCCGGCGAAGGAGCAGCGCGCGATGCTCGAGGACGTGACGCGGCTCGAACGCCTGCAGCGCTCCGGCGGCGAGGTCGACGAGAACGAGCTCGTGCTCTTCGCGCTGCGTTGGCGTGCCAAGGCGCGCGCTCGCTAACATCGCGACCATGAGCCACGACGTCCGAGC
>JADLBP010000268.1 GCA_020847695.1 Planctomycetota bacterium
ACATCCTCGCCAAGATCGAGGCCGAGAACGCGGGCGTCGACGACGCGCTGATGCTCGACGTCGACGGCTTCCTCTCGGAGACCAACGCGACCAACGTGTTCCTCGTCCGTCGCGGCGAGCTCCACACGCCGACCGCGGACTCGTGCTTGCCGGGGATCACGCGCGCGACGGTGCTCGAGCTCTCGCGCAAGGCCGGCATCCCGACGTTCGAGCGACGGATCTCGCTCTCCGAGGTGTACGCCGCCGACGAGATGTTCACGACGGGCACGATGGGTGAACTGGTCGCGGTCGTCGAGTGCGACAAGCGCGTGATCGGAGACGGTCGCTCGTGGCCGATGACCGCGCGCCTCGCCGAGCTGTTCGCCGCGTTGACGCGGACCGAAGGCACGCGCCTGCCGGCGTGACCTCGCGCGCCGGCCCACCTCGCGCGACGCACGGCCGAGCGCACTTCCCAGCGCGCGAAACGGCGCAACGACGTCGGCTCGCGTGCGTGCGGGCGAGGGTCTCCCGTGTTCGCGGCGCGTAGGGACCCCGGCGAATCCGCCCTCAGAGAGGCGCCGGCGAGCGATCGAGACCGCGACGTTTCACCTTCGTTTGCCGCGCGGCTCGCAGGCCGCGAGGTGTGGAAAAGCTTGCGCGGTTCGGCGCCGGGCGTTGACGGGTTCGTTAGCCAGCGCGATTCGCCGCGCGCCCTTATCATCTTGCGCTCCGCGCGCGAGCGGTCACTCCCGAGGCCTTCGCGCGCCCTTCTCGCAATCCCTCGAAGGAGCTCGCCAGATGAACTCGATTTCCGCATTCCTACTGCTCGCTTTCGTAGGGCCGGTGTTCGCGCAGGATCGCGATTGCGCGCCGTGCGGCACCGACATCCGCTTCGGCGGCACGTACGACGTCGCCACACGGACGCTGCGCGCGCCGGTCGGTGACGCACCGGTATCGATCGGCGCCGTCGTCTACGCGAACACGTGTCCGACCAGCCAGTTCGCGCCGCTGCTCTCGGGCTCGACGCTGCTCGACGACGGAGAGATCCCGTCGACCTCCGCGCCGGCGCCGACCGCGGGCTTCAACCAGAGCTACAAGATCACGTCGTTCGACGTCTCGTATTGCACGCGCGAGCTGCAGGTCGCGTCCGGCGGTCCCGGCGCGACGGTGCGCGTGCGTTTCTTCCAGGACTACGACGACTGCGATTCGGTCGTCGCCGCCGGTGTGCCGACCGCCGATTTCACGCTGACTGGTTTGCCCGCCTCGACGCAGGCCGGCGTGCTCAGCTGCTACATCGTGACCGTCAACCTGAGCGGCGGTGCCGAGTTCTGCATGCTCGCCGACGCCGACGGGTTGCACGACGGCATCAGCACGTCGGATGGCTTCGGTTACGCGCTCTCGATGCCGAACCAGACCGGGACGACGACGTCGACCGTCGGCGGCTTCGTGATCGCCGGTGACCTGACTCAGCCGGGCTTCTGCGCCGCAGGCGACGGCACGGTGTTCAAGAACCCCGGCAACCTGGGCACCGGGCTCGCGAACGACAACACGTACTTCCGCGAAGGCTCGGGATCGCAGAGCACCGGATGCCAGGCGCCGTTCAACGGCATCTACGGCGGCTTCTACATGCGCATCGTCGGCGCGCTCGGCGATTGCTCGTGCACGCCGAACGACACCGACAACGACGGCACGAGCGACTGCACCGACGGCTGCCCGCTCGACTCGGCGAAGTCCCAACCCGGCGCATGCGGCTGCGGAGTCAGCGACGTCGACAGCGACGGCGACGCCGTGCCCGATTGCGTCGACGGGTGCCCGGCGGATGCGGGCAAGACCACGCCGGGGATCTGCGGCTGCGGCGTGAGCGACCAGGACACCGACGGCGACGGGGTCGCGAACTGCATCGACGGATGCCCGAACGATCCGAACAAGCAGAGCCCGGGCTCGTGCGGTTGCGGCATCGCCGACACCGACAGCGATGGCGACGGTGTGCCCAATTGCTTCGACGGTTGCCCGTCCGACCCGACCAAGTCGAACCCCGGCGCGTGCGGCTGCGGCAACCCGGACACCGACAACGACGGCGACGGCGTCGCGAACTGCATCGACGGCTGCCCGAGCGATCCGAACAAGTCGGCGCCGGGGCAGTGCGGCTGCGGCATTCCGGACACCGACAGCGACGGCGACGGCACCGCCAACTGCGTCGACGGCTGCCCGCTCGACGCGGGCAAGGTCGCGCCCGGCCAGTGCGGCTGCGGCACGCCCGACACCGACAGCGATGGCGATGGCACCGCGAACTGCAACGACGGCTGTCCGCTCGACCCGGCGAAGATCGCGCCGGGCATCTGCGGCTGCGGAGTCTCGGACGTCGACGCCGACGGCGACGGGCTCGCGAACTGCGTCGACAACTGCCCGACGGGCTTCAACCCGTTGCAGGAAGATTGCGACGTCGACGGGATCGGCGATGCGTGCGAGCTCGCGACCGCGAGCTTCGACGTCGACACCGACGGCATTCCCGACGAGTGCCAACCCGGCGCGGGGACGGCGGTGTGCTTCGGTGACGGCTCCGGAGTGAACTGCCCGTGCTCGAACCTCGGCCAGGCCGGCGAAGGTTGCCGCAACACGTCGGGCAAGGGCGCGTTGCTCTACAACTTCGGCGGAGCGAGCGTCGCCGCGCAGGACACGTCGATCTACGTGATCCACATGCCGAGCAACAAGTTCGGGCTCGTCTACATGGGCACGACCGTCGTCGGCGGCGGCAACGGCTTGCCGTTCGGAGACGGCTTGCGCTGCGTCGGAGGCTTCACCAAGCGCTTCTCGGTGCAGAACTCGGGTCCGGTCGGTTCCTACACGCTGATCGACCCGGTCAACATCGTGCCGGCGCTGATCACGCCCGGCACGACGTGGTACTTCCAAGCGTGGTTCCGCGACAGCATCAACGGTCCCTGCGGCAAGGCGATCAACTTCTCGAACGCCTTCCGGATCGACTTCGTCAACTGAGCGACGTCACGCCTGCGCGGCGGGGGGCTCGAGCACCAAGTAGGTGAAGAGACCCTTGGCGACCAGCCCTCCGCCTTGCGCGACCTCGACGTCGACGAGCGCGATCGTCCGACCGAGCTTCACCAACGTCGCGTCGGCGACCAGCTCACCGCCCGTCAGCGTCGCGGGGCGCAGGAAGTTGAGCTTGAACTCGATGCTCGTCAGCGTGCGGCCGCGGTCGAGCTCGGGATAGACGAGCCACACCGCCGTCGTGTCGGCGAGCGATGCGAGGATCCCGCCGTGGACGCGCTCCTGGCCTTGCAGGAACTCGCGCCGCGGCTCGAGGCTGACGCGAGCGTGGCGCGCATCGCGTGGACCGGGCCGATAGCCGAAGAACGCGCCGACCGGCGCGGTCATGAAGTGCCGCTCGCGTTCGTGCTTCACGGCCGTGCGTCTCCGGGCTCGAACGGCTCGCCTCGCGCGACGACGACCGCCGCGGCGAGGTCGCCGGTGACGTTGAGCGTCGTGCGGCACATGTCGAGGAAGCCGTTGACGCCGACGATGATCCCGACGCCCTCGACCGGCACGCCGATCATGCCGAGGATCAACGCGATCACCGGCAGCGAGCCCGACGGCACTCCGGCGGTGCCGATGCCCCCGAGCACGCACACCGCGACCACCATGATCTGCTGCGAGAGCTCGAGATGGACGCCGTAGAACTGCGCGAGGAAGAGCACGGTGACGCCCTCGAAGAGCGCGGTGCCGTTCTGATTCGCGGTCGAGCCGAGCGTCAGCACGAACCGGCTGACGTGGTGGGGGAGCTTCAGCTTCTCCTCGGCGACCCGCAGCGCGGTCGGCAGTGTCGCGTTCGACGACGCGGTCGAGAACGCGGTGATCATCGCCTCCTGCACGTCGCGGAAGAAGCGCAGTGGGCTCATCCCGCCGAGGTACTTGACGGCGAGCGAGTACACGACGAATTGGTGCAGCGCGAGCCCGAGCAGCACGACGCCGACGTAGCCGGCGAGCAACGAGAGCACCTCATACCCGAGCTGCGCGGTGAGCGTGAACATCAGCGCGAACACGCCGATCGGCGCGAAGCCGATCACGATCGCGATCAGCTTCATCATCACCTCGTAGAGCCCTTCGAGCGCGTCGCGCAACGCGTCGACCTTCGGGCTCTTCACGAGCACCATCCCGACGCCGAAGAAGAGCGCGAAGATCATCAACGCGAGGTAGTCGCCGTTGGCGGTCGTCTTGAAGACGTTGTCGGGCACCATCTGCACGAAGAGCTCGACGCCGGTCTTCACCGGTCCGCCGCCGGTGACCGAGGCCGCGCGCTCGGCGGCGCCGGCGAGCATGCGCTCTCGCATCGCGGGATCGACGCCGGCGCCCGGCTGGAGCGCTTGCACCAACGTCACGCCGAGCAAGACCGCGATCGCGGAGACGGTGACCGTGTACGCGAGCGTCTTCAGGCCGAGCCGACCGAGGCTCTTCAGGTCCTTCAAACCGGCGATGCCGAGCGCGAGCGCGGCGAAGAGCAGCGGCGCGACCAGCATGAAGAGCAGCAGCAGGAAGATCTGTCCGAGCGGCCCGATCGCGTACTTGTCAAGCCCTGCGAGCCAACGCTGGCCGTCGCTCATCGCGTCCGCCGCGACGCCGACCGTCGGGCCGACGAAGTGGAACGCGAGCGCTCCGAGCCCCGCACCGACGACCGCCGCGAGCAGGACGCGCTTCGAGAGGGACGAGCTCATCGCGGCGGAGTATGGCGGTGCCGCAGGGCCGAATCCACAAGCCGTCCGCGGCGCGGCGACTCCGCGGCGAGGTCGGCGTCGCTCGTCGGCTGGTCCTGGGGCCCGTGACCCACGACGACGGCGCGAGGCGCGCGCGTTGGACCTCGCGGTCGACTCGGTGCTCGCAGTCCGAGCTCGCGGTCGCTCACCGGGCGCGCCGAGCTCCCGCGCGGATCCCTAGTCGGCCGGCTCGAGCGGGAGCTCGCTCGTGCGCGCGATCGGCGTCTTCGGCGGAAGCGTCAGCGCGAGGAACTGCAGGGCCTTCTCCGCGGTCAGGCGATAGCCGGTGAGCTTGCCGCCGTAGACCGCGACGAAACTCGGCCGCTGCGGCAGGTCGAAGACGAAATGCACCTCGCGCGGCCGGTCGAACGCGCGCGAGCTCGCGAACGGCAGCACGCGCGCGCCGGCCCAGCTCGCGACGACCTTCGGCTCGCGCGTGGGGAAATAGCGGCGATGCGTCGCGAGCAGGTATTCGATCTCCGATTCGGTCGGCGCGAGCTCCTCGGGCTTGCCTCGATACGGCGTCTCGGTCGTCCCGACCATCACGCGACCCTTCCACGGCACGTGGAAGACGCCGCGGCCGTCGGACGCCTCGGTGTAGTAGACGCCGTGCTCGAGCACGCCGTCGAGCTCGACGTGCGTGCCCGCGACCAACTCGACCCGCGGCCGCGGCGGGATCGGACGCAGGCGACCGGACACCTGATCGATCCACGGACCCGCGGCGTTGACGAGGCAGCACGCGCGCACGGTGCGCTCTCCCGTTGCGGACGCGAGCTCGAGCACCCAGCTCTCGCCTTCGCGTCTGCCCGCGACGAGCCGCGTGCCGAGCGCGAGCTCCGCGCCGAGTCGCTCGGCCGAACGCGCGACCGCGCGCACCAACGCCGCATCGTCGGTGCGGCCGTCGTGATAGCGGAACACCGCCTCGAGCCCGGTCAGCTCGAGGCCGTCGAGCTCGCCCCACTCGCGCCGCGGCAGGCGTTGGAACAGCGCCTCTCGCTTCAAGTTCGCGAGCGCCGCGTAGATCGAGAGCCCGGCGCGGATCTGCCACGGCCGGCGCTGGCCGTCGGCGTAGATCGGCAGCAGGAAAGGCACGAGCTCGACCAGCTTCGGCGCGAGCGCGAGCAGCAGGTTGCGCTCGGCGAGCGACTCGCGCACGAGCTGCCACTGGCCGCTCTCGAGGTAGCGCAGGCCGCCGTGGATCAGTTTCGACGAGCGCGACGACGTGCCGGCGGCGAGCGAGCGCTCCTCGACCAGCAGCGTGCGTTGACCGGCCGCGGCGCTCGCTTGCGCGACGCCGACGCCGTGGATGCCGCCGCCGATCACCACCAGGTCGTAGTCGTGCTCGACGCTCAAGCGAGCTCCTTCGCGAGCTTCTCCACGTCGAAGCTCTCGACGAGCTCGACGCCGCGCGCGGCGAGCGCCTTCGCCGTCGCGCCGTCGCCGACCTCGTAGATCGCGACCCGTGCGCCGCGGTGCGCGAGCTCGCCGGTCGCCGGCAGCCCGTCGAGGTCGCAGAAGACGTACTCGGGCGCGAGCTCGGTCACCGCGCGGTCCGCGCGCTCGTCCCAGCGATCGAAGACCGCGCCGAGCGCGAGCGGATTCACGCGACGCGCCGCGAGCAGCGCCGGCAGCGAGAACGAGATCAACGCCGCGCGGTCCCCGAGCGGTTGGATCGACTGGAGCACGCGTTCGAGCACCCTTTCGATGCCGAAGTGCTCCAGCGACACGCGTTTCAGCTCGACGAAGAGCTGCACGTCGGTGCGCAGGCGAACCAGCTCGACCAGCTCGTCGAGGCGCGCGACGTGCTCGCGGGCGAAGCGTTGGCCGAAGCGCTCGCGATGCGCGGCGGCGATCGAGACGAGCTCGAGCTCGGTGCGCTCGTGGAGCGGACCCGCGAGGCCGGTCAGTCGCTTCAGCGTCCGATCGTGGAAGAGGAACGGCACGCCGTCCTGGCTGAGCTGCACGTCGGTCTCCAGCCGACGCGCGCCGGCCTGCAACGCGGCGTCGAACGCCGCGAGCGTGTTCTCCGGGAAACGCGCGGCGAGGCCGCGATGGGCGACGAGCTCGAGGTCGGGCATCGAACGCAGAGCGTACCCCTCGGCGGGGCCGGGCCCCAACCTCCAGTCGCCCGAGTTGACAAGCGGGTCGCGATTGCGCTCCCTCTGCGCATGGCGGCGAAGCGCGGCGGCGGTCGGTGGAGCGAGCTCGGCCTCGTCGTCGCGATCCTCGCGCTCGGCGTCGGCCTGACGCTCGCCGCCGACACGATCCACGTGCGCGGCAGCGACGTCAACAACTTCCTGCGCGCCGAGAACCTGCTCGCCAACGTGCTCGTGCCGATGTCGTGGGTCGCGATCCTGGCGCTCGGCGCGACCATCGTGATCGTGTCGGGCGGCATCGACGTCTCGGTCGGCTCGGTGTTCGCGCTCTCCGCGCTCGCGACCGCCGCGGTCACCGAGCGTCTCGACGTCGACGCGCCCGCCGGCGAAGTCTTGCCGCTCGCGCTCGGTGTCGCGCTCGGCGTCGGCGCCGCGTGCGGACTCGTCAACGGGCTGTTGATCGTCGGCCTGCGGCTGCACCCGTTCATCGCGACGCTCGGGACGCTGTCGATCTTCCGCGGGCTCGCGTTGGTGTCGGTCGAGGAGAAGACGCTGCCGAGCCTCGGTCGCTCGTTGCCGCTTTCGTTCACCGAGGACGGCGTCGGAGCGCGCGTCGACTTCGCGGGCGCGTTCCTGCAGCCGGTGCCGATCGCGGTGATGCTCGTCGCGGCGCTCGGCGCGTGGCTCTTCCTCGCGCGCACCGTGTGGGGACGCGAGGTGTACGCGGTCGGCGGCAACGAGGAGGCAGCGCGGTACGCCGGGATCGCGGTCGGACGCGTCAAGCTCCGCGTGTACGTGCTCGCCGGGCTCGCGGCGGGCCTCGCGGGCTTCGTGTCGACCGGTTTCTATCAGTCGGCGAACACCGCGACCGGCGAGGGGCTCGAGCTCGCGGTGATCGCCGCGGCGGTCGTCGGCGGCGCGAGCCTCTCCGGCGGCCGAGGCACCGCGCTCGGCGCGTTCCTCGGGGCGCTGCTGATCAAGCTGATCGAGAACGGCATCGACGTGGTCAAACGCGTCGACTTCGGGCTCTTCGAGCTCTCCGTGTCGAAGGAGTACGCGAAGATCATCCTCGGACTCGCGATCGTCGTCGCGGTCGCGATCGATCGCGTGGCCAGCACGCGCCGCTCAGCCTGACCCACGAACGAACGCACGCCGCGGCGACGTGCCCGCGGCGTGCGTGGGAGTTTGGAGAGGAGAGAGGGTTCACGCACGCTTCCCGGCGCGCGCGAGCGTCAAGGCTTGTCGTGGCAGAGCGTGCAACCGATCGCCTGACCCTTCGTGACGTGGAAGGTGCCTTCCGAGGTCACGAACGTGCGATTCGCCGCCGCGCGCGAGAGCGCGGTGCCGTTGAGGTTGGTGCCGTGGCAGGACTTGCACGCACTCGGGTTGTGCTCGTAGAGGTCCTCGTGGCCGTCCTCGTCGAAGTAGAAGCGCGGGTCGGCGACCACGTGCATCCCGTGCGGGCCGAGGAGCGTCTGCGGGAACAGCGTGTTCGGCAGGTGGCACGTCGAGCACTCGATCACGACGCCCGAGTGTCCTTGCAGCTGCGTCGCGGCGATGTTGTCGTTCGCGAGCGCGTTGGCGTTCGGCCACTCGGCGTGCGTCGAGCCGTGGCAGTTCTCGCAGCTCAAGTTCCCGTGGCCCGCGCTGAAGCGGTAGAGCTTGTTGGTGTTCTCCGCGAAGCGCTTGTTGGTCGCGAGGATCGCCGAGGCCGAGTTGTCCGCGGTCTTGTACGCCTGCTTCAGTCGGATGCCGTCGGCGGCGAGCACGTAGCCGGTGCCCGAGAGGTGCGACACCGCATCACCGGTGTGACACGACTGGCAGCGAGGCAGGTCCATCCACGGCCGGCGCGGCTTGCCGTCGTTCGTGCCGTCGATCGAGCCGCCGGGCAGCAGCGGGAACTTCCCGCCGACCGCGAGCATGTCGCCGTGGCAGCTGAGGCACTCCATGCCGCCGGTCTTCATCGCGCCGCGCGCGCACTGGGTGATCGCACCCGGGTGGCATTGGTAGCACGTCTGGTCCGCGGTGCCGTTGTGCGGGAACACCGGTGTGCCTTGGCCGTCGACGAGCTCGCCGTGGTACTCGTGCATCGCCGCCGAGAAGGTGACGTGCCCGATCTGGCTGCCTTGCGGACCGCTGCCCGAGAGGTCGAGCGCGGGCGAGTAGTGGCACGACGCGCACAGCACCGGTTGCGCGCCCATCAGATTGGTGCCTTGCGCGAAGTCGTGGAGCTTGAGCACGTTGAACTTGGTCTGCCGCTCGAGGTCCGGATCGTTCGACCAACGCACCGCAGGCTTCGTCGCCGCGATCCCGCCCGTGGCGTGGCAGTTCGAGCAGTCGGTCTCCTGCGCGACCGGCACCACGACGTCCAGGTACGCGAGCGGCTGATGGCTCGCCTTCCAGCGCGCGACGATGCGCAGCAACGGATAGGGGTTGGTCTGACCCGCGTCGTCGATCGGCGTGATCGGGATGCCGAACGCGGTCCAGCTCTTGGTCGCCGCGTCGTAGGTCATCGGCTGCGGGCCCGGAGTCGGTGCTTCCGCCGGCATGTAGAGGCCGGTCAAGCCCATGCCCTGCGGGAGAGCGACGCCGAACAGACCGAGGACGTTCTGCCAGAAGTCGGTCTTGCCCAGGCTCGTCGAGTTGCGCGAGCCGTTCGGGTCGGTCACCGGTTGGTACGTGACTTCGATCCACTGGTCGTCGAGCAGCTTGGGCTTCGAGGTATCCGTCGGTTGCACGACTTGCGCGCGCACGACGTTGAACGGAGGCAGGATCGAGAAGATCGAGAACTCGCGGTCCATGCAGTGCATGCCGAGGTCGTTGGCGGCGAGCACTTCGACGCGGAAGTCCTTCGGGGTCGGAGGCTGGTGCGTAGGCCCGCCTTGGTGAGCGACGGTGCTGCCGACCGTCGCCTGCAAGGCGGAGGTCGCGAGGACGAGAGCGAAGAGGGACATGTCGAACTCCTGAAGTCAGAGACGCGCGAGCAAATGGAAGGGCTAAGCCCAAGAGTCCCCACGCGCGCGGTTCGATTCGCCGCCGCGGATGCGTACGCAACAGTTCCTGCCGAGTACGCACTGCGCGACGAGACTCGCTAGACTGCGAGCAAGGCGCGCGCCGCGCTTCGCACCATGAATCGAATCTCGCTCGTGTTCCTGTTCGTCGCGTTGGTCGGTTGCGCGAAGCCCGCCGACGACGGTGCCAAGGCGCTCGTGATCGGCATCGTCGCGAAGAGCCAGTCGAATCCCGTGTTCCAGGCCGCGCACGCAGGCGCGAAAGCGGCGGCGGAAGAGCTCTCGCTTCGCCGCGGCGTCTCGATCGTGCTCGATTTCCAGACTCCGCCTGAAGAAAGCGCCGAGAAGCAGGCGGCTGCGATCGAGCTTCTCGCGCGAGCTGGAGCTTCCGGAATCGCCGTCTCCTGTTCGGATGCGAACACCTGCAATGCCGCAATCGACAAAGCGGTGGAACTGGGTAGTGCAGTCGTCTGCTTCGATTCCGATGCGCCGCGGTCGAAGCGTTTCGCGTTCTACGGCGCCGACGACGAAGCGTGTGGAGCCGCGGTGTTGCGTGAGCTCGCGCGGTCGCTCGACGAGCGCGGCACGATCGCGATCCTCGCGGGCAACCCGACCGCGCCGAACCTGCAGAAGCGCGTCGCGGGCGTGAAGGCCGAGCTCGCGAAGTACCCCGAGCTGCGGCTCCTCGACGACGGCGTCTTCTACCACCCCGAGACGCCCGAGCAGGCCGCCGAGGCGCTCGCGCGCGCGCAGTCGACGCACCCGGAGATCCAGGGTTGGGCGCTGATCGGCGGCTGGCCGTTGTTCACGCGCGGCGCGCTGAAGTGGAGCCCCGGCGAGATCAAGGTGGTGTCGGTCGACGCGCTGCCGGCGGAGCTCGAATACCTGAAGAGCGGCCACGTCGACGTGCTGCTCGCGCAGGACTGCTGGGGGTGGGGCTACCGTTCGGTCGAGCTCTTGGTCGAGCGCGCGCTCGACGGCAAGACGCCGCCGGAGCCGCGCGTGGTCGATCCGCTCGCGCGCGTCACCCGCGCCGACGTCGACGCGTGGGCCGAGAAGTGGAAGCAGTGGCTCGCGCGCTGAGCCGCGCGCCGACGCGTCAGCCCGCCTTCCGGAAGAGGTCGAGGAACCGATCCTCGTAGCGGCGGAAGAGCCCGCGTCGATCGAGCTCGCGCTTCAGCTCCAACGCCTTCGCGCGGTCGCTTCTCGCCTCGCCGAAGAGTTGCTCGATCCGCGCGGTCTGTTCGGGCGGAACGTCGGGCTCGTCCGGCGGCGGTTCGGGCAACTCGAACTCCGGCGCCGGTTCCTCCGCGACGTCCGCCGGTCTCTCGGTCCGCGCCTCGCGCGACTCCTCGTTCGGCGCCTCGGCGCGAGCCGTCGCCTGGCTCGCCTCGCGTTGCGCGCGCTCGAGGTGCTTGCGCAGCGCCGCCTCGATCGAGCCGGCATCGTCGACGAGCTCCTGGACGTCGAGCGCGACGCCGGAAAGCCGTCCGAACGCTTGCAGTACCGCCGCCGCGGCGCGCGGGTTCGGCAGGTTGCCCGCGAAGAACGGGAACTCGCCGAGCAAGCACGTGCCCGGCAGCGCTCGCTCGGCGGCGACCGCGAGGAACACGCCGTTCAGTCCGCCGATCTCGCCTCGCTCGAGCAACGTGACGCCGCCGGTGCGCAGCTCCGCGACGAGCGCGTCGGTCGTCGCCGCGGCGAACACACGCGGCTCCGCGCCCGGGAAGATCGGGCTCGCCATCGCCGCGAACGTGAAGACGCGCTCGACGCCGTAGCGCGCCGCGACGTCGAGCAGAGCACGGGCGTAGCGATCGGCGCCGCGCTCGGGCTGTTGCTCGCCGACGACGATCAGCAGGTCGCGCGCGCCGTTCGGATCGCGCCACGCGTGGACGACGGTCTGCGGCAGTGGGCTCGCGCGCACCAGGCCGTCGTGGACCGCGACGGTCGAGAGCTCGAAGAACGGCGCGGGATCGAGCGTCTCCACCGGCCGCGCGCCGAGTCGCTTGACGAGGTGCGCGCCGGCGAGATGGGCGACGGCGCCCATCCCCGGCCAAACGGCGACGAGCCACGGTTTGCGCAGGGTGTCGGACATGGTCGTCCCTTAGCCCACGAGCCCGGGTTGTCTCCAGCCGCGCTCTGCGTACACGTCGGACACCCGCGGCGTGCATCCGACGTCGCTCCGACGCCGTAGAGTGTCGCGATGTCCACAGCGGAGCTCGCGTTCGTCGCCGGAGCGACCGGCTACACCGGCCGCAGCGTGGTGCGCGAGCTCCGAGCGCACGGCGTGCGCACCGTCGCGCACGTGCGCCGCGAGTCGCGCGAGTTCGAGCGTTGGTCGACCGCGTTCCGCGAGCTCGGCTCCGAAATCGATTCGACGCCGTGGGGCGCGGGCGCGTTCGAGCGACGCTTCGCGGAGCTGCGTCCGACGCACGTGTTCGCGCTGCTCGGCACGACGTGGGCGCGAGCTCGGCGCGAGGCGCGGACCGCGCGCGGCGAGAAGCCGAGCTACCAGTCGATCGACGTCGCGTTGACGACCGAGCTCGTCCGCGCCGCCGCCGCGCTCGCGCACGAGCCGCGCTTCGTCTTCCTCTCGTCGATCGGGACCGCGCCGGGGACGCGCAATCCGTACCGCGCGTCGCGTTGGCGGATCGAGTCGACGGTGCGGGAGGCGCTCGACGATTGGACGCTGGTGCGACCGAGCTTCATCACCGGTCCCGACCGCGACGAACGACGGCTCGGCGAGACGCTCGGCGCTGCGACAGGAGACGCGGTGCTCGCGCTCGCCGGCCTGCTCGGCGCGCGACGACTGCGCGACCGCTATCGTTCGATCCGCGGGACCGATCTCGCGCGAGCGCTGGTCCGACTCGCGTTCGACCCGACGGCGCGCGGGCGGGTGATCCACGCCGAGGAGTTGCGTTAGGGCGCGGTCGAGAGCACGCTCTCGCGCGTGAGCACGCCGCGCGTCGAGTTCCGGTGGGTCGAGAAGCGCTTCGGCGGCGTGCACGCGCTCCGCGGCGTCTCGTTGACCGCGCTCGAGGGCGAGGTGCACGCGCTCGTCGGCGAGAACGGAGCGGGCAAGTCGACGCTCGCGAAGATCCTCGCCGGCGTGCACACCGCCGACGCGGGCGAGCTCCGGCTCGACGGTCGCGTCGTGCGCTTCGAGTCGCCGGCGCGAGCGCTCGCCGCGGGCGTCGCGATGGTCCACCAGGAGCTCGCGCTCTGCCCCGATCTCTCGGTCGCCGAGAACTTCGCGCTCGGGCGATGGCCGAGCGTCGCGGGCGTGGTGCGGCGCGGCGCGTGCGAGTCGCGGGCGCGCGCGAAGCTCGGCGAGCTCGGGCTCGACGTCGACCCGCGTCGACGCGTCGGCGAGCTCTCGGTCGCCGCGCGCACGCTGGTGTCGATCGCCGCCGCGCTCGACCGCGGTGCGCGCGTGCTGGTGTTCGACGAAGCGACCGCCGCGCTCGACGAGCGCGAGGCCGTCGACCTCTGCGCCCGCGTGCGCGCGCTCGCCGCCGCGGGCACGACCGTGCTCTGGGTGTCGCATCGCCTGCCCGAGGTGCTCGCGATCGCCGATCACGTTTCCGTGCTGCGCGACGGCGCGTTCGTGCGCGCGTTCAAGCGCGGCGAGGCCGACGAGGACGTGCTGGTGCAGTCGATGATCGGCCGGCCGCTCGCGCGGGCGCGCACGAGCGACGCGGTCGCCGAGCGCGAGCTCGTGCTCTCCGTGCGCGGCCTGACTTCGCCGCGGGGGCTCGCCGGCGTTTCGTTCGACGTTCGCGCGGGCGAGCTCGTCGGCCTCGCCGGTTTGGTCGGCGCGGGCCGCACGCCGCTGCTCGAAGCGCTGTTCGGCCTCGATCCCGACGCGCGCGGCGAAGTGACGGTCGAAGGCCGGCGCGTGGCTCTCGGCGACGTGCGCGCGGCGCTCGCGGCGCGGATCGCGCTCGTGCCGGAAGACCGCAAGCGCCAGGGCTTGGTCGCCGCGCTCGGCGTGCGCGCGAACTGGTCGCTCGGGCTCGAGCGGCGTTTCGCGCATTTCGGTTGGCTCGCGCGCTCCCGCGAGGCGGAGGCGGCGGGCGAGTCGCTCGCGCGCCTCGGGACGCAGTACGCGTCGCTCGAAGCGCCGGTGGCGACGCTGTCGGGCGGCAATCAGCAGAAGGTGATCTTCTGCCGGACGCTCGAGCGCGATCTCGCGTTGCTGTTGCTCGACGAGCCGACGCGCGGCGTCGACGTCGGCGCGAAACACGAGCTGCACGAGCTCGTCCGCAGCGTCGCCGCGAGCGGCCGCGCGGTCGTGTTCGCGACGTCGGACCTGCCCGAGCTCCTCGAGCTCGCGACGCGCATCCTGGTGCTCTGCGAAGGCCGGATCGTCGACGACGTCGCGCGCGCCGACGCCACCGAAGAGCGTCTGGCGCGCGCGATGAGCGGCGTCAGCGCCGGAACCTGATCCGCGCGCGCTCGAGCTCGTCGACCGCGCTCGCGAACTGCACGAACGTCTCGTAGCGCTCCTTCGGGATCAGGAACGGCGGCAGCGCGAGCGCGCGCCGCAGCACCCACTTCCTCGGACCGTCGCCGGGCCGCGTCGTCAGCGTGTACGTGCCGTCGCCGAACGAGAGCGCGCCCTGCGGACCGTCGCCGTCGAGCGTCACGCCTTCGGGTAGCTCGATCCGCACCTCCGCCGACGTCACGAACGCGCCGCCGAGGTAGTAGGGGAGTCTGCGCGCGCCGTCGCCGCCGGTCAGTTGGCTCGCGAGGTCGAGCGGCGGCAGCGGGAAGCTCGCCGAGAGCTCGCCGTTGGCGTCGTCGAGGAACCGTTTGACCTTGCCCTTCATCGTGAACACCAGCGGCAGGTCGTCGCCGTCGACGTTCGCGAAATCGAAGCTCGCCAGGTCGAAGTTGGGCACCAGGCTCGCAGCGACTTGCGTCGCGGTGCGTTTGCGCTGCGCCTTGGGCATGTCGCGGAAGCTCTCCTTCTGCGCGAATGCGACGTTGCCGGTCAGCAGGAACGAGATGTCGACCTCCGCCGAGCGGTCCGCCGCGACCTTGACGTCGAGCTCGATCCGTTGGCCGACTCGGTCGATCAGCGGCAGGTCGGGCATCGTCAGGAAGCGACGCGAGCGCGTGCCGAAGCCCTCCGCGCGCGGCGCCTGCCCGATCGTCTTGCCGTAGGGCAGCGTCTTCGACGACGGGTCACACCAGGCTTCCGGTCCGTCCTTCGGTCGGACGCGCACGAGCATCCGCCCGAGCCAACGGCTGACGTCGAAGAACTCGTCCTGCTTCTCCAGGTCCGCCGCCGGATCCTGATCGCGCGAGAACACGATCTCGTGCTCGATCCCCGCCGCGTCGAGCAGCGCCGAGAAGAGCCACACCGGATTGCCGTCGCGGGTCGCGAGCGCGCACGTCGCGGACGCGAACGTGCCCGAGTTGCGGCGGTCGAGGTTCTTCGCGACCCACGCGTAGAGCGCGCGAGCTCGGGCGTCCTCGCTCGCCGGGTTCGCGGCGCCGTCGAGAGCGGCGAGCGCCTCGCGGCACGCCTGCTCGATCGGCGGCGTGACCCGAGAGCTGACGGCCGCGAACGACGCGAGCGCCGCCGCGAGGCGGTCGAGGTTCGGACGCATGCCGAACTCGACGTTCGGCAGGAACCGTTCGGGCGGCGGCGCGCCCGGCTCGGGGACGATCCGCGGAGCGTCGTGCGATTCGAAGGTCCACGTATACGTGCCGTCGCCGTTCGCGCCTTCGCGCGCTGCGACGTCGACGAGCTCGCCGAAGTGACGCCGCGCGACCACCAAGCCGAGCGACGGCGGCGCGGTCACCGAGTAGTGCGAGAGGTGGAAGGGCTCGTCGACCGACGCGAAGTGCCAGCGCGGGAAACGGACCACGCCGTCGCCCGGGGGCGGGCTCCAGTCGACGGTGACGGTCTCGACGAAGTCGCCGGGCTCGAGCGCGGGCATCACGTACTCGCCGTCGGATTCGATCGGCTCGATCTCGCGCCCGTCCGCCTTGCGCGTGACGACCTTGAGCACCTCGCCCGGCAGTCGTTGCGTGCCGTGCGCTTCGCACGCCTGCAGGTCGCGCAGGTGCAGGATCGTGTGCGTGAGCGCCTCGTAGCCGCCGTCGGCGAACACGACCGTGTCCGACCAATCGAGCACGCGCACGACCGATTCGTCGGAGCGCACCGGCGCGTAGCTCGCGTACGCGGCTTTCGAACGCTCGTCGAGCGCGCGGCGGCGCGCGTCGATCGGCGCGAGCGGACCTTCGGCGTCGAGCGCTTGGAGCTTGACGTTCGAGGCGCGGTCCGAGGGCTCGAGCGCGAGCACGCGCACCAGAGCCTCGCGTTCGTCCGTGCGCCGGCCCAGCCGGTGCGCGAGCTCGGCGCGCCTGCGCCAGGGCTCGGACGCGCTCGGCGCGAGCTCCGCGGCACGCGCGAACGCCGCGTCCGCGTCGTCGAGCCGACCGACCTCGAGCAGGAAGCCCGCGTAGTCGAGCAGCGGATCGGCGATCACGGCGCGAGCGACGCGCGCGCGGTGCCAGCGCTCGGCTTCGTCGACCAGCCCGAGCGAGTGCGCGCGGTACGCGAGCGCCGCGAGGCGCGATTGGGTCGCCCCGACCGCTCCGACCGCGCGCACGAGCGCGAGGTAGGCGCTGGTCGAGCGTCCCGCGCCGTCGAGACGCGCGATCGCGCGCTCGAATGCGCTCCAAGACGGTGTCGGCGCGGCGAACACGCGCTCGAGCGAGCGCTCCGCTTGCACGGTCAGCCCGAGATCGTCGTACACGCGCTCCAGCTCGAGCCACGCCTCCTCGCGTTCGGGCGCGAGCTCGGTCAGCGCGTTCAAGCGGACGAGCGCGTCCTCCTTCTTGTCCTCGCTCGCGAGCCGTCGAGCGAGCTCGAGCGCGGCGCGGTAGCTCCTGGGCTCGAGCTCGACCGCCTTGGCGTAGAGCTCGCGTGCGCGGTTGCGGCGCCACGCGTCCGGCAGGTGCGGCGCGTCGCGCACGACCGTGCCGCAGAGCGACGCGAGCGCCGCGTCGTTCGGGGCGGCGGCGACCGCGGCCTCGACGTGCGCGAGTCCGTCGGCGGCGAAGCCGTCGAGCACGGTCAGCACGCCGAGCACCGCCTCGGTGCACGGCTCGCGACCGGCGAGCTTCGAGAGCACCGAGATCGAATCGGTCGACCGGACATCGAGGTCGCGCGGCGGCACGACACCGTCGAATGCGCGTGGCTTCGAGGAGCCGTCCTGCCGGACGCCGGCGAGCGGCTCGCCGCGCTCGTCGAGCACGCGCACCGCGAACGTGACGCCGGCGTCGGTCGCGACCGACAGCACGAGCACGTTCGCGCCGCGCGCGACGCGCACCGGGATGAGCTCGAGCCCGGATCGCGGACCGGCTCGGTAGTCGACTCGCCCGCTCGCCTCGGCGTTGAACGCCCAGTCGAACGAAGGATCGGCGGCGGACAACGTCCACGGCGCGTTCTGCGTGCTCGCGATGTCGAGCACGAACGAGCCGCGGCCGTCGCGTGCGTCGATCTCGAGCCACGCGGGCGCCGCGCGCTCGGAGGCGAACTCGAACGCGACCAGCGCATGGCCTTCGCGCGAGCCGAGCACCAAGTCGAGCCGCGGCGTGGTGGCTTCGAGAGGCGAGCGCACGCGTCGCTGCCAGCGCAGGCGCGCGCCGAGCAATCCGTCGTGCTCGCGGTCGAAGCCGGGATCGGCGAGCCGCGCGCTCTCGTTGCGCGCCGCGTCGACGTCGTCGATCGGACCGAGCGGGCCGAGCACGGAGAACCGCGAGAGCCAACCCGGGAACGCGTCGACCGGCGCGCCTTCGAGCGTCGCGGAGCCCGCGCGCACTCGCGCTTGCAGCCGCGCCAGCTCGCCGCGCGCGCGGAACGACATCGCGTCGCCCGAGAGCGCGAGCACCGCGTCGCGGAGCTCCGGCGTCGACGCGAAGAGCTCCTGGTCCGCCGACACGAGCCGCAGCGTCGCCTCGACCAGCGGATGCGCGGGTTCGGCGCGCACCCGGGCGAGCCAGCGCTCGGCGTTGGCGCGTTGCGTCGCGTGCGGATCGTTGTCGCCGACGAGCTCGCGCGCCCACGCTTCGATCTCGGCGCTCCGCGAGGGGGCGGCGCTCGGCGACGCGACGGCGCTCGGCGAGGAGACCGTGCTGCTCACGGGGCCGGAGCCCTGCGCGCAGAGCCGAGACGGCAGCGAGAGCGCCGCGAGCGCGCAGAGCGTCGCGAGCACGAAGTGGAACGGGCGGCTCACTTGTCACCTCCGGTCTTGCCGGTTTCGCGGGGGCTCGGCGGTTGGATGCGGATCGCGCGCTGCTCCGCCTGACGGATCGCCTGCATCGTGTCGCGGAAGTCGGCGTAGCGCGCGAGCGGGACCCGGCGCTCGTCGAGTCGGAAGAGTCGGCGGATCGCGAGCTCGTTGCCGCGCTGCTCGACCGAAAGCGAGTACGAGCAGAGCCCCTCCGCGCGGATGTCGACGGCGGGCGGCAGCTCGACGACGCGCGCGCCCTCGGGCAGCGCGTAGACGAGCTCGAGGTCTTCCAGGAACGGCCGATCGAGCACGACGTCGAAGCGACGCTCGTCCGGCGGCTCGACCGCGACGCGATCGAGGCCGAACCGCTCGAACGCGAGCCGCAGCGTCGCGCCGTCGGATTCGCGCGTCCACAGGTTCTGGGCGCCGAATTCGGCCTCGAGCGACGCGGGCACGCCGAGGTCCTCGAGCGCCGACGTCTCGACGCGGCGCACGTCGACCTTGCCGAACGCCTCGCCGACCGAATCCGCGAAGCGCTTCGCGAGATCGCCCTTCTCGCCGCCGAACTGGTAGCGCAGTTGCACCCCGAACGCGCCGTTGCTCGTGTCGCGGTACGCGACGGTGCCCGAGCCGTCCGGCTCGAGCTCGACGCGCAGCTTGCGCATCCGCGCGTTCTCCTCCGGAGGAGCGTACGGGATCGCATGGACCGTTCCGCCCGACGCGTCGACGTGGAGCACGTTCGCGCCCTGGTCGTCGCTGCGCAGGTACTCGATCGGGTTGCGATCGGCGGTCGCGTCGAGGTAGTAGCCCGGACGTTCGGCGGTCGGCTTCACGTACGCGATGCAGTGGTTGAAGTGCTCGACCATCGCGGCGGCGAGCGGCTCGTCGGGCCGGAAGTAGTCCGCCTTGATCACCACCGGATTCGCTTCGACGCCGATCTGCTTCAAGAGCTCGACCAGCAGGATCGACTTGTCCTTGCAGTCGCCGAAGCGCCGCTCGAAGATCGTCGACGCGCTGTAGGGCTGATAGCCGTGCGGCCCGAACTCCCACGCGTTGTAGCGGATCTCCTGGCCGACGAAGCGGGCGAGCGCGCGCACCTTGTCGTGTTCGGTGGTCAGCCCGGCGGTCAGCTCCGCGACCTTCGTCTTCATCGCGGGCGTGCTGACGAACTCGTCCTCGATCAGCGCCCACCACCACTTCGCGAACTCGTTCCAGTTCGCGTACGTCGACAGGTCGACGCGCGGAGCGAATTCCTCGCGCCGCGGCATCGCGCTCTCGAGCGGCGGCCGCACGAGGTTCTTCGCGACCCAACGGTGAACGGTGCGCCCCTGTTCGTCGACGCTGGTCGAGCGCTCGAGGCCGCTCGCGTTGCGCTCGGCCGCGTGGATCTGCATCCCCGGCGGCACGATGACGACGAGCTCGGAACGCGCGACCGGCGCGAGCGGATCCGGCGCGTCGGAGTAGAAGACGTGACTCAACCCGAAGTACTCGCCGAAGACGTCCGGCTCGGTCTCGTCGACGCGATACTCGACGTCGAGCACGTCGCCGACCGAGAGCGGCGGCACGTCGTAGACGCGGACGCGATACGAGCCGTTCGATTGATCGCGGCGCGGCGGCGGCGCGCTCTCGACGCGGCCGTCGGCGCGCAGCACGCGCAGCTCGCGGACCTCGAGCGACGCGCCCGCGGGGTAGGGGAGGCCGAAGCGATCGAGCGCCTTGATCCCGCCGGCGTTCTGCACGCGCAGCACCAGGTGCTCGTAATGCGACTCGCCGCCGTCGGTGCCGACGCGGTAGACGACGGTGCGATCGAGCACGGCGACGGGCTCGTTCTCGGCGCCGGCGGGCGCGGCGGCCTTCACCAGCTCGCGCGCGTCGCGGCGGTACGGCTCCTCGAAAGGATCGCGCGAGCTCTCCGCGAGCCACGCACGTTGCCGGCGCGCGAGCGCGTCGCCCGGGTCGAGTCGCAGGAGCTCCGCGAGCTCGCAGTCGGCGCGCGCGAGGTCGCCTTCGCGCACGGCGAGCGTCGCGGCGGCGCGCAGCAGCGTCTCGTCCTCCGGCGCGAGGGCGCGCGCGGCTTCGAGGTGCTCGCGGGCGCGCGCGAGGTCGCCGGCGTGCTCGTAGACGCTCGCGACCGCGAGCCGCGCGTCGAACGCGAACGGCGAGGCGGCGAAGAGCGACTCGGCGAGCGACGCGACCGACGGGCTGCCGTCTGCGGTCGGCGCCAGCCGTCCGAGGTCCGCGTAGCGATGCAACAGCTCGTCGAAGACCGGCCCGACGTTCTGGCGTTCCGCGAACGCGCGTTCGAGCAGCGCGAGCGCCGCATCGCGTTCGCCGCGAGCGGTCGCGAGCTCGGCGAGCCGGATCACCGCCGAGGCGGACGTGCGCGCTTCCTCGAGCGCCAACGAGTCCTCGCCGACACGCTCCGCTTCCGCGTCGTGGTCGAGCATGCTCAGTGCGGCCGCGCACGTGCTCGCGATCGCGAACGAGCGCGGCGCGGCCGCGCGGGCGCGCAACGCGCACTCGAGCGCGCGCGACGGGATCGGATTCGCCTGCAGGTAGAACGCGGCGAGCGAGAGCCACGCGAGCGCGTGCCCGGGCTCGCGCTCGACGACCGCGTGCAACGCATCGAGCTCGGGCTGCACCTGTCGCTCGCTCGGCGCCGTGATCGCCGACGGGCGGCGCGCCCACGCGACCAGCCAGCGCGCGTTCGCGTCGTCGGGCGCGAGGTCGCGAGCGCGCTCGGCGAGCTCGACCTTGCGCTTCGAGGCGATGTCCTCGCCGTCGCGCAGGATCGCCAGCAACGCGGCGAGCCGCGCGGCGAGCGCGTCGTCGGCTCGCTCCGCGAGCGCCTCGGCGACGCGGCGCGGCGCGGCGCCCTTCGGCTCGACCGCGGCGAGCGTCGGAGTCGCCGCGCGGGTCGCGTCGACGGCGACGCCGGTCGCCGGACGGCCGTCGAGCTCGGTGAAGCGCGCCTCGAACACCCAGTCGGGCCACTCCTCGATCGCGAGCTTGACCACGAGTTGGTTGGTGCCCGGCTGCAGCGGCACGACGACGACGTCCTGATCGGAGTGGAACGGCCTGCGCACCTTGCGCGCGAGCGCCGTGCGACCGTTGACGAACACCTTGACGGCGCACGACGAGCCGACGTGCAGCGCGAGCTCGCGCTCGGCTGCGCTGGACACGGCGGTCGCGAGGTAGACGACGACCTGCGAGTTCGGGCGAACGAGCTGCTCGATGCCGATGCGGCCGAGCGGGTGCTCGACGGCGGGGTTGCGCCGCCACTGGACGTCGCGTTCCTTGCCCGGCAGCGTCGTCGCGAGCTCGACCGACGTCTCCGGCGGATACGCGACGTCGAACCCGCCGCCGCGCTCGTTGTCGAACGGCCCGATCAGTTGCCAGTCGGTGACGTTGCCGAGCGCGCGGGTCTTCGCACGCGCTCGCTCGACCTGACCGGCGTTGCGCAGCGCGGAGGCGTGCAGTCGCGCGAGCGCCGCAGCGAGCTCCCACGGCGTCGAGTCCGGCAGTCGGTCGAGCGGCTCGAGCGCGTCGAGCGTCCGCTTCCACGTGTCCGCCGACTGGCAGATCTCCGCCCAGAGCTCCGCGGCGGCGAGGCTGTCGGCGACGACGAGCGGGTCGCTCCACGCGCCGCTCGCGACGCGTTCGACGAGCTCCTTCGCGGCGAGGTCCTGCGCGGCGAGCAGTTCCGCCTTGCCGTAGAGCGCGAGCACGCGGTCGGCGAGCCGCGGCACGAGCGGCGCGGGCTCGGATGCGACGTGACTGGAGTCGGCGGAGGCGTCGGCACGCGCGGCGCCGGGCGCGGCCGCGGGCTCGGACGGAGACGTGCAGGCGCCGAGGACGATGCAGAGCGCGAACGCGCCGCGAACGAGGGCTTTGAGCATGGCGCCGAAGAGGCTACTCGCCGTCGCGCGCGGAACGAAACGCCGCGGGGCTTTCGACCGTCTCAGCGCTTGGGTCGGTCCGCGGCGCGTTGCGCGGGCGCATATCGCCACGTTGCCTGCAACGAGAGCACGCAGAGCGCGGTGCTGCCGATGCGACCGTACGCGTACGCCCACGGGCCGAAGCCGTCCCACGAGCCACGGGTGTCGCCGTCGCGGCGCTGCAAGCCGAGCAGCGTCTGCTCGAGGTGCGTGCGCCACGGCGGCCAGTGCGCGGTGTCGTCCAGTTCACGCAGCGCGAGCGTGCACCATTGCCAGCCGTAGGGATCGGTCGCGAGCAGCAGCTCGTCCGCATCGGGCAGGGACCGCAGGATCAGCCGCGCGCCGAGCCGAGAGATCGGCGAGTCGTCGAAAGCGATGCCGGCGAGCTGGCGACAGACGAGCGCGCAGCCGGTCAGCGTCTCGCACGACTGCGGGTACGAGTCGTTGACACCGGACACGCGCGCTCCGATCGAACCGCGCGCGTTGTAGCCCGTGCGCCCGCTCGCCGGATCGGTGAGTTCGTCGCAGTAGGCCGCCGCGTCCCGGAACACCGCGTCGTCGACCGCGAGCCCGGCGCGACGCGCGGCGTCGAGCGCGAGCGCCATCCATGCGGTGATCGAGGTGTCGCCGCTCCCATCCGCGGTCGCGGAGTAGCCCCAGCCCGCGTACGGGTTGTGCGCGCCGAGCGACGCGGCGACGGCACGACTCAGACGCTTGCGCAGCGCGGAGTGCTCGGAGACCGCGAGCGCTTCGGAGAGCGCGAGCGTCGCGATCGCGTGGTCGTAGACGAAGTCGGAGGGGACGTAGCGGCGCTCGACTCCCGCGGCGTCGCGCTCGGCCCAGTCGGCGAAGAACATCCCGGTCTTGCCGTCCTGGAGTTCGAGCAGCACGCCGACGGCCCGCGCGACCGACGAGGCGAACGGGCCGTGCTCCGGCGTGTTGCCGTCCGCGAGGAACGCGAGCAGAGCGAGCCCGGTGACCCCGACGTAGCGACTGCGCAGCACGGTGCCGTCGCACACCGACCTGCCGATGCGACCGCAAGAGTCCGCGAAGTTGGCGGTGTCCCACCAACCGCGGATGTCCTGGTGCGCGGCGAGCCACGCGAGTCCCTCGCGCACGGACGCGAGCAGCTCCGGCGTCGCGCCGTCGCGTGGCGCGAAACGCAGCGCGTAGCGAGCGATCGGCGTGCGCTCGTGTACAGCGACTGCGCGATCGGGTTCGAAGATCGGCGGTGCGGCGAGCAACGCCGCGCGCGCGGCTTCGGTGTCGTTGGTGCGCGGCTCGCCGCGCAGGTCGATCGCCCAGTACG
>JADLBP010000269.1 GCA_020847695.1 Planctomycetota bacterium
CCAGGTACGTGTTGAAGTCCTCGCTGAACACGCCGTTGCACGTCCCGCCGGTGCCGCCCGAGCTCTGCACCGAGTGCCGCTTGAGCGGCGGCTTCACGCACAGGATCCCGCCGTGGAACGACGAGCCGTTGGCGGAGACCGTGCTGTGGAAGAAGAGCCCGTTCTTGTTGCCGATCACGCTGGTCGCGCTCAACGTGCAGCCCGAACCCGCGCTCGCGCTCGGCGTCCCGCTCATCGCGATCGACGGCGAACAACCGAGCGAGTTCACTTTCGCCGTGCAGTACACCGTCGCCGGCGTGCAGAGATCGAGCGGAGCCGTCGTGCCAACGGAGATCACGCCCGCGCCGCCGCCCGCGTGGAACGGATTGAGGCTCGCCGCGGACGCCAGCGGACCCGCGTCGCAGTCGAAGCCGAAGTTGTAGAGCGTCCCCCACTCCAGCGGATTGAGCGCCGTCGTGAAGACGAGCTCGTTGGAGAGCTGCGCGAACTGCCAGTCGTTGCCGACGTTGGTGTCGAGGTCGCGGAAGGTCACGTTGCTGACCGTCGCGCCGGCCGCGAGCGGGATGTGCAGCGCGCCGGCCGCGCGGAAGTTGTCACGGTTGTAGACGACGTACTCGTAGTGCCAGACACCGGCGCTCGGACCGGTGACCTTGACCCCGACGTAGAGACGTCCGTCGTCGACTCCGTTGGTGTTCGAGTTCACCGTCGCGCCGGTCCAACGATCGAGGATCGTGCCGCTGAACTGCGCGCCGGTCGGCGCGACGACCCACGCGGTGCCGTTCCACGTCGGCGTGAACTGCTTCACCGCCGTGTTGTTGCCGCGGTTCGCCTCGGCTTCGCCGCGGACCGTGTACATGCCCTGGTACCAGTACGTCGCCGCCGGGTGGTCGAGGTCGGCGTCGGTCAGGTTGATGCGGTGCGCGGTCACCGGCAGACCGTTCGCCATCGTCATCGACAGGCTGCGCAAGTTGTCGCAATCCTGCGGCGGCGCGACCGCGGGGTCGCCACGGTCGAAGTACGAGCACTGCGACGTCCAGTCGCCGCGCCACGGATCGATCTCGTCCGCGGGGCCGAGGTAGTAGCGATTGCCGTTGTTGCCGGTCGAGTAGGTGTCCGAGCAACCGACTTTGAGCAACGACGGGCTGCCGCCGACGCTGCCGCAGGTGCCGCAGCTGTTCTGGTTGGTGGAGAGGAAACCGTGCTTCACGTAGGAGCGATCGGAGATCTGCTCGAAGCGACCGTTCTCCTCGCGCGCGACGACGAACGAGATCATCGGGTGGTCGGGATTCATCGGCTGGTTCCAGCCGACGGTGACCGAGCCGACGTTGCAGACCGTGGTCGCCATCGAGACGCCGGAGACGCCGTTCGGGAACGCGCCGCTGCGACCCCAGTTCTGGAGTCCGCCGAGCGAGGAGAGCCGGATGTCGAGACCCGGGATCGTGTTGGACTGCGCGGAGGCCGTCGCCGCGAACGCGACGAAGACGAAACCGCACAGCGACGAAAGTCGGAGCATGTTGAGGATCCTGAAAAGGGGGGCGGGACGAGAGAGCTCGATACTCTACTCAGAGCGTCGCGATCGGGGACCCTTTACAGTGTCGGGATCGATCTCCGATGGCCTGCGGAACCCACTCCCCCACCGAGCGCCCGAGTCCGACTCCTGGAACGTGGCCGCGCATCGACCCGTTGCGGCCGCGCGGCGAGGCACGGACGTCGAAGATGGGCAAACGGCGAGCATGGGTGCTCGTGCTCGTCCACCTCGCGGTGCTCGCGCACGTCGCGCATTGGAAGCTCGGCGGCACGACGCTGACGCCGGTCGAGCCGTCGGAGGCGATGCAGACGCTCGAGCTCGGCTGGATCAACGCGGGCTTCGTGCTGTTCGCGCTCGCGATCGTGCTGACGTTGGTGGTCGGAAGGTTCTTCTGCGGGTGGGTGTGCCACCTGGTCGCCTACCAGGATCTCTGCGCGTGGCTGCTCGCGCGCGTCGGACTGAAGCCGCGGCCGGTGCGCTCGCGCCTGCTCGTGTGGGTGCCGCTCGGCGCCGCGGTGTACATGTTCGCGTGGCCGAGCCTCGCGCGCGCGCTCGCGGGCGAGAGCTCGCCGAGCTGGATCGCGCGCTTCACCACCGACGATCTATGGGCGACGTTTCCGGGGCCCGGCATCGCGCTGCTCACGCTCGCCGTCGACGGCTTCCTGATCGTGTGGCTGCTCGGCGCGAAGGGCTTCTGCACGTACGGATGTCCCTACGGCGCGGTGTTCGGCGCGGTCGATCGCATCGCGCCCGGCCGCATCCGCGTCACCGACGCGTGCTCGGGTTGCGGACAATGCACCGCGCACTGCACCAGCAACGTCCGCGTCCACGAGGAAGTCGCCCGTCACCGCCAAGTGGTCGACCCCGGCTGCATGAAGTGCCTCGATTGCGTCAGCGTGTGCCCGGAGGACGCGCTGTACTTCGGCTTCGGCGCGAAGAGCGAGAAGAAGCCGTCGAGCGCGAAGCCGAAACGCGTGTACGACTTCACGTGGAGCGAGGAGCTGTTCGGCGCGGCGGTGTTCGCGCTCGCGCTCGCGGCGATGCGCGGGCTGTACGAGCTGGTGCCGTTCCTGCTCGCGATCGGGCTGTCGGTGATCGCCGCGGTGGTCGCGGTCGCGGCGGTGCGCGCGTTGCGCTCGCGCGAGTTCGCGTTCCAGACGCTGGTGCTGCGCCGCGACGGCCGCGTCACAGGCGCGGGGCTCGGCGCGGCGAGCTGCGCGCTCGCGGGCTTCGCGTTCGTCGGCCACAGCGGCTTCGTGCAGTGGCACGAGCACCAAGGCGAGCGCGTGCTCGTCGAAGCGGGCCAAGCGAGCGGCCCAGAGCGGTCGGCGCGCGTCGCGGAGGCGCGCGAGCACCTCGAAGCGGCCGCGCGCGTCGGCTTGACGACCTCGCCGAGCCTCGAGCTGCAGCTCGCGTCGATCCTGCGCGAGCAGAATGACCTCGACGGCGCGTGGCGGCACTTCGAGCGCGCGCACGAGCTCGCCCCGAAGCGCACGTCGCCGCTGATGGGCCTCGCGAGCATCGCGATCGCGCGCCGCGACCTCGCGCGCGCCGAGCCTTTGCTGGTCGAGGTGCTCGAGCTCGATCCGAACGACGCGACGGCGCAGGCCTGGCTCGAGCGCGTCCGCGCGGAACTCGGTCGCTGACGCGGCCCGGCGGCGATCGGCGCGGCGGGCATCGCGCGGGCGCGAGTTCGCGAGGACCGACGCTCGCGAGACTGCTCTGCATCGCCGCTGGGGCCAACGGAGTCGAAGACCGACGGTACGCTAGCGCGATGCTGAGCTGGCTCCTTGCAATCGTGGCGTTGGCGGGTTCGCAGGACGGTCCGATCGAGTTCGGGCGCGCGCGGCTCGAACGCGAGCTGGTCGCGCGCGGGCTCGGCGACCGCAGTGCGTCGATCGACGTGCGCATCGATGAAGCAGGCGGAGAAGGCGTCGCGGAGAGCTTCACGATCCAGACCGACGGCGCGAAGGTCGTGATCAGCGCGCCCGACGCAACCGGCGCGATGTACGGCGAGCTCGAGCTCGCCGAGCGCGTCGCCGAGAACGGCGCGGCGGCGCTCGTCGAGCTCGACGTGCGCGCTCGCCCCGAGCTCGAGGTGCGCGCGATCAATCCGTTCCTGACGCTGCCGTGGGACTCGGAGAAGAACGAGCCGATCTACGACGCGGCGGCGCTCGGCGATCCGACGCGCTGGTGGTTCCACGACGAGGACTACTGGACGACGCTGTTCGACCTGATGGCGGAGGCGCGGCTGAACCAGCTCGACCTCCACGGCACCTACGACATCGACACGACGCGCTTCCCGAACCTCTACGCGTACTTCGTCGACAGTCCGTCGTTCCCCGAGGTCGGCGTCGCGAAGGAGCTCAAGGCGAAGAACCTGGTACAGCTCGCCCACGTGATCGAGCTCGCGCACGCGCGCGGCGTCAAGGTCAGCGTGATGAGCTACGAGGCTCAGTTCTACACGCCGCACAACCCCAAGCCTCCCTACGAGTCGAGCGAGGTGAACCTCGCGACCTACACGCGCGAAGTGGTCGAGGCGATGATCCGCGCGCTGCCGAAGCTCGACGCGATCGGCTTCCGCATCGGTGAGAGCGGCCACGGCGCGGAGTTCTTCAACTGCTATCTCGAGGCGGTGAAGGCGAGCGGGCGCGACATCCCGCTCTACACGCGCTCGTGGATCACGCGCAAGCAGGTGGTCGTGCCGCTGGCGCGCGCATCGAAGGACTTCACCGTCGAGATCAAGTTCAACGGCGAGCAGTGGGGTCCGCCCTATCCGATCGCAGGCGGTCGCGTGCCGGGTTGGCATTCGTACTCGTTCGAGGATTACCTGAGCGACTCGAACGTGCCGGCGGGCGGAGCGGCGCGGATGTGGCCGGGGAACGAATGGCGTCCGGGCGGACCGCTCGCGGTCTTCTGCGCCGAAGGCGAACCGACGCCGCGCGCCGAGCGCTGGCCCGACCAACCGTACAAGATCGTCTGGCAAGTCCGCGCGAACGGCACGCACCGCATCTTCCCCTTCTACGAGCCGGATTGGGTGCGCCGCACGGTGCGCTCGATGCCGCTCGGCACCGCGCGGGGCTTCAGCGTCGAGTGCTTCGACTCCTACTTCCCGTCGACGCCGCGCTACTACCTCGCGGACCCGAAGGACCAGTGGTGCAAGTGGATCCACCAACGCGACGCACTCTGGCTGATGCAGTGGGGTCGACTGGGCTACGACTCGCGAACGGAACACGGCGTGTGCGAGAACGCGATCGCGCGACATCTCGGGCGCGAAGCGAGCGGTCTCGCAACCTCTTGGAAGAGCGCCAGCCGCATCGTCCCGACGCTCTTCAGCTCGTACTCGTTCGGGCCCGATCATCGCGATCATGCGCCCGAGCTCGAGACGGGAGGCACCACCGACGACTTCATTCAGACGGAGCCGCTCGACAGCCACGTCTTCCGCTCGATCAAGGAGACGCTCGCCTACCGCGCGACGGGCGGCGTCGACGGTCGACGCGATGCTTGGTGGGTGCAAAGGCGCCTGCACGAGCTCGCGTCGGGCGCGGAAACGCTCGCGACGTCCGCGGAACGTGTTGGCAGCGCGGAACGCGAGCTCACGAACGCGATCGCTCGGCTCGCCGCACTCGGCGAGTACGACTCTGCCCGACTACGCTCGGCGTTCAATTTCGCCGACGGAGAGGCCGGCACGGGATCCGCGTACACCTTCGCGCGCGACGAGTTCCAACGGGCAATCGACGCGTGGGAGAAACTCGTCGACCCATTCGGCGGACGACAGCCCCGGTTCTATCGTGCGTTCCCCGACACGCTGCGGATGCGCACGAACCGCTTCGCGTGGGGCGACGCGCTGCCTGCGCTCGAGTCCGAGCGCTCAAGGCTCCTCGCGCCCTCGCTCACGGACACACCGGGCGCAGTCACACGCGTGACGAGCAGCGGGACATCGACCAACCGACTCTATTGGAGCGAGGAACCCGGCGGCGCGCTCGTGTGCAAGCTCGACGGACGTGAAGCTCCGCGCCAGTGGCTGCTCTGGAAGCCGCTGCCGAGCTCGACGTTCTTCCACAAGCTCCCGTTCGAGCGCCGTGGTGACGAGACGATCGCACGCGTGCCGCGATTGGCGGCCGGGATGCTGCTCGCTGCCGAAGTGCAGTTTGATGGTGGTGCCACGCGGCGCGTTCCCGATTGGGACCGCGAGACACCCTACGTCGTCGTGCCATCGCGAGCCGGCCCGACGCCGCTCTACTACTCGAGTCAGGAGGCGCTGCGCTTCCTGAAACCCGAGTCGCTCGATCCCGCGAAGCATGGGATGTTGCTCGTCGCGACACGGGCGTGGGATTTCCATCGTGGGTTCGACATCGGCCAGCAACGCAAGCTGCTCGACGCCGTCGCGCGCGGGATGAAGCTCGTCGTGCTGCAGCAGGATTACGCGAGCGGTCGCTATCCGCTCGACTGGTTCCCCAGGCGTCCGAAGATCGAGAGCGCGGCGACCAACGTCTTCGATCCGGCCGGCGCGCTCGGGCTCGAGAAGGTCGAGACCGACGGCGTGCTCTGGCAACCGATCCGCGCCAGCGACGGTTGGGAGGTCTTCGGCAACGGCGGCATCGCGCGCTGCAAGCTCGGCGACGGCGAGATCTGGCTCTGCCAAGCGCGGCTGATGCAGCGCATGCACATCCCGGGCTGCGCGCGCAACTTGAAGAAGCTGCTGGAGCTCGGAGGGCGCGAGAAGCCGGTCGTCGTCGTCGACGCGGGCTCCGAGGGCAATCGTTTCTCGACCAGCGTCTTCTGCGACTTCATGAACGCGCACGACATCCCGTTCCTGACGCTCGGCGAAGTGATCGTCGCGGAGCAAGGCATGGACTCGTTCACGCCGGTCCCCGGCGTCGCGTCGCTCGACCGCGTGCTCGATGGTCGCGGCGGCGCGATGGTCGCCGACTGGCTCGCGAAGAAGATGCGTGCGGCCTGCGATCGGCCGGTGCCTGCGACGCGCGAGGCGTTCGAAGTCGAGCGCGCGCGCCGCAAACGCGAGTTCATGCGCTCGATCGGGCTCGAGCCCCTGCCCCCGCGCACGCCGCTCGACGCGCGCATCACCGGCGTGCTCCAGCGCGACGGCTACCGCATCGAGAAGCTCGTCTTCGAGAGCCGCCCAGGCCTCCCGGTGACCGCGCACCTCTACGTGCCCGACGGACTCGTCGCGGGCGGCGGCGCGAAGCTCCCGGTGATCGTCAACCCGAACGGCCACTGGCAACACAAGAAGAGCGAGCCGACGGTGCAAGCGCGCCTGATCCACCAAGTGAAGCACGGCTACCTCGCGCTCGCCGTCGACTCGCCCGGCCACAGCTTCGAAGGCGACGCCAAGATCGAGCGGCGCGGCGCGGGCACGCACTTCGATCCGCGGCTGATCGCGGGCTCGACCACCGCCGACACGATCTTCGTGTGGGACCTGATGCGCGCGCTCGACTACCTCGAGACGCGTCCGGAAGCCGACATGGCGCACGTCGGCATCACCGGCACCTCCGGCGGCGGCCACGCGACGATGTTCGCGTTCGCGGCGGACGAGCGCTTCGCGTGCGCAGTGCCGTGCTGCTATCCGTCGAGCTTCCTCGACGGCTGGAACAACGGCTGCGACTGCAATCACGTGCCCGGATACGTGCAGGTCGGCGATCGAGCCGACGTGCTCGGCATCCGCGCGCCCGCGCCGGTGTTCGTGATCGGCGCGACCGACGACGACGAGTTCCCCGCGCGCGGCACGTTGCGCACCGGCGAGAAGCTCGCGGCGCAATGGAAGCTCTTCGGCGCCGAGCAGCGCGCATGGTGTCGGCTCTTCGAAGGCGGCCACGACTACTCGCAGCCGATGCGCGAGGCGGCGCTCGGCTTCTTCGACCTCTACTTGATGGGGCGAGGCGACGGCTCGCCGGTGCCCGAAGCGCCGGCGAAGACCGAGGAGCCCGAGGATCCCGCGCTCGTGTGTCTCGTCGATCCGCCGGCGAAGCAGACGACGATGCGCGACGTCGCGCGCGCGAACGCGGCGCGCGCGGGTGACGTGAGCTTCGAGGACGTCGTCGCGCTCAACGGCGGTCTTCCCGAGCGCACGCCGGTCGAGCTGCGCTTCCTCGCGCCGATCCCCGGCGAATCGGGGCGCGCGGTGACGTTCGAATCCGAGCCTGGGCTCACCATCCCCGGCATCTACTGGGGCCCCGAGCACCCCAAGCGCGCGATCGTGCTCGTCAGCGAGCGCGGCAAGAGCGCCGCGCGGCGAGAGTTCGACGTGGACCGGCTCGTCGACGCCGAGACCGCGTGCCTCGCGATCGACGTGCGCGGTTTCGGCGAGCTACCGGGGCTCGATCCGAAGCTGATGAGCTACCTCGGCATCGCCGACAGCTTCGCGATGGGTTTCGACGCGGCGCGCGCGGCGCAAGCGCTGCTGCCGCGCGCAGAGCTCGTCGCGATCTGGGGCAAGGGCCCGTGCGGATCGCTCGTCGCGCTCTACGGCGGCTTGATCGAGCCGCGCACCATGATCTTCGGCGAAGACGCGCTCGCGAGTTGGGACGAGCTCTTCGACGACTCGGTCCCGACGTACACGCTGCAACCGCGCGTCGGCTACGGCGCCTCGCTCGCGCGACTGCGCGAGCTCGCGGGCACCCGTCTGGATTGGCTGCCGCGCGGCGAGGCACGCGATCCGTCGGAGTCGAACCCACTGCGGCGGTAGCGTCGGTCCGGCCCGCGCTTCGCGTCGGTCGTCCAGCGCGCGACGACTTCGCGGTCGGGAGTCTCGAGGCTCGGGCTGCCGCGGCGACGACCGTGGCGCTCGCGCTCGAGGAGGTGCTGCTCGCGCTCGAGCACGCGCGGCGCCGGACGAACTCGGCCGAGACGACGCGCCCTCGGCACGCGCGATTCGCCCGACGCTGCTATCCTCCGCCGCCGATGTCCCAGGCGATCCGCAGGTCCAGCGTTCGAGCGAGCCCGTCCGCGCCGGCGCGGTCCGCGTTGCTCGCGCTGCTCGCCGTGCTCGCCCCCATTGCCCTCGTCGCGGCGTCGAGCCCGGCTCTAGCAGGCGGCAGCGCGTCGACCGACGGCGGCCGCGTCATCGTGCTCGGCTTCGACGGCGCCGACGCGCGCACGGTCCGCGACCTGATGGCGCGCGGCCAACTGCCGAACCTGAAGCGCCTCGCCGACCAAGGCACCTTCGCGCCGCTCTCCAGCGTCGTGCCGGCGGAATCGCCGACCGCGTGGGCGTCGCTCAACACCGGTCAGAACCCGGGCAAGACCGGCGTCGCGGGTTTCCTCAAGCGCTCGTTCTCCGGCAAGAGCGGCTTGCCCGCGCCGAAGGGCGGGTACATCGAAGGTCCCGAGCCCAAGCCGGTCGTCGAGCTCGCGTCGACGCCGATCCCGACGTGGCCGCGCGAGCGACTCGCGCTCGCGCTCGGTGGCGCGGCGCTGCTCGTCGGCTTCGTGCTCGCCAAGCTCGTGCTGCGAGTACGCGTCGCGCTCGCGCTCGGTGTCGGGCTCGTCCTCGGCGGCGGCGGCGCGTGGCTCGGCTGGGTCGCGCGCGGCTGGCTGCCGACGACGGTGCCGGTGATGTCGACGCCGCTCGAGACCACGCCGTTCTGGGAGACCGCGGCGAACGCGGGCGTGCCGTGCGTCGTGCTCGACGCCGCGGAAGCCTTCGATCGGCCGTTCACCGAGCACGCCAAGGTGCTGTTCGGCCTCGGCTATCCCGACGCGCGCGGCGAGATCAACGGCTTCACCGTCTACACCACCGACGAGCGCTGCTTCGCGCGTCCGCCGGAGAGCACGATGTCCGAGACCGGCAGCGGCGGACACAAGTTCAAGGTCGACGAGCGCGACGGCGTGATCCTCGGGCAGGTGCTCGGGCCGCCGAATTGGTTCGAGGTCGATCGGCTCGCGCAGCGCGCGATCGCGCTCGACCTCGTGCTCGCCGATCCGGAAGCGGCCGCGCAACTCAAGGTCGCAGCGCGCACCGAGCTCGATCGCTTGCGCGGCAGCGGCGGCGAGGCGGGCGAGCTCGCGCGCGTGCAAGCGGAACGCACCGCGCTGCCGTTGCGCGTCGAGAAAGCGAACGGCAAGGCGCGCGTCACGATCGGCGACGAGACGCAGGAGCTCGCCGAGGGCGCGTGGAGCGATTGGTACCACGTGACGTTCGAGTTCACGCCGCTCTTCGCGGTGCACGCGCTCACCCGCGCGAAGCTGTTGCACCTCGACGAGCCGTACTTCGAGCTCTACGTCGACACGCTGCAGTTCGACCCGGCGAAGCCTCCGTTCTGGCAGCCGCTCAGCCAACCGGAGGATTTCGCGGCCGAGCTCGCGCACGCGTGCGGCCCGTATGAATCGGTCGGTTGGGCGTGCATGACCAATCCGCTCAAGGACAAGCTCCTCGACGTCCGGAGCTTCATGCAGGACATCGAATTCACCGAGACGTGGCGCGAGGCGCTGACGTTCGATCGACTCGCGCGCGACGATTGGCGGATCTTCATGAGCTGTCTCAGCACGCCCGACCGCGTGCAGCACATGCTCTACCAGCACTACGACCCGACCCACCCGCTGCACGATCCCGCGCGCGCCTCGGAGACGTTCGAGTACTTCGGCGAGACGATCACGTTCGCCGACGCGATCCCGGCGAGCTACCGCCACCTCGATGCGACGGTCGGGCGCGTGCTCGACGAGGTCCTGCGTCCGGGCGACACGTTGATCGTCTGCGGCGACCACGGCTTCCAGTCGTTCCGCCGCGAGGTCAACCTCAATAACTGGCTCCACGCGGAGGGCTACCTCGCGCTCAACGCGCTCGGCAGCAAGGACGCGGCTAAGAGCATCAAGGATCCGTACATCGACTGGTCGCGCACCAAGGCGTACGCGCTCGGGCTCGGCGGGATCTACGTCAACCTGAAGGGCCGCGAGGGCCGCGGCATCGTCGCGCCGGAGGAGAAGGAGGCGTTGCTCGCCGAGATCCTCGCGAAGTTCCTCGCCGCGACCGATCCCGCCAGCGGCGAGCACTTCGGCAAGTCGGGCCACACGCGCGAAGCGAACTACTCGGGCGAGTTCACCAATCGCCTGCCCGACCTCGCGCTCTGCTTCGCCGGCGGTTGGCGGATCGCGTGGGACGCGACCACCGGCGGCCTCGGCGTCGTCGAGACCGCCGACGGCAAGTTCGTTCCCGGTCCGATCTGCACCGACAACACCAAGGACTGGTCGGGCGACCACGTGTCCGTCGATCCGTCGGACGTGCAGTGCGTGTTCTTCTCCAACCGCGCGTTCGAGCTGCCGCCCGGAGGCCCGAACGTGATGCAGATCGCGCCGACCGTGCTCTCGTTGGTCGGAGTCGCCGTGCCGCCGGAGTACGACGGCGCACCGCTCGCGCTGGAGCGCTGAACGCGTCTCGCCGGGCTCGCGCTACCTGACGCGCGCGACGACGAACACCGCGTCGCCTTCCGGCTTGCCTCCGGACATGCCGCTCCACACCGCTTCGATGTGATCGGCGTCGACGAAGCGGATCGAGCCCGAGTGCATGTGCATCTCGTCCTCGGACTTCATGTTGGTCGCGTGCGAGAACGTGAACTTCAGCACGTCCATGTTCGGGTCGCAGCGCGCGACCATGCTCGGTTGATTGCCGGCGACGCAGTAGTGCGTCAGCATCAGGTGGTCGCCGTCCATGTGGTACATGGTCACCATCTCGTGCTCGGTGCCGACGAAGAGCTTCTCCTCGACCGCCGAGCCGCCGGCGGTGACGTGGTACGACACTTCGACCGGGAACGGATCGCCGCCGTGACGCGCTTGGCCGGCCCAACGACCGTCGAGCGACTTCAGGCGCTCGAACGCGACCTTCGCCTGGTCGGGCGGCAGCGTGCGCAGGGCGCCGGACACCGAGTGGCACGCACCGACGGTGCAGACGAGCGCGAGAGCGAGCGCGGGAACGAGCTTCATGACGACCTCCTGGTTCGACGCTCACTCTAGCGTCGCGCGCTCACGGTTGGATCGTGAACGTGATCCCGCCGGAGAGGCTCGTGGTGAACGGATCCGACGGATCGCGCGCCCACCATTGGCCGTGCACCGCCGCGCCGGAAACCAAGTTCGGATCCGTGCCGCCTTGGATCAGCGAGTTGAAGTCGATTGCGTAGCTCCCGCTGCAGTCGTTCGGCGGCGGATTGCCGCCCGAGTTCTGCACCGACGTGCGCTTGATCGGCGCGTGGACGCAGAGCGTCCCGCCTTGGAACGGTGAGCTCGCCGCGCCGGCGGTGCCGTAGAAGAAGAGCCCGTTCTTGTTGTTGAGCACCGAATGCTCGCGAATCGTGAACGCGTCGGACGACGTCGCGCTCGCGGCGCCGGTGAACGTGATGCCGGGCACGCAGCCGAGCGAGTTCGTCTTCGCCGCGCAGTAGAAGCTCGCGGTCGGCGTCCGGTACGCGCGCACGCCGGCGAGGTCGGCGACGATCAGCGTGCCGTTCGCGCCGAGCGCGGGACCACCCTGGTTCGGGTTGGTCAGGTTGAGCGTGAAGAGGTTGGTCGACAGATCGGCGCTGAACGCCCATACGCGGCCGTTGGTCGACGGCGAGTTGGCCCAGCCGTTCGACACGTACACGACGCCGTTCGCGGCGACCGCGGTCTTCGGGCTCAGGTTGCCCGTGCCGATCGGCGACAGGATGCCGGCGGTCGACGCGACGAGCCCGGTCGCCGGATCGAGCCGCACGAACTCGTTGTTCGGCAGGAACGTGTAGATCGAGCCGTCGGCGGCGATGCCGTGCTCGTGGGAGGTCGTCCAGCGCACCGCGGTCTGCCACTTGACGTTGAGCGCCGAGCCCGTGTCGTCGAACGCGAACAGGAAGTCGGTCGCCGGGTTGTTCTGCGTGCGCGCCAGGTAGACGGTCTTGCCGTCGGGCGAGACGAACGGTGCGTTCTGCTCGCTGCCGCCCGGGATGTGCGGGCTGTCGTAGAGGAACGCGCCGGTCGCGAGGTCGAGCTTGGTGATCCACTGCGACGAGCCGAAGAAGCCGTTGTCGAGGTAGACCGCGGTGTCGGTGACCGCCGCGCCGCAGTTGCCGCTGATCGGCCGCGTGCGGTTGAACGTCCAGACCGTGGTGCCCGTCGCGGCGTCGATGCGAGTCAACGTCGAGAGATCGCCGACGATCGGGTCGCCGTCGGGCGCGAAGACCACGCCGTCGTAGGCGAACGCTTCGCTCTTCGCGACCGAGGTCCACAGGTGCGCTCCGGTCGCGGCGTCGAACGCTTCGAGCTCCTTGGGCTTGCCGTTCGACGCGCGCGACGCGTAGACGCGCGAGCCGTTCGCGCCGCCGATCCACGCGATCCAATCGGTCGCGGTGCTGCCGCTGTACGGCACGACCGTGCTCCAGAGGATCGCGCCGGAGTCGATGTCGTAGCAGACGAGCTTGTCGTTCGCGGCGCCGCCGTTCTGCGGGAAGCCCGCCTCGCGGATCGCGAACACGCGGTGGCCGAGCGTCACCGGATGCCAGGCGATCACCGCGGGATCGAGCGCGTTGCTCCAGAGCACCGCACCGGTGGTCGGGCCGTGCTCGCTGGAAAGCCCGTTGCGAGCGCCGTTGCCGCCGAGGTTCGACCAGTCGGAGGCGAACGCGGGAGAGACGAGGAGGGACGCGAGGGCGATTCGTCGGAACATGGAGGATCCTGGGGCGCCGGGAGCATGCGAGCGGGTGTCTGGAGCGTGCGAGCGAACGAGCTCTCGACTCTACCAGTGATCGCCGGATCCGACGAGACGGCCGCGCCGCGGGTCACGGACTCGGCGGCCGGCTGCGACCCGACCACTCGAGCATCTGCTGCTCCAGCGACAGCGGGTAGCTGATCGTCACGTCGATGACGTCGCCCGACGTGCCGTGGATCGGCGTGAGGCGCGGGAACACGAAGCCGACGTACGCGGGTACGTCGAGCGTCGCATAGCGAGCGACGACCTCGTCGCGCAGCGCCGGATCGAACTTGACGCCGTACGTGTCGAAGAGCTCCTTCGCGCCGGCGTAGTCGCCGGTCGACTTGAGGCGCTGCACCAGCGCGAGCAGCTTGCCCGCCGCTTCGCGGAACGCGTCGGCGTCGACGACGCGCAGGTAGTGCTTGCCGTCGCGCTCGCGCTCCTCGATCGCCTTCGAGTTCGCTTGGATCCAGCGCACGACCATCTGCCGGTTGCGCATGTGATCCTCCTCGAGCTGATCGGTGCCCTGCATGCGACGGAGCTGCTGGAGCCCGCCGTTGCGCACGTAGTTCTCGTACGCGGCGAGCGACGCTTCGTCGGGATCGGCGAGCAGGCCGAGCTCCTTCAGCTTCGGATCACGCATGAACCAAAGCGCGACGAGGTCCGAACGCGCTTCCTCGAGCGCCGAGTAGTTCTCCTTGATGTACTGCGCGGGATCGCCGGGCTTGTCGTCGGCTTGGCGACCGGACGCGTGGCCGATCACCTCGTGCATGTTGGTGAGCATGTCGCTGGTCAGCGCCGCCCACTTCTTCGCGCGCGCCACCTCGGCGTCGTCCCAGCAGAACTCGGCGCGCGCCTTCGGCGTCGTCGAGTTGGTGTTCGCCTCGATGACGTTCGCGAGGCTGACGCTCTTCGAGCCGTAGTCCTCGCGGATCTTCGCGTCGTTCGGGAGGTTGATGCCGATCGCGGAGACCGGGCCGGCGTCGCCCGTTTCGACGAGCACGTCGATCGAGCGCGCGGAGATGCCCTTGACGTCGGGCTTGCGGAAGCGCGCCTCGTACGGCATGTGGTCCTCGAACCACTGCGCGGCGTTCGCGATGCCCTTGATCAACGCGGCTTTCTTCGGGTCTTCGTACGAGACGATGCCTTCCCACGCGCCCTTGACGCCGCGCGGATCGACGTAGACCTCGACGAACGAGTTGACGGTGTCGATCACCGAATCCTTGTCGGTCACCCACGCGATGTCGTAGGCCTCGCGATCGGCGCGCTTGCCGGTGCGGTAGAAGCGGATCTGCGCTTCGAGCGCGCGTCGCGTCGGCTCGGGCGCGAACTCACAGGCGCGCGACAGGTGGCTCGCGATCGCGGCGAGCTCGCGCGCGTAGAGCCCGGGCGGGATGCCCTGCGTCGGATCGCCCATGCGCCAGACCTGTTCCTCGAGGCGGCCGTCGGCGCGCTTGACGAGGTTCGAGTTGAGCCCGTACTCCTCACGGAAGCGCTCGACGTCGGCAAGCGTGACGTCGGCGCCGTAGAACGTGCACGCGGAGGCCTGCAGCGGATCCTCGCCGGGCTTCGGCGACTTGACGGTGACCATCGGCGCGAAGTCCGGGTCGAAGAGCCACGGCCCGAGCCGACGCACGAGCCCGCCGACGCTCTCGCCGGGCTTCTTCGGGAAACGCGCGCCGACCGCTTCGGCGGCATCGCAAGCGAGCGCGAGCTCCTCGATGCTGCCTCCCATCGTGAACTTGCGCGCGGTGACGTTGTTGTACGGCGAGTGATTGACCCAGAAGAGCTTCGCATAGCGCCGCACGTGCTCGAGCGTGATCGGCTCGACGCGCTCGGAGTGGGTCAGGATCTCCTCGACCAGATCGCGGATCTCGAGTCCGACCTCGCACCGCTGTTGCACGTAGATGTCGCGTCCGACGACCGCGGCTTGGTAGAGGTGCCAGGCGAGGACCTTCTGCTCGCGCGTCAGGTTCGCGAAGCCGTCGGCGTAGACCTGGACGATCCCGACGTCGTCGACGCGCTCGAGCAGGTACTTGCGGGCCGGCGCGGCGTCGTCGCCGTCGCCGTTGCGCGTGCTGCCGCAGCCGAGCAAGCCGATCCCGGCGACCAGCGCGATCCAAGAGCTCTTCATCCGATGCACCTCCGCGGCGCATCCTAGCGAACGACCGCGTCAGCGCGCGATGGTCGGCGCATCGCGGTCGCGCCGACGGAACGCGAACAAGACCAGCGCGAACGCGATCAGCGTCAACACCGAGAGCTGGGTGAACTGCTGATCCTCCCACGTCGTCATCGAGCCGAGCGGCGCGAGCGACACGAGCAGCGACAACGCCGACAGCGCGAGCAACAGGTAGCCGGCGCGCGGCCGCCGCTCGGCGACCGGCACGAGCGCGACGACGAATGCGAGGTAGTAGCACGTCAGCTCGACGGCGACCGGGATCAGCGTCACCGACAACGCGGCGGCGAGCCACGGCTCGCGTCCGCGCACCGCGAGAGCGAGCAACACCAACCACGCGCCGACCAACGCGAGGTGCACGACGCGCATCTCGCCCCACGCGCGCGTGCGCGAGGTCCGCCACGCGTCCCAGAACGTCTGATCGTCTCGGCTCTCCTCGGTGCGCGCCGGCGAGTCGGCGCGCCACGTCAGCACGGTGCGCAGCCCCATGTAATTGGTCAGCGGCGTCTCCTGGTGCTTCGCGGAGTTGGTCGCGAACTGCGACCACGCGGACACGCCGCCGCTGGTGACGAAGCTGATCGGCACCAACACCGCGGCGGAGAGCAGTGCGCCGCCGAAGAAGCGCGGCCAGAGCCCGTGGCTCGGCGCGCGGCCTTCCCGGCGCGCGGTGACGAGCTCGGCGAGCCACGCGAGCACCGGTCCCGCGAACACGAACACCGGGAACACGCGCAGCAACGTCGCGTACCCGAGCGCGAGCCCGGCGAGCCACGGCCGGTGCTTGCGCAGTGCGGCGACGGCGAGGACGGTGAAGAAGAGCCAATCCCAGCGCAGCAGGCTGCCGCCGGTCCACGCGAACCGCCCGGGGTAG
>JADLBP010000270.1 GCA_020847695.1 Planctomycetota bacterium
AGCTCCTCCGCCTCGGCGTCGACGTACTCGGCGAGCACCTCGGCGACCGGCAGCGTCTCGCGACGGCCCGACAGCGCCTCCAGCGCGAGCCAATCGAGCGCGCGCTTCGCGTCACCCGCTTCCAGCGCGGTCCGCGCGCGCAGGACGGCGATCCCGGGCGTCGCGCGTTGCTCGGGCGAGAGGTCGGCGACCAGCGAGAGCCAGTTCGAGAGCTCGAGATCGCGCTCCGCGAGCTCGGCCGCGCCCGCCTCCGCGCGCGACCACTCGCCGAGCGCCAACGCCGCGACCACGCGATCGCGCGGCAGGTCCGAAGCGAGCCGCTGCGCCGAGACGCCGAGCGCGATCACGAACAACACGCCGCCGAGCCACGTCAGCGCGCGCAGCTTGCGCTCGAGCCCGTGACCGACGCGCTCGTCGACCGCGACGCTTTCGACGAACGCGATGCGCTTGGCGGTGCTGAAGTGCCGCCACGAATCGAGCTCGCGCGAGTGCGCGCCGCCGACGCGTTCGAGCGCGCCGACGATGCCGACCGGATCGCGCGTCAGTCGCAGCGCGAACAGATCGGCCTCGAGCTCGAAACGCCGCGACAGCCAGCCGAACAGCTTGTACCAACACAAGAACAGCGCGAGCACGATGCCGCCGGACACCCACTCGTCCTCGAACTCGCGTCCGACGAGATCGCCGGCGAGGAACACCGCGCCGGTCCACGCGACGAAGATCAGCACGTGATGGCGCTTCGCGTGCCCGATCTCGTGCGCGAGCACCGCGACGACCTCGCGCGGCGACAAGGAGGCCAGCAACACGTCCGAGAACAGCACGACGCGATCGAGCGGCCCGATTCCGACGACCGCTGCGTTCGCGAGCAGATCGCCGGTGCTCCAGAGCCGCAGATCGTGATACCGAAAGCGCGCGTGGCGCGAGACGTCCTCGAGCAGCGTGCGCAACGGCCCGGACTCCAGCGAACGCGTATCCCAGCTCGCGCGCAAGATCCACGGCAACGCGAGCGTGAACGCGCCGACCGAGCCGAGCACGAACAGCATCCCGTAGAGCCCGACGTGCTCGACGTTGACGCGCCACGCCTCGTTCTGGCCGACGATCCACGCTCCGACGGCGAAGATCGCGGTCGGCACGAGCCCCGACGCGAACATCCGCACGTGGAAGCGGCGCGTCGCCGCGCGCGCGGACGGATCGAGCTCGGTGTGCCGCACGCGCACGTCGATCGTCGCGAGCTGATAGACGATGAACGGCGCGAATCCGAGCAACAGTCCCGGCGACGGCCAACCGAGCAAGCTCGTCGAGGCACCGGTCCAACGCTCGATCGTCGCCGGCCAACCGAAGACGCACACCGCGAGCGCATACAACAGCGGCGCGCACCAATGCAGGCCGCGCCACAGCCAACCGGAGACGACGAACTTGCCGCGCAGGTACAGCACGCGCGAGTAGGTCGCGATCACGTACGGCGCGAGCGAGAGCAGCGCGATCGCCCACGGCGCTTCGAGCTCGGTGCGCGCGCCTTGCTCGGCGATCGCGAGCACGAACACCGCGAGAACGATGTGGACCAGATACTCCAACGCGTCGGCCCCGCCGCGTCGTCAGGTCTTGAGCGCGCGAGCGAGCTCGTCCACCAGCGTGCGCTTGACGAGCTCCTCGGGCAACCCGCGAGGCCGATCGACCAGCTCCAACGCGACCGAACGCTCGCGGATCTCGTAGCGCACCGCGGCGCGGCCGAGGAACGGAATCGTCTTCGCGAGCACGCCGTGGGTCGTGCCGTCGTCGCTCTCGACGCGCACGGAGTGACGCGCGGCGAGCGCGAGGATGCGCTCGCGCACCTTCGACTTCGGCTCGGAGTGCGGCACGAGGACGACGTTCGCTTCCGCGGCGTCGGCGGGCGGTTCGCTCGGGCTCGCGTGCGCCGCGGAGTGCACGCCGCCCGGTGCTGCACGTTGCGCGTCGGGGCTCGCGGAGCGCGTCGCGGGCTCGCTCGCGGTCGATTTGGACTCGCTCGCGCTCGATCTGGACTCGCTCACGCTCGGGGCGGGTTCACTCGCGTGCGATTTGAGCTCGCTCGCGCTCGGTGTGAACTCGCGTGCGCTCGGGGCCGGCGCCGCCGCGCGCCGCCACTCGCCGCGCGCGTGCACTCGCACCGCTCCGACGATCCGGATCTCGCCCATCCCGTTCCATTCGACGCCGAGGACGCCGCCGGCGAGCTCGATCTCCGGCGGCACGTCGCCGCGGCCGGTCGACCAGTACGCGGCCGCCGCCGCGCACGCGCCGCTGCCGCACGCCGCGGTCTCGCCGACGCCGCGTTCCCACACGCGCAGACGCATCCGGTCCGGCGAGACGGCGACGAACTCTACGTTGGTGCGCGCGGGGAAGCGCGGATGGGTTTCGAGCTCGGGCCCGAGCGTCGTCACCGGCGCGCCGTCGAGATCGGAGACGAACAGCACGCAATGCGGATTGCCGACGTCGACCAGCGTCGCTTCGAGCATGCCGCGCGACGTCGAGAGCTGCGCGCGAGCTTCGAGCACCCGCGGCACGCCCATCGAGACGCGCACGCGCGGCGGCGAACCGCCGAGCAGCTCGGCCTCGCGCACGCCGGCGTCGCACTCGATCGTGAAGCGATCCCGTTGCACGCGGCCGTGCGCGCGGCCGATCAACGCGACCGCTCGCAGGCCGTTGCCGCACGTCTCGGGGCGACTTCCGTCGGCGTTGTAGAGCGTCATGCGCACGTCGGCGCGACTCGAAGGCCCGAGCACCAGCAACCCGTCGAGCGCCGGCAACGGCGCGTCGAGCGTGAAGCTCCCGCTCGGCGCCGGGATCCTGCCCGCGACCGGCCGTCCGCTCGCGCGCACCATCGCGGTCGCGAGCGCAGCGGGATCGGCGAGCTCGGCTTGCGTCTCCGGCTCGAACGCGTCGACCAACGCGAACGTGTTGCCGGTTCCGGACACGATCTCGACCTTCATCGCGAGCCTCCGATCTTCTGCGTCGTCCGGAAGTGGAGCTTCGCGACGTTCCCGAGCTTGTCGAAGCCGTGCACGGCGACGAACTTGCGCGCCGCGCGATCGGTGGGATCGCCAGCGCCCTTGCAGAGGTCGAGCCCCCACTGCTCGGAGAGCTCTTGCAGCCCTCGCAGGAACTGCTCGCGCGCGATCACGCTCGCGGCGGCGACCGCGAGGATCTCTTCGCCGCGCGGCCGCTGCACCAGACGCACGTCGGTGCCCTCGACCTCGTGCGCGACCAGCCGCTCGGGCCCGAACTGGTCGACGACGACCAGCATGCCGGGCGACGCGAGCTGCTTGATCACCACGCCGTGCAGCTTCGCGAGCATCGGGTTCAGGTTCTTCACGCGAGCGTGCTCGGCGTTGTAGGCGGGCGGATCGAGCCGAGCGATCGCGTGCGGCAACTTCGCGCGCAGCGCGGCGCCGAGCCGCAGACAGCTCTCGTCGTCGATCAGCTTCGAGTCGCGCACCGGACCGCCGCGGAGCTCGCGCGCGAGCGCCGCCTCCAGCCGCACCGCGGCGACCACCAGCGGTCCGAAGTAGTCACCCTTGCCCGATTCGTCGCTGCCGACGGTCGTTTCCTCGCGCGTTTCCTCGCGCGGCGCCGCCGCGATGCCGAGAAAGCGTTCACAGAACGTGTCGGGGTCGGCGCTCTGCACGACCAGCTTGCCCGACGTGTACATCGTCGCGATCACGCCGTCCTGCCGGGCGGAAAAGCTCGCGTGCGGTACCCCGCGGAACTCGAAGCCGGACCGCTCGAGCTCGCGTTGGAGGGTCTTCGCCCGTGAAGCATCCAGTTGAATCACCAAGGTGCGTTGCGCCACGAGGCGATTGTGTCACGCCGCGAGGGCGGTCGGAAGCGTGCGCTCACCCCGCCGCGTCGAGGCGGCGAGGC
>JADLBP010000271.1 GCA_020847695.1 Planctomycetota bacterium
CGGATCGGCGCGCCACAAGAGATACGGATGGCGCGAGAACGGGCCGATCGACTGGAACGAGACGCCGTCGAGCGCGACGGTGCGAACGGGCTGCTTGGTGGCGCCCATCACGAGCGCCTTCATCCGCACCGGGATGTCGGCGGCGTTCGCGTCCGTGCCGAACGCGATGAGGGTCGTGGCGAACGCGAAAGCGAGCAAGCTGGAGCGACGCATCGGGACATTCCTCCGGAGGAGCTTCGGGCCGGGAAGCGGCGACGCAACCGCGCGTGCCGCGGGCCCATTGTGCTCCGACCACGCGGCGCCGGGCAGGTCCAAAATCCGCTCGTCACGGCGCGCCCTGGTCTCGGCGGCGGTTGCTTCGCCTCGATCGATCGCGTCGTTCGACGCGCGGTCAGGCGGAGGCTTCGAACCGGCGCGCGAGCTCGGCGACGATCTGGTCGGCGTCGCGCCGGTCGGTGTCGACGACGAGTTCGCAGCGCGAGTACTCGGGCTCGCGCTCGGCGAGCAGGGCGCGCAGCTCGTCCATCGCGCGCGGCCGACCCGCCATCGGCCGGCGATCCCCTTGCGCGGCGACGCGCGCGTGATGCGCTTCGGCGTCGGCGCGCAGCCAGACCGTGCGGCACGACTGCAACACCCGCGCGTAGGTCGTCGGCGAGCGCACGATCGAGCCCCCGGTCGCGAGCACCCACCGCTCGCCCTCCGCGAGCACCTTCTCGAGCGCCTCGGCCTCGAGCCGCCGGAAGTACGCCGCGCCGTGGAGATCGAAGATCGTCGCGAGCGACAGCCCCGCGAGCTCCTCGATGCGCCGATCGAGCTCGATGAACGGCACCTCGAGCGCCAGCGCGAGCTTGCGGCCGACCGTCGACTTGCCGGCGCCGCGCAGTCCGACCAGCGCGATCCGCTGCGAGCGCACGGCGTCCAGCTCGAGCTCGAGCAGCCGGCTCGGGCGCAACCCGAGCGCTTCGGCGAGCGCGCAGAGCTTGGTCACCGATAGGTTCGCGCGGCCGGCCTCGGCCTCGGTGACATGGCGGCGGCTGACGCCGGAACGGCGGGCGAGCTCGCTGACGGTCAACGCCGACTCCTCGCGCGCGGCGCGCAGGCGTCGTCCCAGTTCGGTCAGAATCGTGCGCTCGTCCATTGCGGTACCGGGCGGTGAGCTCTATTCTTCTCGCCAACCCCCTGATATGGGCAGAATAATGCCCATTCGCCCGAACCGCAAGACGCGAGGCAATCGAAGTGGCCGAGACCGCAACCTCCCCCGAGCGCGTCGTCTTCCAGACGCACCCCGAGCGCTACCGCCATTGGAAGCTCTCGTTCCAAGGCGACGTCGCGACGCTCGCGATGAACGTGCAGCAGTTCGAGCCGCAACGGCCGGGCTACGAGCTCAAGCTCAACAGCTACGACATCGGCGTCGACGTCGAGCTCGCCGACGCGATCCTGCGCCTGCGCTTCGAGCACCCCGAGGTGCGCGCTTGCGTGATCACGGGCTCGCTCGATCGCGTGTTCTGCGCCGGCGCGAACATCGTGATGCTGCGCACGTCGACGCACGGCTTCAAGGTCAACTTCTGCCGCTACACCAACGAGACGCGCCTCGGCATCGAGGACGCGAGCGCCAACTCGAACTTGCGCTTCCTCGCGGCGCTCAACGGCACGGCGTCGGGCGGCGGCTACGAGCTCGCGCTCGCGTGCGACAAGATCCTCTTGGTCGACGACCGCAACAGCGCGGTGTCGTTCCCCGAAGTGCCGTTGCTCGGCGTGCTGCCTGGCACCGGCGGCCTGACGCGGATCGCCGACAAGCGCAAGCTGCGCCGCGACCGCACCGACGTCTTCTCGACGATCGCCGAGGGCATCAAGGGCAAGCGCGCGGTCGAGTGGAACCTGGTCGACCGCATCGCGCAGCTCTCGAAGTGGGACGAGGCGGTCGGTCAGATGGCGCGCGAGCTCGCGAACGAAGTCCAACCGCGTGCGACGCAGGGCGTCCAGCTCGACCAAGTCGAAGCGACGATCGAGTCCGACGCGCTGCGGTATCGGTACGTCGACGTGAAGCTCGATCGCACGATGCGCACCGCGGAGCTGACGTTGACCGCGCCCGACGCGTGCCCGAAGAGCGACGCGGAAGCGCTCGCGCAAGGCGCTGCGTGGTGGTACCTGCGGGCGCTGCGTGAGCTCGACGACGCGATCTGTCAACTGCGCTTCAACGAGCCGCACATCGGATTGATCCTGCTGCGCGCGAAGGGCCCCGCCGCCACGTGGCAGACCACCGACGCGCTGGTCGCGAGCTCGAAGCACTGGTTCGTCGTCGAGACGCGCCACTTCGCGAAACGGACGCTGAAGCGCTGGGAAGGCAGCGCGAAGAGCCTCTACGCGATCGCCGACGACGGCACGACGTTCGTCGGGACGGCGCTCGAGCTCGCGCTCGGCTGCGACCGCATCTACGTGTTGAACGACGCCGATCGGCCGGTGCAGCTCGGGCTGACGCAGGTCCACGCGGGCCTGTTCCCGATGGCGAACGGCTTGACGCGCCTCGAGACCCGCTTCCTCGGCACGCCCGACAGCGTCGGCAAGGTGCTCGAGCTCGCGGGCAAGCTCTTCGACGCCGAGACCGCGAACGAGCTCGGTCTCGCGACCGTCGCGCCCGACTCGATCGACTGGGACGACGAGCTGCGCCTCGCGATCGAGGAGCGCGCGAGCTTCTCACCCGACGGCTTGACCGGCATGGAGCAGAACCTGCGCTTCGCCGGCCCCGAAACGATGGAGACCAAGATCTTCGGGCGGCTCTCCGCCTGGCAGAACTGGATCTTCCAACGCCCGAACGCGGTCGGCGAGCGCGGCGCGCTCACGTGCTACGGAACGCCGACCAAGCCCGAGTTCAACACGCTCCGCACCTGAAACCCACCTCTCGCCCACCTCGCCATGGCCACGATCGACTACACGCAGAAGATCCCGAACAACGTCGACCTCACGTCCGACAAGCGCCTGCAGCGCGCGCTCGAGGCGTGGCAGCCCAACTACCTCGAGTGGTGGGCGCAGATGGGACCGACCGACTTCAACACCAAGGACGTCTACCTGCGCACCGCGGTCAGCGTCGACTCCGACGGCTGGGCGGTGTTCGGCCACGTGAAGATGCCCGACTACCGTTGGGGCATCTTCCTCGAGCCGCGCGACGAGAAGCGCGTCGTCGGCTTCGGCGATCACTTCGGCGAGCCCGCGTGGCAACAAGTCCCCGGCGAGTACCGCAACTGGCTGCGCCGCTTGATCGTCACGCAGGCCGACACCGAGCCCGCGTCGGTCGAGCAGCAGCGCCTGCTCGGACACTGCGCGCCGTCGCTCTACGACCTGCGCAACCTGTTCCAGGTCAACGTCGAGGAAGGCCGCCACCTGTGGGCGATGGTCTACCTGCTGCACACGTACTTCGGGAAGGATGGCCGCGAGGAGGCGGAAGAGCTGCTGCAACGCCGCTCGGGCAACCCCGACCACCCGCGCATCCTCGGCACCTTCAACGAGCCGTGCGAGGACTGGCTCTCGTTCTTCTGCTTCACGATGTTCACCGACCGCGACGGCAAGTTCCAGTTGCTCGCGCTCGCCGAATCGGGCTTCGATCCGCTCGCGCGCACGTGCCGCTTCATGCTGACCGAGGAAGCGCACCACATGTTCGTCGGGCAGACCGGCGTCGGCCGCGTGATCCAGAAGACGTGCGAGGTGATGAAGGAGCACCCGGGCAAGAACCCGTTCGAGTACGGCGCGATCCCGCTCGAGGTGATCCAGAAGTACATCAACTTCTGGGCGAGCTCCTCCACCGACCTCTACGGCGCCGAAGTGTCGTCGAACTCCGCGAACTTCTTCCGCTCGGGCCTGAAGGGCCGCGCGTACGAAGATCGCTACACGGATCACAAGGCGCTCGAAGGCGTCTACTCGTTCGAGAACTGCGTCGACGGCCGCATCGTCAAGGAAGACGTGCCGCTGCGCAACGCGATGAACGAGGTCCTGCGCGACGAGTACGTGAAGGACAACGAGAAGGGCATCGTGTACTGGAACAAGATCTGCGAGAAGGCAGGCGTCGAGTTCCGCTTCCGTCTGCCCCACCGCCGCTTCAACCGCCGGATCGGCGTGTACGCCGGACACCGCTTCGACCTCGAGGGCAACGCGCTCGACGAGGCGACGTGGAACCAACGCGTCGGCGACTGGCTGCCGACCGAGGCCGATCGCGCGAAGATCAAGAGCCTGATGGTGCCCTGCTACAAGCCGGGTCAGTTCGCGAGCTGGATCGCCGCCCCCGCGAAGGGCATCAACGATCAGCCCGCCGAGTTCGAGTACGTCAAGCTCTGAGCTCCGCGCCTCCCGACCGGGGCCGCGACCCGTCGCCGGGTCGCGGCCCCGGTCGTTTGCGCGGGAAGTGCTTTGCTTGGTAAAGTCCACGGCATGACGCCGCTGCTCTGGTCGCTCGCCGTGCTCGGGTCGCTGATCGACGGTGCGCTGCTCGCGTGGCTCCTCCTCCGCGACGCGCCGAGCCGCATCGGGGGCGCCCGCCTCGCTCTCGCGCTCGGCCTCACGAGCGCGGCGTTCGTGTTCAAGGCACCGGTGATGATGCTGCTCGCGCGCAACGGCTTCTACGTCGTGCGACTCGCGTACGTCGATCTCGTGGTCGTCGCACCCGCCGTCGCGGCGCTGCTGCTCTTCGCAAGCCGCGAGCGCGAGCTCGCCCGCGGCGTGCGGCTCGTCGCGTGGCTCGGCCTCGCCGGCGCGCCGCTCGGAGTCTGGGCGACGTTCGTCGAGCCCAAGCGCCTTGTCGAGGAACGCGTCGACGTGCTGCTCGATCCCTCGGTCGCGCCGAGCGAGCCTCTGCGGATCGCCGTGCTCGCCGACCTGCAGTCCGCGGACGTCGACGAGCATCTCCGGCGCGCCGTACGCGCGGCGCTCGCGTTCGAGCCGCACCTGATCCTGATGCCCGGCGACCTGATCCAGCGCCGCGGCGCGCCGGAAGAGATCGCGCGGGCGTTCCACGAGCTCGTGCTGCCGCTCCAGGCGCCGCTCGGCACGTACTTCGTGCTCGGAAACACCGACCACGTCGAGCTCGTCCACCGCGCGCTCGCCGGGACGCCGGTGCGGCTCCTGGTCGACCAGACGGTCTCGTTGCAGTTCGGCGGTCGGCGGATCGTGATCGGAGGCGCGGGCAAGCTGCCGAGCGACCCCGAGACGCGCGAGTTCGTCGCGGAGTTCGACCGACGGCGCGGTGACGAGCTCAGGATCCTGATCTCGCACTTCCCGGACGTGTTGCTGCCGCTCGACGGAAAGCCCGGCATCCATCTGACCGTCGCTGGGCACACGCACGGCGGACAGATCCAGGTGCCGTTCGTCGGACCGCTGCTGACGCTCTCCGACGTGCCGCGCGCGGTCGCCGGAGGCGGGCTGCACGAGCTCCACGGCCGGCCGATCTACGTCTCGCGCGGCGTCGGGTGCGAACGGATGTGCGCGCCGACGGTTCGGTTCCTCTGCCCGCCCGAGGTCTCGCTGCTGACGTTGCGCGCGCGCTGAGCGACCCGGGTCGCTCGCGCGACGAGCCCCCGTGAACCCAGCTCGGCCACGGCGCTTTTTCGGCGTTGCGTTCGGCGCGAGGGCGCGTTGCAGGGAGCGCCCCGTCTCCCCAGAACCGCAGGAAACGTCATGTCGAAACTCCACGCTCTCACCGCGCTCGTCGCGCTCGCCGCGAGCTCCCCCGCCTCGGCCCAGAACAGCCCCGATGTCGAGGTCTTCGGCCAGTTCGCCCACAACTACGCCGGCAGCCTCGGATGCAAAGCGTTCGACATGGCGTACTCGGCCGACGGACACTTGGTCGTCGCCTTCGGCGAGGATCGGCCCGGAGGCGGCTCCGATCGGCTGATCGTCGCCGAGTACGACCCGGCGACGCAGCTCTGGCTGAAGCTCTGCGATCAGTCGCTCGGGCTCGACGAGATCGTCGGGCTCGAGCTCGCGGTGCCGCCGGTCAAGTTCGGCGACAGCCTGCGCGACCAGTGGTACGTCGCAGCGTCGCTCTACCAAGGCCCGGTCTCCGCCGGTGCCGCGCCGGCGAACTACGTCGCGCTCTACACCGGCAAGCTCGCGAAGAAGTGGGGTCCGATCGTCTGCTTCTTCCAGAACCTGCCTCCGACGATCAACACGTCGGTCGAAGTGCATCCGACGCTCGCGCTGACGCCGACGAAGCCCGGCGACTGGTCGAGCTACGCCGTCGACGTGTTCGCGTGCTGGGGCGAGAGCCCGGTCGGGACGCACGGCACGATCTGGCGCGCGACGTCGCTCGACTACGGCCGCTGGTTCGCGCACGACCAACGCGTCGCCGGGCCGCAGGGCACGATGGTCGGGCTCGATGGCAAGACGCTCGACTCCGGTGTGTTCGGACATCCCTCGGCGTACGGAGACGAGCACAACGCGGTGACTCTGCTCGCGTTCGAGGATCCGAGCACCGGCATCGTGCGCGTCGGCTCGAGCTCGCTCGGCGGGACGTTCACCGAGATCTTCGCGACCAAGGCCGACGGGCGCACGGAGTTCGCGCCGACGATCGTGTCGTACGAGAACGACGTCAACTTCACGTGCCGGACCGAGTTCGGCGCGCTGAGCGGCCCGAGCGGTCTGACGTGGTACGTCGGCACACCGTTCGGGCTCTTCCACGAGATGCAGCCGCTGCACGGGCTGGTCGAGACCGCCGCCGACCTCGGCGCGTACGAGAGCGACGCCTACATCTCGGTGATCGCGTACCCCGACCAGACCGGAGCCCCTCGCGCGTACGCGCTCGAAGGCGATCGCGACGACACCACCGCGACGCTGCCCTCGGTCCAGGTCAGCGACGCGGGCAAGGCCTGGGGCCCGCCGCGCGTCGCGGTCACGCCCGACGGGGTGCAACCGTTCCGGCGCAGCTACGGGTGGACGAACTACCTCGCGAGCGGCCAGAAGCTCGGCGTCTGGATCGACCTGTAGCGACGACACCCCGCCCGCGCCGCGCCCGTCGTGCGAGAGCTCCGGCCTCGCTCGGCGGGCGCGATCGTCGAAGGAAACCGCGTTGCATCCGACCGCGAGAGGTCTTCCATCTCTCGAACCATCGATCCGCCCAAGCCCCCGAGCATCACCATGCACCCGATCCGATTCGCACTCGCCCGCTCGCTCGCCACGCTCGCACTCGCCGGTCTCGCGACCGCGCAGCAGAACTCGGACAAGGAGATCTTCCTGCAGTTCGCGCACAAGTACTCCGACGCGAACGGCTGCAGCGACTTCGACCTCGCCTACACGCCCAACGGCCACCTGATCGCCGCGTTCGTCGAGGAGAGGATCACGTTCGACGATCGCCTGATCGTCGCCGAGCTCGATCCGATCACCGGCACGTGGCTGAAGCTCGTCGACTCGCCGTTCTACATGGAGCGGATCACCGGCATCTCGCTCGCGGTGCCGACGCACGAGTACGGCGATCCGAAGTACGACCGCTGGTACTGCTCCGCGATCTTCTCCAACCCGAATTCGTCCGGCAGTGGTCCGGACGACGTGTGGGTCGGGATCGTCAGCGGCATCCAGGGCAAGGTCTGGGGCCCGTGGATCACGTTCTGCGAGAAGCTCCCCCACGCCACGGCGATCGGGATCTCGCTGCAGAGCGCGCTCGCGTGCGTGCCGCTCGGACCGAGCGACTGGTCGAACGGGTACGCGCTCGAGCTCGTGTTCTCGTACTTCGACGACCCGACGTTGAAGGGCTACTCCGTGTGGCGCGCGACGTCGCTCGACCAAGCGCATTCGTTCTCCTCCGAGACGCTGATCGCCGGCGCGAACGCCCAGGGCGCGGGCACGCTGCGCGGTGCCGGGAACTTCTGGCATCCGACGGTCGCCGCGGACGAGCGCAACGCGTCGTTGCTCGTCGCATTCGAGGACGTGAAAGCAGAGAACGTGCTGATCGCGGCGGGAGCGACCGGAGGCTCGCTCGCGCTGATCGACCAGACGCCGGCGAACGACGGCAGACCGGAATTCGCCCCGTGCCTCGCGGTCGACGACACCGACGTCAATCTGACGTGTCGCGCCGGCTCGATCGGCACGAGCGGCGAAGGACTGCTCACGTGGTATGTCGGCACGACCTTCGGCGGCTTCGTCCAACTTCCGACGATCCACGCTCGCGCGACCAGCGCCGGAGACATCGCCGTGCACGAAGGCGACGCGTACATCGCCGCGACCGTGCTGCCGGACAACAACGGCGCGAGCCGGTGCTTCGCGTTCGAAGGCGATCGCGACTCGTTCACGGCGACGCTGGCCGCGACCGCGATCCAGGACTCGGGCGCCGCGATCGGCTCGCCGCGGGTCGCGATCACGCCCGAAGGGGTGATGCCGTTCCGGCGCAGCTACGCGTGGCGCGTCCCGCCGACCGCGACCAAGCCCCGCGGCGTCTGGCTCGACCTCTGACGACCGACGCCGCGTTCAGCGGGCGCCGACGGGCGAAACGACGCCCCAGTCGGCGCTCGTTTCGTAGCCGAGGCGCTCAGCGAGGTCCGCGTAGACCTGCTTGAAGTGCGCGACGTGCTCCGGGCCGAAGTGGTTCTTCCAGTCGCCGGCGACGCCCTTGCGATAGTGGCTCTTCTCGTCCGACTGACCTTCCTTGCGGCCGCCGGCGAAGTTCGAGAAGCGGTGATCGTGCACGATCCCGAGCAATCGCTCCGCCGGGAACGGCACGATCCGCGAACGGAACGGCACGAGCTTCTCGTGGTGCCAGTGCAGCACGTTCAACGCGAGGCGCGCGTAGAGCCACGGACGCTGCCGCATGCCGATGTGCGTTTCGTCGAGCAGGTCGAGGTGCGCCAGGATGCGCAGGAAGCCGCGATACGGATCGGGCGTCAGCTCCTCCTGCCGCAGCTCGAGCACGTGCGCCTGGTGGTAGTCCCACGCCGCCATCTCGCCGAGCACCTGCCGCGTGAACGAGAACTCGATCTCCGCGTGCAGCCCCTCCTCCTTCGAGCAACTCTTGAGCTTGTCGCGGTGCGCCGGCAGCTCGGGGAAGTCGTCGGTCGGGTGGCTGTTCTTGTGCGAGAAGTAACCCGACACCACGATGTCGCGCGGATCGCGGACGACGTGGAAGCCGCGGTACGCCGGCAAGCCCTCGACGAACCGCGCGTCGGCGTTGACGTAGGAGATGAAGTCGATCTGCTTCTCGGCGACGTGGCGGGCGAGGTCGTCGCCGAAGTTGCGCGGCGCGTAGAGGTACGCGATCGAGAGGCCGCCGTCGGCGCAGATCGTCTCCAGGATCGAGTGGATCCAGGTCGAGGCGCACTTGTGGTGGCCGAAGTAGGCGTACAGCGGACGGGTCATGGGACGCGCAGGACTTTCCGAGGCTCGGGGGGGCGCAGACGTGTCGGACGGCGCGCGCTCGCCGCTTGAGCTACCGCGGCTTGGATCGCGCGAAGAGCCCGCCGACCACGGGTAGACGCACCAGGCGCTGACCCAATCCGACGCGCTCCTCGCGCGTCAGGACGGCGAACCACAAGTACGCGAGCATCGCCGACAGCACGCCGGCCTTCAAGAGCTGGGGCACGCCCCACCCGAACTCGGTGCCGGTGACGCGCTCCTCGTACAGCACTGCGGCCGCGGTCGCGACGACCACCACGCCGAGCACCTGGATCGTCCGACGCCAATCGGTGCGCACTCCGCGGCCGGCGTTCGCGACCCCGACGCAGAGGAACGCGAGCACCGCGAAGGTCGCGACCTTCGCCGCCGCCGGCCCGACGTACCCCCACCGCGGGATCCAGAGCCAGTCGAGCCCGATGTTCAGCGCCAGTGCGATCGAGTTGAGCCAGAAGAGCGGCCACGTGCGCTTCTCCGCGAGCAGCGTCACCTGCGACAGCGCGTAGAGCCCGTAGAAGACGTACGCCGCCGCGATCCACGGCAGCACGCGGTACGCCTCGAAGTACGCGTCCTGCCCCGACAGGAAGCGCGTCACCTCGCGGGCATAGAGGATCGGCACCAGGCTCGACGCTCCGACGAACAGCAGGGCGTAGCCGTCGACGCGAACCTGCAGCCGACGCCGCTCCTCCGGATCTGCGACGGCGAACAGCGAGGGTTGCCACGCTTGCATGAAGGAGCCCATGCCCATCTGCTGGACCATGAACCCGACCTTGTAGCCGAGTCCGAAGATGCCGACCCAGGTCATCGCGATCTCCGCCGGCGCGAGCGCGCGCAGCATCACGCGGTCGACCTGGTGCAGGCCCATCTGCAACAGCCCGACCGGGATCAGCGGCAACGCATACACGAGCATCGGCTTCAGCTTCTCCCACGAGACGCGCGGCCCGATGCGCGCGAGGATGCCGCCGGTCAAGAGCACCGCGGTGACGAGCTCGCCGACGAGGACCCCCGCGACCATGCCGACGACGCCCCAATCGAGCACCGCGACCATCACGATCTTCAGCACGAGTTCGACCAGCGACTTGATCGTGCGCAGCGTCGTGTAGAGCTGCGAGCGCTTCTCCGTCTGCAGGTAGCGGAAGCCCGCCTCGCTCGACATCGCGAGCGGGATGGTCGCGAGCGCGACGGCGATGCAGCGCGGCAGGTTGTCGGCGCTCAAGAGCACGTCGCCGGTGCCGAACAGCCAGTCCGCGATCTCGGTTCGGAAGTAGATGCCGACGCCGGCGACCAGCCACGAGAACGCGGCGAGCGCGACGATCGCGCTGCTGATCACGCTCCGACGGTCCGCCTCCTTCTGGTAGTCGAAGTAGAAGCGCGTCATCCCGGCGAGCAGGTTCATCCCCGCGGCCTGCGTCGCGGCGACGATCACCAGGTCGAGCAACTCGGACGCGCCCCACTGCGCCGGGTTGAGCTGCTTCGTGAACAGCGGGACGAGCAGGATCGTCAGCGCGCGCTGCAGGATCGGCACCAGGCTGTAGATCAGCGAGTGCTTGACCAGCCCGCCGAGCGCGGAGCCCTGTTTCGGTTCCGCGCTCACGCTCCGGACCGCTTCCGACGCGCGCCCGCGGCGGCGACGAGCGCGGCTTCCATCTGGGCGCTCTTGCGAGCCCAGGTGTAGTGCTCGAGCACGGTCTCGCGCGCCCGCGCGCCGAGTGCGCGCCGCCGCTCGGGATCGCCGAAGAGCTCCACGATCGTGCGCGCGAGCTCCGCCGCTCCGTCCGCGACGACCAGGTTCCTCCCGGGCTCGAGCACGAGCCCGCCGCAGCTCTTCGAGGTCGCGACGACGCATTTCGCCATCGACCACGCCTGCAGGATCTTGTTCTTGATGCCGGTGCCGCTGACCAACGGGCAGACGAAGATCGAGCCGCGCGCCAGGTACGGCCGCACGTCGTCGACGACGCCCGTGACGTGGACCGACGCGCCTTGCAGCGCGCGCACCGCCGGAGCGGGATCCTTGCCCACGACGTAGAGCTTCGCGCGCGGCTCGGCGCGCAACACGAGCGGCAGCACTTCGCGCGCGAAGTAGAGCACGCCCTCGACGTTCGGCTCGAAGCCCATGTTGCCCTCGAACACGACGGTGCGATCCTCCTCGGGCTCCGCGCGCGGCGCGAAGAACTCGTGGTCGACGCCGTTGGCGACGACGCGCACGTCGAGGTTCGGATTCAGGCGCGCGATCGCGTCGCGATCGCCTTCGGCGACGACCGTGCACACGTCGAGGTGCTCGAAGAAGAGCCGCTGGTAGCGCGTGATCTTCGCGAGATCGCGCAGGTTGCGCAGGAACTCGACCGGGCCGCGGCTGTTCGCGAGTCGCGTGCGCGCGGGCCCGGTCTCGTCGTCGGCGACGTCGCCGAGCACCGGCGCGCCGTGCAACCGATGCGAGTAGACGAGCATCTTGATCCCGCCGGTCCAGACGACGTCGAACTCCGCGGGACGCAGCGACTCGATGCGTTCGAGCACGCGCGGATCGAACTCGAACACTTCGTGCGCGGAGAACGATCGCAGCGCGCGCGCGACCGGGTTGGCGCGTCGAGGCTCGGCCGCGGGAACCAGGTGGATCGATTCGAAGAGCGCCGTCAGCTCGCGCGGCGCGGGCTCCGCGCCGATCGCCACCAAGTGGAACTCGTGGCGGCCCGAGAGCTCGCGCACGTGGTGGTAGTTGTGCAGGTTGTAGCCGTCCTGGAGCGGGAACGGCGGCTTGTGCGCGAGGAAGAGCACTCTCATCGGGGGCCGGGAGATCATCGGCTCCGCGGGCGCCGGGTCGAGAGCGGCGTCGCGCCACGCGACGCCTCGCACCGGGCTCCGCGCTCCTCGGAGCCGCCACGAACAGCACCGCATAGGGCGAACGAACGAAATCGCTTTTTCTACAGAGCCGTGACTAACGCGTCCGAAAGTGCGCCCCGGAAGCGTGTGGTCGACCGCCGGGGAAGGCGGTCCAGCAGTGGAGAAGCAGGATCATGAATGCAGAACAATGGGACGTACCCACGTCCTCGAGGCTTGGGAGCGGCAAACGACGGTGGACGAAGGGCGCACGGCGCGCGGGCTGGACGGCAGTCGCGCTGTGCTTCTTCCTGACCGCGTGCGGCGGAGGCGGCGGGGTCGGTTCGAGCGCGGAGGGAGCTGAGCTCGCCGCGACCGCCGGCGGCAGCGGCCAGATCGTGGCGGAGCTCGAGCTCGGTGCGCCGAGCGTGTCGGGCGGCTTCGTCCTGCGCGGCACGGTGCCGGTGCCGAAGGGCACGTTCCCGCGGCCGGACGGCTTGGCGCCGTTCTCGATCCTCGACTTCGACGGCAACGTGGTGCCGACGCAGTGCGAGATCGTCAGCCGCTATCCGAAGGACTCCGACGGCGCCGACGTCGTCGAGGTGATCGGCCGCGTCAACACGCCCCCGGGCACGACCGCGGGTACGCGACTCACCTACTCGATCGTCGACAACCCGCACGCGATCAAGAAGTTCCACGTCACCAAACCGGTGCTCGGGATGATGAGCAAGCCGGGCTCGCTGCTGCTCGTCGCGAAAGACTGCTTCGGACACCAGTACACGCTCGACCTGGTCAAGGACACGCGCCTCGCGTACTCGAACGGCACGGTGAAGCAGCTGCGCCTCGGCGACGCGGCTTCGCAAGTCCGCACGTACGGCGTGATGCTTCCGACGAGCACGGTGCCGGTCGGTCCGCCGAACGGACCGTTGCCGCACTTCTTCGGCGTGCACGCGTACATCGGCAACTGGGCGAAGTCCGACGTGATCTCGCTCGACCTGCGCGTCTCCAACGGCTTCAGCGGACGCGACGCGGCGACCAAGAACGACGATCCGATCAACGACGTCTACTTCCAGTCGCTCGAGCTCTGGGTGAAGAAGGGCTGGACGATCGAAAGCTCCTTGCCCGACTCCGCGCAGGGTCCGTCCTACGACGCGGGCAAGTGGACCGCGTTCCCGCTGGTCGCCGCGCGCACCGACGGGAAGATGCACCTGATGCTCTCGCAGGGTCAGTTCAACCGCCGCATCGCGGTCGTGCCGATCGGCAAGGAAGCGGAAGCCAAGTCCTACGCTCGCGCTGAGAACCTCGGCTTCTGCAAGGCGGGCACGGCGCCGACCGGCCAGGAGCTCTACTCCTGGTGGAACCCGGCGACCGCGCGCTACTTCCCGCAGAAGCATCGCTTGCCCGAGCTCGATCACCTGGGCTTGCAGACGATGCGCCAGAAGCTCGGCGCGGAGATCGCGAAGACCGAGTCCCGGATCAAGACCGGACAACCGGACGCGTTCCCGTACCCGACAGGCGGCGCGATGGGCTGGGCGTACCCGTGGGGCTCGAAGTACGGCGGCATGACCGGCGGCCAAGAGATCTTCATGTACGACGGGCTCACCACCGCGGCGGCGGCGTCCAACGAAGGTTGGCGCAACTACGAGGCGATGCACCGGATGTACTCCGATCGCCAGCCGACCACGCTGTTCAACAAGGACGGCGAGCCGACGCGCGTCGCCGACTGGGTGATCCACGGCTCGCTCGGCGATTACATCCCGATGTACTTCTTCCTGAAGCTGCAGTCGGGCAACGACCCGTTCGGCTTCAAGACGCAGCCGACGTACCAGGTCAACCACGTCAAGACCGCGGCGCTCCTGCCTCCGTACGAGGCGAACCTGCGCGGCTACGGCGCGATCGACTTCCAGCACTACGTGCGTCGCACGCGCTCGGAGAAGGTGCTGATCTGGCTCGGCAACGACGGGATCGCGAAGGACGACGCGCGCATGGACGCGGAGCTCTTCCACCTCTCCTACTGCGAGTACAACAACGACGCGAAGGGCAATGCGCAGGGCTCCGGTCTGCTCGGCGACATCCAGTCGGTCGCGAAGAAGCCGGGTGACGGCTTCGGCTTCGGCCGCGGCGAGGGTTGGGGCATCGACGCGATGAACGTCGCGTACTCCATCAACGACACGAAGTGGCGCGGCGAGATCCTGCCCTGGTACCAGAAGATCGCCGACCTGGTGCTCGCCGGACAAGGCAGCTGCAACGGCTTCTGGCAGAACATGTTCAACGACAAGTGGGTCGGCGGTCTCTACCGCGCACGCCAGTCGTTCGAGCAATCGATCTGCGAGAACGCCTTGGTCGGAGCGATCGAAGTCGCGCTGCGCGACGTCGACCTCGCGCGCCAGCAGGAGGTCGAGACCTCTCTGAAGGCCTCGCTCTACGCGATGATCGGACCGATGGGTTGGAGCGACACCACCAAGGGTCCGTGGACCGTCACCGCGGTCGCGCCGCTCTCCGGCGGCACGCCGTTCTGCGGCTCGCTGCCGGTCAACGGAACGTCCGGCAAGCCCGACAAGTACTACACGTGGTCGTCCTTCGCCTACGGGTACGAGTTGACCGGCGATCCGCAGTTCCTCGACCTCGCCGAGACGATGGCGGGCGGCAACTTGCTCGCGATCCTCGAAGGTCAGGGATACACGACGCTCGAGAACCGCGCGGCGTTGCTCGCGCTGGTTCAAATGGGCATCCCTTGAGCGGACCGTGAGTCCAAACCGCGGGCGCGTCGAGCGAGAGGCTCGACGCGCCCGCGGCCTTTTCGTGCAACGCGGACGGGCGCGAGCGCACGTTTCGTGTGTGCAAGAGCGCTCGCCCGCGCGTGTTCCGGCGCTCGGTGGCCCGCCGCGACGATCGACGGCCGCGGATTCGTCGCTGCGTTCGCGCTCGGACGAGTGCGTAGCGCGGGAAGAGTCATCGCCCCGATGACAGTCCCGCTGCAATGGCCCCGAGCGGCCCCCACTGGCACGGCCATTGCCTTCGCGACCGTCGCGCCCGCCCCTCGGCCGCGGATCAGCATCGGATCCACGCCGGGAGTCGAGGAGCGCGACCGACCGAGGAAGCCCGCACGCGACCCGGTCGGTCGTCGTTCCAGGCGGGGACGCAAGCGAGTCGCGATCGGGAAGCTCGCGGCTCGGGCCCGAAACCAACCAGAAGAAGAGGGGAATCATCATGAAGAGGCCCGTGTTCCACGGCGCCTCGCCGACCCGGCGTCCAGCCGTCGGGCGGCGACTGCTCCTTGTCCGTTCCATTCGCGCGCTGCTCTTCGTGCTGGCCTTCTGCGCCGGCACGGGCACGGCGCTTTCCCAGGCCCCGCGCGCGCCGAGCGACGCGACCGGCGGCGTGATCGGCGAGTTCGAGCTCGCGGCGCCGGCTTCGACGACCTTCCTGCTGCGCGGCACGCTCCCGGTGATGCCGGGCACGTTCCCCCGCCCCGACGGCAAGGTCCCCTTCTCGGTCCGCGACGCCAACGGTGCGATCGTGCCGGCGCAGGTCGACCCGGTGACCTACTTCCCGAACGACGCCGTCGATGGCGCCGACGTGGTCGAGATCACGGCGCTCGTGCACCGTCCGACGGGCACCGCCACCGGCGCGCGCATCAAGTACCAGGTGATCGACACGCCGCACACGCCGACGACGTTCTCGCCGACCGCGTCGGTGCAGGCGCTCTTCACCACGCCGGGCTCGATCGTGATCCGCACGCGCGACGTGTTCGGTCACACCTACACCGCCGACCTGCTGCGCGGCAGCGACGACGTGCGCTTGCTGCGCTCCGGAGAGTACCGGGAGCAGACGCGCTTCTACGAAGCGATGCGTCCGACGTCCTCGACCGCGTACGGCCCGCCGAACGGTCCGCTGCGTCGGATGATGGGCGTGCACTCGTACGTGAGCACGTGGGCCGGCGAAGACCTGATCAGTCTCGACCTGCGTGTCCACAACGGGACCAGCGGTCACGACGCGGCCGATCCGATCGACGACCCGCAAGCGAAGTTGTACTTCGACCAACTCGAGATCGTCGTGCCGCAAGGCTGGACGCTCGTGCCCGACGTGCAGGACGTCGGCTGGGGCACGCCCTTCACGCAGGGCACGACCACCGTGTACCCGATCGTCAAGGCGCAGCCGGGCAACAAGCTGAACGTGATGCCGGTCCAGGCGCAGTTCCACCGCCGTCTCGTGCTCGCGAAGACCTCGGTCGCCGCGCGCGCCACGGAAGTCGCGACCGAGAAGTGGCTCGGCTTCTGTCAGCCGGGCTCGAACGGAAACGGACCGCTCTGGTCGTGGTGGAACCGCTTCACCGCGCGGTACTGGCCGCAACGACACGTGCTCCCGCGTTTCGACTTCAAGGGCAAGACCGCGGCGCTCGGCAAGCTGAAGAGCGAGTACCAATCGGAGCTCGACTGGCTGATCAAGGGCACGAGCAAGGGCGGCTATCCCTTCTACTCGGCGCAGCTCGGCTGGGCCTATCCGTTCGGCAGCAAGTACGGCGGCATGACCGGAGGCTCGGACATCTACCTGTACGACGGCGTGGTGACCGCGTGGGCGGGCTCGAACGAAGGCTATCGCCATGCGCAGCTCACGCACCGCATGTACACCGACCGCCAACCGGTCGTGATCTACGACAAGAACGGCGAACCGACGACGCTCGACGACTGGATCGTGCAGGGTTCGCAGTTCGAGTACGTCAACATGCAGTTCTACCTGACGCTGCTGCCGGGCCCGGATCCGTTCGGGTTCAACATGGCGCCGGTGTATCAGGTAAACGCGGTGGCGAGCCAAGGACGCGCTCCGGCGTACGAAGCCGAGCTGCTCTCCTACAAGCCGATCGACGTGCAACACCACGTCCGCTGGTTGCGCTCGCCCAAGGTCCTCGTGTGGCTCGGCAACGATGCGCTCGCGAAGGACGACCTCCTGATGGAGGCCGAGATCCTTCGGCTCTCGTACCACGAGTATCCGAGCGCACCGAACGGCGGGGTGATCCCGTCGGGCATGGCGTCGGACATCCACTCGGTCGAGGTCAATCCCGGCGTCGGCTTCGCCTGCGGGCGCGGCGAGGCTTGGACGATCGACGGCATGTGCGCCGCGTACTCGTTCGCGCCGCCGGCGTGGCGTGGCCGCGCTCGCGACTGGTTCGACTCCGTCGCGCAGCTGATGCGCCACGGACAGTCGTCGTGCAACGGCTTCCTCATGCGCTTGAAGACCAGCAAGGACTTCGCCGGACTCTTCTTCGTCCGACGCGCTACCGAGACCGCGATGCTCGACCAGGCGCTGGTCTCGATGATCGAGACGGTGTTCGAAGGCGTCGACCCGATGCGAGTCGGGACGCTGGAGAACGTGCTGAAGAAGCAGTTCTACGGCGAGATCTCCCCGATGGCGTGGAGCACGGTCTTCGACGGACCGGTCTCCAGCATCGCGATCGCGCCGCTCTCGGGCGCGCCCTTCTGCGGCTCGTCGCCGGCGTGGGCGACGGATGCGGACAAGTTCCAGTCCTGGACGAGCCTGGCGTACGCCTTCGAGCTCACCAACGACCCGATCTTCCTGCAGCGCGCCGCCGAGATGAGCGGGGCGAGCACGATGCCCAACCTGCTGACCGCGCAACAGGCGATGAGCTGGGGCAACCACGAGAACCGCGCCGGACTGCTCGCGCTCGCGCAGCAGCTCTGGCTGCCCTGAACGAGACCCGCGTCTCGACGCGATCTCCACGGCCGCCCGCCCCACGTCCCTCGGGACTCGGGGCGGGCGGCCGATCGCTTTCAGCGAGCGCGCGCGAAGAGCGAACGCAGCTCGATCTCCTCGCCGCGACGCATCACTCGTCCGCGCACGACCGTCTCGTTCGAGACTGCCAGGCTGCCGACGAGCGTGTTCGCGAGGTTCCCGTCGTCGTCCAGCGGATCGATCGCAAGCGCGGGCTGCTGGCCTCCCGAGACGAAGCGGTTCTTTCCCTCCATCCGGATCTCACGGCATCCGCCGAGCGAGACCAACGGACGATCGCCGCACCCCTGCGCCATCTCGAAATCGTTGTCGCGCAGGAGCAACAGACCGTTCGCCTCGCCGGCACCGCGATCCCACGCGACCAGCGCGCTGGTGCCGTACGGCGACCCCTCGCGCGTCAGCGCGCGCAACGCGGGCGCGAAGCCGGCGCGGAACACGTTCTTCTCGACGACGATGTCGCCGCGGTGGCGCCCGGCGAACGTCAGCGCGGAGCCGCCCTTGTAGTTGTCACCGCTCGAGATGCCGACGTCGGCGATCTTGCAGTTGCGGATCGTCACCGTGCCGACGCCGGCAGGTCCTTCCTTCGAGCGCGCGGTGATCTGACAGAACGTGCGACCGAGCCGGGTCGCGTCGACGTTCTCGATCAGCACGTCGCCCTTCAGGTTCTGCAGGTAGAAGCCGTGCTCCCAGCGCACGTCCTGCACCAGCGCGCGCCGCGTCGCGCCGCGGAACTCGAACGCCGCGATACCGGAACCCCAAACGCCCCACTTCGACTTCTGCCCGGTCTGCGTCAGGTGATCCCAACCGCCGATCACGTCGCAATCCCAGAAGCGGAAGCCCGCGTGCGTCGACTTGCCGCCGTCCGCGTTGAAGAAGATCCCCGCGCGATAGCCGCATGCGATCTTGAGGTTCTTGAACGTGAACCAGCCGTTGGGCACCGCTTGGCTGATGCCGATCGTGTCGCTCGCCTTGCCCGCGCGGATCCAGACCTCGCCCTGGCCCTCGATCAACACCGGCGAGTTCGCGTTGCCGCCGCCGGTCTGCGCGTTCCAAGGCGACGGCTTGCCGTAGCCGATGGCGAACGCCGGGTAGTCACCCGACTGCACGAGGATGCGCGTGCCGGGACCGGCGCGACCGAGCGCGGTCGCGAGCGGATTCTGCGTCGCCACCTCTCCGACGCCGTCGAACACGACGCGATCGGGATAGCAGGTGATGTTGAGCACCTGCGGAGGACCTTGGTCCGCCGTCGCATCGCGGCGGCCGGCGTTCTTGTCCTGCGGGGCGATCGTGAGCGCGAAGGCTGCGAGCCAACACCAGAGCATCGTCATCGGATTCCGTTCGGCCTGGGGACGACTTCGAGGATAGACCGATGCGAGCCGGGCCTCCATGCCCGGCACCCGCGGAAGCGCCTCAACCTCGAGCTGCGGCGTGCTTCGGCCGTCGGCGACCCTAGAATCCGGGGCCCATGGCCCGCGCCGCCGTCGTGATCCCCTGCTTCAACGAAGCGGCGCGCCTCGCGGTCGCGGCGATCCGCGCGGAGCTCGTGCGCTCGCCCGAGGTCGACCTCGTGCTGGTCGACGACGGCTCGACCGACGGCACGCGCGCGCGGTTGCACGAGCTCGCGCGCGGCCTCGAGCCGCGGGTCGCGGTGCTCGCGCTCGAGCCCAACCAAGGCAAGGCGGAAGCGGTACGCCAGGGCCTGCTCGCTGCGCTCGCGCGCAAGCCGGGCTACGTCGGCTACTGGGACGCGGACCTCGCGACGCCGATCGAGGTGATCGAGGACTTCCGGCGCCTGCTCGAGGCGAAGCCCGCGCTCGAGTTCGTCACCGGAGCGCGCGTCGCGCTGCTCGGCCGGGACATCGACCGCCAACCGCTGCGTCACTACGTCGGCCGCGTGTTCGCGACCGCGGCTTCGCTGACGCTCGGGATGCCGATCTACGACACGCAGTGCGGCGCGAAGCTCTTGCGCGTCCTGCCGCACACGCGGGAGCTCTTCGCCGAGCCGTTCGTCGGCCGCTGGGTCTTCGACATCGAGATCCTCGCTCGGCGCAAGGTGCTCGCGCGCGACCGAGGCTTGCCGGCGGTCGAGGACGTGCTCTACGAGTTCACGCTGAACCGCTGGCACGACGTCGCGGGCTCGAAGGTCAAGCCGTTGGACCTGCTGCGCTCGCTCTGGCAGCTGCGCAAGATCCGTCGGCGCTACTTCGGATAGCTCGCAGCCGGCGCGAGCCTCCGCTCGGAGCTCTGCCGGCGCGGTGCGCCTCCCGCGGCGCGCGCTCGGCCGTTCAACCGAATTGGATGCCCTGGGCGAGCGGCAATGCGCGCGACCAGTTGACCGTGTTGGTCTGGCGCCGCATGTACGCCTTCCACGCGTCGGAACCCGACTCGCGGCCGCCGCCGGTCTCCTTCTCGCCGCCGAACGCGCCGCCGATCTCGGCGCCGCTGGTGCCGATGTTGACGTTCGCGATGCCGCAGTCGGAGCCGACCGCGGACATGAACTTCTCCGCGTGACGGACGTTCATCGTGAAGATCGACGACGAGAGCCCCTGAGGCACGCCGTTCTGCTTCGCGATCGCGTCGTCGACGTCCTTGCAGCGGATCACGTAGAGGATCGGCGCGAAGGTCTCTTCCTGGACGATCGGCCAGTGGTTTTCCGCGCGCACGATCGCCGGACGGACGAAGTTGCCGCCCGCGAGCGCTCCCTTGAGCTTGACGCGCTCGCCGCCATAGAGGATCTCGCCGCCCTGCTCCTTCACCTTGACGAGCGCGGCCTGCATCTCCTCGACCGACTCGCGTGTCACCAGCGGACCGCAGAGCGTCCCTTGCGCGCACGGATCGCCGATGCGCACGCCGGAGTAGGCCTTGACCAGCCGCCGCTCGACTTCCGCCGCGAGCTTCTCGTGGACGATCAGCCGGCGCGTCGTCGTGCAGCGCTGACCCGCGGTGCCGACCGAGCCGAAGACGATCGCCGGCAGCGCGAGATCGAGGTCCGCGTCGTCCATCACGACGAGCGCGTTGTTGCCGCCGAGCTCGAGGATCGTGCGCCCGAAGCGAGCCGCGACCGCGCTCGCGACCTTGCGGCCGACCGAGGTCGAGCCGGTGAACGAGATCAGCGGGACGCGCGCGTCGTGGAGCATCGGCTCGCCGACTTCCGCCGACGGCCCGACGACGAGCCCGGCGAGCGCGCCGAAACCCTCTTCCTCGAGCACCGGACGGACGACGTTGGTCAGCGCGATCGCGCACAGCGGCACGGTGCCCGCGGGCTTCCACACGCACGCGTCGCCGGCGATGTAGGCGAGCATCGAGTTCCACGCCCACACCGCCATCGGGAAGTTGAACGCGGTGATCACGCCGACGACGCCGAGCGGATGCCAGCTCTCGCGCATCGCGTGACCGGGCCGTTCGGAGTGCATCGAGAGCCCGTAGAGCATCCGCGATTGCCCGACGGCGAAATCGCACATGTCGATCGCTTCTTGGACCTCGCCGAGCCCCTCCTGGAGGATCTTGCCCATCTCGAGGCTGATCAGGCGGCCGAGCGGCTCCTTGTGCGCGCGCAGACGGGCGCCCATCCGGCGCACGATCTCACCGCGCTTCGGAGCGGGCACTTCACGCCAGCGAAGGAACGCTTCGTGCGCCGCCGCGACGCACGCGTCGTAGTCGGCGCGCGTCGCTTGGCGCACGGTCGCGATCACCTCTCCGGTCGCGGGGTTCTTGCTCTCGAGCACCTTGCCCTTGGTCTTGCGCCACGCGCCGTCATAGGCGCCGGAGTTCTCCGCCTTGAGGCCGAGTTTCTTGAGGAAGTCGTGCTGGGTGAGGGTCGCTTGGGCCATGTCGTGAGCTCCGTTCGCGCGTCGAAAAGGGCCCGACAAGATAGCTCGCAGGCCCCCACCGACCAATCGCGCCGCGTCGTTCGCGCTGGCGGATCGGCGCCGCGGAGCTATCCTCTTCGCCCCCTATGGCCGACAAGATCATCTTCCAGCTCCAGGACCTCCGTAAGCACTACGGCCAGGACGAGATCCTCAAGGGGATCACGCTCGCGTTCCTCGAAGGCGCCAAGATCGGCGTCATCGGTTCGAACGGCGCCGGCAAGTCGACGCTCTTGCGCATCATCGCGGGTGTCGACACCAAGTTCGAAGGCACGGCGAAGCCCGTCGGCGCGCTGTCGATCGGGTACCTGCCGCAGGAACCGCCGCTCAACGAGGACCTCGACGTCGCGGGCAACCTGAAGGAAGCCGTCAAGCCGCTGCTCGACATCGAAGCGCGCTACCACGAAGTCAGCGCGCTGCTCGGCACCGCCGAAGGCGAGGAAGCCGACAAGCTGAACGACGAGTTCATGCACCTCTCGGAAGAGATGGAGCACAAGGAGATCTGGGAGCTCGACAGCCGGCTCGAGCAAGCCGCGACCGCGCTCTCGCTGCCGCCGCTCGATGCGGACGTGAAGAAGCTCTCGGGCGGCGAGCGCCGGCGCGTCGGCCTCTGCAAGCTCTTGATGTCGCACCCCGACATGCTGCTGCTCGACGAGCCCACCAACCACCTCGACGCGGACACGGTCGAGTGGCTCGAGCACTTCCTGAAGGAGTATCACGGCACGGTGATCCTGATCACCCACGACCGCTACTTCCTCGACAACGTCGTCGGTTGGATGCTCGAGATCGAGCGCGGACGCGCGATCCCGTACAAGGGCAACTACTCCGAGTACCTGATGACGCGCCAGAAGGCGCTCGAGGTCAAGCGCGGGCAGGACGCCGCGCGCGAGAAGGTGATCGCTCGCGAGCTCGAGTGGATCCAGAAGACTCCGAAGGCGCGCACGACGCGCTCGAAGGCGCGGTTGTCGCGCTACAAGGAGCTCGTCGAGATGAAGGCCGAGGACGCGCTCGAATCGATCGAGCTGCGCATCCCGCCGGGACCGCGACTCGGCGACAAGGTGATCGAGTTCCGCGACGTCACCAAGGGCTTCGGCGGCCGCGTGCTGATCAAGGACCTGACGTTCGAGCTGCCGCCGGGCGGCGTGCTCGGCGTCGTCGGCGCGAACGGCATGGGCAAGACCACGATGCTGCGGATGATCCTCGGCCAGGAGAAGCCCGACTCCGGCAAGGTCTCGATCGGCAGCACCGTGCTGCTGCGCTACCTCGACCAGTCGCGCGCGATCCTCGACGACTCGAAGACCGTGTTCGAGAACATCACCGAGGGCAACATCCAGATCAACTACGGCGGCAAGACGCTCGACGCGCGCGCCTACGTCGCTCGCTTCAACTTCAAGGGCGAGGACCAGCAGAAGATGCTCGGCGAGTGCTCGGGCGGCATGCGCAACCGCGTGCTGCTCGCCAAGATGCTGCGCGAGCCCGCGAACGTGATCATCATGGACGAGCCGACCAACGACCTCGACCTGGAGACGCTGCGCGTGCTCGAGGAGGCCGTGCAGGAGTACCCGGGCTCCGCGATCGTCGTCAGCCACGACCGCTACTTCCTGAATCGCGTCGCGACGCACTTGCTCGCGTTCGAGGGCGAGGTCCAGGAAGGCAAGGGCCCCGAGGTCAACTTCTACTCGGGCGACTTCGAGGGCTACCACGAGTGGCGCGAGAAGAGCCGCGCCGAGCGCGGCATCGGCCCGGTCTCGCGCGCCGGCAAGTACCGCCAGTTCTGGCGCGACTGAGCGCCGCTCGATGGACCTCGCACGGCGCGAGCACGCCGCGTGGCGCGCCGGTGACGCGCGGCTCGCGGCGAAAGAGGACCTCGCGCTCGCGCGCCGGATCCTCGCGGGCTACCAGCCGCGCGACCGCGCGCAGGCGGAGGAGCGCGAGCGCATGCTCGCCTTCATCGACGAGCATCCGACCGACGCGCACCGGCGGACGCTGCTGGTCGGGCACCTGACCGCGTCCGCGTTGCTCGTCGACCGCGCGCGCGGCGCGGCGCTGCTCACCCACCACAGGAAGCTCGATCGTTGGCTGCAGCTCGGCGGTCACTGCGACGGCGATGCGAACTTGGTCGGGGTCGCGCTGCGCGAGTGCGTCGAGGAGTCGGGCATCGCCGACCTCGCGATCGATCCGACGCCGCTCGACCTCGACATCCACGTCATCCCCGCGCGCAAGGACGAGCCGGAGCACCTGCACCTCGACACGCGCTTCGTGGTCTTCGCGCCGCCGGGCGCGCGCGCGGTGGCTAGCGACGAGTCCCACGAGCTGCGTTGGGTGCACCCGCACGAGCTCGGCGAGCTCGCGAGCGACGCCTCGGTGCGACGGCTCTTCGACCTCGCCTTCGCCTGACGGTTCCGCGGGTTGCCGCGCGCCGCGCGGGCCGTTAGCGTCGCCGCTCCTCCCGAACGCGGCGCGCGCCGGACGACGCGCAACCACGCCGCACGCGGAGCGACGACGATGCAGAACTTCGAAGGCCTCGGCACTTTCTACCTCGGCGGCGAGTACGACCTCGCGCGCGGCGCGCGCACGGGCGAGCTCCTGCTCTACGACTCGAAGGACCTCGTCACGCACGCGGTCTGCGTCGGCATGACCGGCAGCGGCAAGACCGGCCTCTGCACGACGCTGATCGAGGAGGCCGCGCTCGACGGGATCCCGGTGCTCGTGATCGACCCGAAGGGCGATCTCGCGAACCTGATGCTCGGGTTCCCCGAGCTCCGCGCCGACGATTTCGCGCCGTGGATCGATCCGGCGGAAGCCCAGCTCGCGCAGAAGAGCGTCGAGCAGCTCGCCGCCGAGACCGCCGAGCGTTGGAAGCGCGGCCTCGCGACGTGGGGCCAGGACGGCGAGCGCATCCGGCGACTGCACGCGGCCGCCGAGTTCGCGGTGTACACGCCGGGCTCCAGCGCCGCGCGCTCGCTCTCGATCGTCGAGAGCTTCAAGGCGCCGAGCGAGGAGGAGCGCGAGGACGCCGAGGGGTTCCGCGAGCGCGTCGCGACCACGGTTTCGAGCTTGCTCGCGCTCGCGGGCGTCGACGGCGATCCGCTGAAGAGCCGCCAGCACATCCTGCTCTCGACGATCGTGCAGCGCGCGTGGAGTGAAGGCCGCGACCTCGACCTCGGCGCGCTGATCGGCGAAGTCCAGGACCCGAAGGTGCAACGCATCGGTGTGTTCGACCTCGAGTCGTTCTATCCGGCGAAGGAGCGCTTCGAGCTCGCGCTCGAGCTCAACAACCTGCTCGCATCGCCGGGCTTCGCCGCGTGGATGGAAGGCGAGCCGCTTAACGTCGACACGCTGCTCTACACGAAGGACGGCAAGCCGCGGGTCGCGATCCTCTCGATCGCGCACCTCTCGGACGCGCAGCGGATGTTCTTCGTCTCGCTGCTGTTGAACCAGGTGCTCGCGTGGGTGCGCCGCCAGCGCGGCACCAACGCGCTGCGCGCGCTGGTGTACATGGACGAGATCGCGGGCTACTTCCCGCCGGTCGCGAACCCGCCGTCGAAGGCGCCGCTCTTGACCTTGATGAAGCAGGCGCGCGCGTTCGGCGTCGGAGTGGTGCTCGCGACGCAGAACCCGGTCGACCTCGACTACAAGGGGCTCGCGAACGCGGGCACGTGGTTCGTCGGCAGGCTGCAGACCGAGCGCGACAAGGCACGGCTGCTCGACGGTCTCGAAGGCGCCGCGGCGACCGCCGGCGGCGCGTTCGACCGCGCGGAGACCGAGCGCATGCTCTCGTCGCTCAGCGCCCGCGTCTTCCTGATGAACAACGTGCACGAGGATCGGCCGGTGGTCTTCGAAACGCGCTGGGCGATGTCTTTCCTGCGCGGGCCGATGACGCGCGTCGAGCTCAAGGCGCTCGCGCAGCGCGCGCGCGCCGCGCAAGAACGCGCGAGCGCGGTGCCCGGTGCTCCGAGCGGGGCCGCGACCGCCGCCTCGATCGGGACCTCGGTCGGCGCGCCTGCCGCGCGCCCCTCTCCCGGCACCGCGTCCGCGCCGTCGAGCGGCCGCGCGCCGGCGACCGCGGGCCCGAGCTCGTCTCCCGCGCCGGCCGCGACGCGTCCGGTGCTGCCGCCCGAAGTGCCGCAGTACTTCGCGCCGGTGCGCGGCGTGCAGGGCGGCGCGCTCCTGTACCGGCCGACGTTGCTCGGCGCGGCGAAGGTCTTCTTCAGCGACACGAAGTCGAAGCTCGAGAGCGAGGCGCTCGCGAACCGGAGCTGCGAGTTCGCCGACGGGCCGGTGGTCGTCGACTGGGATCGCGCGGAGCCGGTCGAGCTCGACCTCGACGACCTCGAGAGCGCGCCCGTGAACGGCGCGAGCTTCGCGCCGATCCCGGCCGACGCGGCGAAGCCGAAATCGTACGACGCGTGGAAGAAGGCGTTCGCGGACGCGCTGTTCCGCACGCAGACGCTCGAGCTGTGGCGCCACGCGGAGCTCGAGCTCGTCGGCGCGCCGGGCGAGAGCGAGCGCGACTTCCGTTTGCGCGTCGACCAGGCAGCGCGCGAGGAACGCGATCGCTCGCTCGCGCGCCTGCGCGAGAAGTTCGCGCCGAAGCTCGCGACGCTCGAGGAGCGCAAGCGCAAGCGCGAGCAGGCGGTCGACGTGCAAGCGGCGCAAGCGCGCGACGCGAAGATGTCGACCGCGCTCTCGTTCGGCAGTGCGTTGCTCGGCATGGTCTTCGGCCGCAAGTCGGTCTCGGGCAGCGTCGGACGCGCCGCGACCGCCGCGCGCGGGGTCAGCCGCTCCGCGCGCGAGTCCGGCGACGTCTCGCGCGCCGAGGAGGACGTGCGCGCGGTCGCCGCCGAGCTCGCGGCGCTCCAGAGCGAGCTCGAAGCCGCTCTCGCCGCGGAGACCAGCCGCTACGCGGCCCTCGCGGGCGGGATCGAGCGCGTGACCCTGCGTCCGAAGAAGACCGCAGTCCAGGTGCGCGCGCTGGTGCTCGCCTGGCTGCCCTACCGCGTTCCCGAAGGCGGCGAAGCCACGCCCGCGTGGCGCTGAGTCGGGGGCGCGCGGCGACGAGCGCCAGCTCGCGTTGGACTTCCCGCGGCCCAGCGGGTTAGATTCCGGGACTTTTCCATCCCCCGTCCGTCCGAACGCAACCGATCGCCGCCGTGGAAGTCAACGTCGAACGCCCCGCACCCTGTGTCGCCAAGATCACCCTGAGCGTGCCCTTCGAGGAGTTCACCTCGGAGAAGCAGAAGATGTTGGCTGCCGCCGGCCGCCAGCTCCGCGTCAAGGGCTTCCGCCCCGGTCACGTGCCGCCCCAAGTCGTGGAGAAGCTCTACGGCAAGGAAGTGGAGTTCGAGACCAAGAAGAGCTTCGTCCAGAAGGCGTTCGAACGCGCCATTCAGGAGCAGAAGTTCAAGCCGCTGACCAACCCGAACCTCGACCTCGGTGAAGGCACCGTGCTCGCGGGCGTCGGCTACAGCTACGGCTTCACGATCAACCTGCGCCCGGAGTTCCAGCTCGGCCAGTACAAGGGCGTCGAGATCGCGAGCGAGAAGAAGCCGGTCAGCGACGAGGAAGTCGAAGCGGCGATCGAGCAGGTCGCGAAGAACAACGCGCGCCCCGAGCCCGCCGGCGACGCGGGTCTGCCGGAGGACGGCATGGCGGTCGCGCGCGTCGAGTTCCTGTGGAACGGTCAGACGCTGTTCATGCGCGACGGCCTGCGGCTGTCGCCCGCCTCGCCGATCGTCGGTGTCGAAGCCGAAGCGTCGAAGAAGGCGCTGACCGGCGCGAAGGACGGCTCGATCCTCGACCTCGAGGCGACGTTCCCGAACGACGTCGAGCCCGAGGAAGCGCGCGGCCAAGCCGGCACGTGTCGCATCACCGTCAACCAGGTCTTCAAGGTCGTCACGCCGACGCGCACGGAGCTGATCACCGCGCTCAAGCTCGCCGACGAAGCCGCGCTGGCGGCGAAGGTCCGCGAGAAGCTCGAGGAAGCCGCCCAGGACATGGAGAACCGGCGCATCGAGCAGTCGATCCTCGAGCGGCTGATCGACTCCCACACGATGGAGTTGCCCGAGCCGATGGTCGAGGACAACACCAAGAACCGCCTCGACGGCTTGCGACGCGAGCTCGCCTCTCAAGGCACCGCCGAGGGCGAGATCGAGAGCCAAGTGCAGGCCCAGACGGGCTCGGCGCGCGCCCAGGCGGAGCGGATGGCGCGCGGATACTTCCTGATCGAAAAGATTGCCGAGCAGGAGAACCTGAAAGTGACCGATGAGGAAGTCGTGAAGGAGCTCCGCTCGATCGCCGAACGCAACCGTTCGACCTTCGACGAGGTCCACAAGTACTACCGCGAGAAGAACCTGATGCCCCAGCTCGTGATGGAGATCGTCGAGCGCAAGGTGCGGGCCTTCTTGCGCGAGCACGCGAGCGTCACCGCAGGCGCCTAGGCTTGAGGCCGAACGCCGACGGCACTACGAAGTCCTCTTCCCCAGTCCCGCACGAAAACCAAGCATGAGCGCGAACGCCTCGTACATCATCCCGTACGTCATCGAGAAGACCGGCCGCGGAGAGCGCGTCTACGACATCTACTCGCGCCTGCTCGAGGACCGCATCATCTTCATCGGCACAGCGATCGACGACGTCGTCGCGAACTCGGTGATGGCCCAGCTCCTGTTCCTGGAGAAGGCGAACAAGACGCAGGACATCAACATCTACGTCAACTCGCCGGGCGGCTCGGTGACCGCGGGCCTCGCGATCTACGACACGATGCAATTCGTGCAGTGCGAGATCGCCACCTACTGCCTCGGCCAGGCCGCGTCGATGGGCGCGGTGCTGCTCGCCGGCGGGACCAAGGGAAAGCGTTTCGCGCTCCCCCACGCTCGCGTGATGATCCACCAGCCCTGGGGCGGAGCCCAAGGCACGGCGATGGACATGGAAATCCAGGTCAACGAGATCCTGAAGCTGAAAAAAGCTCTCGAAGAGATCCTCGGCAAGCACACCGGCCGCAACGCGAAGGAGATCGCGAAGGCCTGCGAGCGCGACAACTTCATGGATCCGGAACAGGCCAAGGAGTTCGGCCTGATCGATCACATCGTCGCGTACCCCGCAGCCAAGGCCTGAGGGGTTAGAATCCGGGACGAATGAGCCCTTCCTCCAACCGTGGCCGCCACGTCGAACGCTGCACGTTCTGCGAGAAGCGGCGGCACCACGTCGCGTCGTTGATCGCGGGCCCTCCCGGCGTCTACATCTGCAACGAGTGCATCGAGATCTGCAACTCGATCCTCCAAGAGGAGCAGCGGCGCCGTCCGGACGGCGCCGCCGCAGCCGCCGCGCCCGCGACGACCGGCCCCGGAGGAAATCGTCGCGCGCCGTTCACGCCGGCGCGTGAAGAGCGTCGGCTGCCGACGCCGCTCGAGATCGCTCGTCACCTCGACGAGTACGTGATCGGCCAAGAGCGCGCGAAGAAGGTGCTCTCGGTCGCGGTGTACAACCACTATCGCCGGCTGCGCCACGTCGCGCAGAACCCGGCGGCGACCGGCGACGTCGAGATCGAGACGTCGAACGTGCTGCTGGTCGGCCCGACGGGCTCCGGCAAGACGCTGCTCGCTCGCACGCTGGCGAAGATGCTCGACGTGCCGTTCGCGATGGCGGACGCGACGACCTTGACCGAAGCCGGCTACGTCGGCGAGGACGTCGAGAACATCCTGTTGAAGCTCCTGCAGAACGCGGACTTCGACATCGAGCGCGCGCAGCAGGGCATCATCTACATCGACGAGATCGACAAGATCGCCCGCACGTACGGCAACGTCTCGATCACCCGCGACGTTTCCGGCGAAGGCGTGCAGCAAGCGCTGCTGAAGATCCTCGAAGGCACGGTCGCGAACGTCCCGCCGCAAGGTGGACGAAAGCACCCCGAGCAGGCGTACATCCAGGTCGACACGTCGAACATCCTGTTCGTCTGCGGCGGCACGTTCACCGGCGTCGAGAACATCGTCGCCCGCCGCGTCGGCCGCGACGTGATCGGCTTCCAACGCGGCAAGGACCAGAAGAAGCGCGCGAAATGGGCGGCGATCGAAGCCGCTCGCGGCGACCTGGCGGAAGCCGGCGTGCGCGACGCGCTGATCGGCCAAGTCGAGCCGCGCGACCTGATCGAGTTCGGGATGATCCCCGAGTTCGTCGGCCGCCTCCCGGTGCTCGCGACGCTCGCGTCGCACGATCGCGCCGGCCTCGTGCGCATCCTGACCGAGCCGCGCAGCTCGCTGGTGCGCCAGTACCAACGCCTGTTCGCGATGGCGGGCGCCGAGCTCGAGTTCACTCCGCCGGCGCTCGACGCGATGGCCGAGCTCGCGCTCTCGCGCCAGACCGGCGTGCGCGCGCTGCGCTCGATCATGGAGGAGCTCCTGACCGATCTCCTGTTCGAGCTCCCCTCGCGCACCGACACCCGTCGCTTCGTCGTCGAGGACTCGCACGTGCGCGGCGAAGCGTCGCTCGCGCTCGGGCTCTCGATCGACGACATCGACGAGCAAGGTCGCGCGCGCAAGCTCGGCACCGACGCCGAGCGCGAAATCGCCTGACGAAACCCGCGCGGGCGTGCAGCAGCGCACCTCGCGGCGTTCGTGACGCTTCGGCGACGAAACCGGGCCTCGGCCTCGGGTATGCTCTGCGCCCATGACCGACCGCCTGTGCATCCACTACCACCGCGACTTCGACGGCATGGTCTCCGCCGCGGTGCTCGCGGTCGCGCTGAAGCGCACGCGCGGCGAGGACGCGACGTGGTCGGACATCAACTACGACCAGCGCTCCGACTGGGAGAACTTTCGGCCCGGCCAGCGCTTCGCGATCGTCGACTTCCACTTCCATCCGCGCGCGGAGTACTGGTTCGACCACCACCCGACGACGTTCCTGACGGACGCTCTGCGCGCCGCGTACGTGCCCAACGAACGTTGGCGCTGGGACGAGACGTCGCCGTCGTGTCCGCCGCTGATCCTGCGCCATGCGATCGAGCACTGGGGCTTCCAGGCGGACGCACGCTTCACGGAGATGGCGTACTGGTCCGACATCGTCGACGCGGCACGCTACAAGGACGTCGAGCAAGCGATCTTCGGCGACGAGCCCGCGCTGCGCGTCGCGCGCGCGCTGACGGTCGCGCCGAACTCGGACTGGTTGAACCAAGTCGTCGGCTGGATGACCGAGGACACGCTCGACGCGCTCGCCCACCGCGCCGAGGTCGACAAGGCGTACTCGCGCGCCTCGAAGAACCGCGACCGCGCGCTGCAACAGTTCCCGCCGACGGTCGAATCGAAGAAGGACGGCGTGCTCTTCTACGACGCGTCCAGCCCGAACATCCGGCGCGAGCGCTTCGCGCCCTTCTACCACCACCCGGACATCCACTACGCGGTCGGGGTGATCCCGACGCGACAGGGCTTCCACGTCTCGTGCGGCCAAAACCCCTGGAACCCGCCGCCGATCGACATGCACATCGGCGAGATCATGGAGCGCTACGGCGGCGGCGGCCACAAGGCGGTCGGCGGCGCGAACCCGCCGGACCTGCCGGCGGCGCGGCGCGCGGCGGCGGAGATCGCGGAGAAGCTGCGCGTCTCGCTGGTCGCGGCCGCGAAGGCCGCGCGACCCTAGCGGACGAACGCGCGCGGCGGCTCGCGGCGCGCGTACGTGCCGAGCTCGCGCTCCAGCGCGCCGGCGAGCGTCGCGCGTCCCTCGCGGCGCGCGAGCTCGAGCGCATCGCGCCCGATTCGCTGCGCCTCGTCGAAACGCCCCGCCGCGGCGGCGACGACCGCCGCGAGCCTCGCGAGCTCCGCGGCGCGCGAAGGCGGCGGTGAACGCAGGTTGTCCAAGAACCGCTGCGCGGCGGCGACGTCGCGCACCGCGGGATCCTCGGCGGTCGCGCGCAAGAGCACCAGCGTCTCGAACGCGCCGAAATCGCGCGGGTCGAGCTTCAACGCGAGCTGCAACGCCGAAAGCGACTGCGCCTCTCGCGCGCTGCGCGCGAGCACTCGCGCGGAGAGCCGCTGCACCGACGCGTCGTTCGGGCTCCGGGCGACCAGCGGCGCGAGCTCGCGCTCGGCGCGCTCGACGTCGCCGCGGGCGAGCAACGCTTCGACCAGGTTGGCTCGCTCGAGCAAGGCGTCGGGCATCAGCCGGCACGCGAGCTCGTAGTGCAGGATCGCGGCATCGAGCTCGCCGAGCGCGAGCTCGAGCGTCGCGAGGTTGTTGAGCCACAGCGGGTACGTCGGATGGAGCTCGGCCGCGTTGCGATAGGCGGCGAGTGCGCCGGGCAGGTCGCCGCTCGCGCGCAACGCCTCACCGAGCTGGAACCACGCGCGGTCGTTCTCCGGCCGCGCGGCGACGTGCGCGCGCCACAGGCGTTCGGGGCTCTCGAACATCGCGTTCGCGCGCCGCGTCGCGGCGAACGCGAGCGCGAGCAACGCGAGCAGAACGCCGAGCGCTCCCCCGCTCGCGAGCCGTGGATGCCGCGCGCGGTCGATGCCGAGCCCGACCAACGCGACCGCGAGCCCGATCGGCACGGCGAGCGGTAGGTACATGCGGTGCAGCGCCCACAGCTCGAACGGGATCGGCATCACGCTCGACGTCGGCGCGAGCAGCAGGAACCCGGCGAGCAGCACCGCGCCGATCCGCGAGCCGCGCGCGAAGGCGAGCCCCGCGAACGCGAGCACCGCGAGCACTGCGACGCCCGCGGGCAGCCACTCGACGAGCTCGCGTGGGATCGGCCAGCCGTAGTCGATCGGCACCGCGTCGGGCCAGACGGTCATCCTCGCGTAGTGAGCCAGCGCCGCCGCTTGCGAGCGCAGCCACGCCCACCACGTCAGCTCGGGCAGGAGTCCCGCGGCGGACGCCCGGTGCGCGCCGCCGAGCAGCACCCACCCGGCGATCCACAGCCAGACCGCGGCGAGCGCCAGGTAGAGGCGCTTGCGCGCTCGCCACGCGGCCGAGAGCGAGCCGCTCTCGAAGCCGACGTCGAGCACGAGCACCACGCACGGCAGCACCGCGATCGACTCCTTGACCAACGCGCCGAGCGCCATGCACGCGACCGAGACCGCGACCCACTTCGCGCGGCGTTCGGCCCGCACGCTGCGCAACGCGGCGAGCAGCGCGACGAGGAAGAGGAGCCCCATCAACGATTCGCAACGCTGCACGACGTAGGTCACCGCGGTCGTCTGCAACGGATGCACGGCCCACAGCGCTGCGACCGCGAACGCGACGGAGTCCCGGCGCTCGCGCAGGCGCTGCGGCGCGCGCGCGAGACCGAGCAGGTCCCGCACCACCGCGAACAGCGCCCACGCGGCGAGGACATGGATCACCAGGTTGGTCGCGTGGTAGCCGCGCGGGTCGAGGCCGTGGAGCGCGCGATCGACCGCGAAGCTGAACGCGGCGAGCGGTCGACCGGATAGACCTCGTCCCGGGTCGGCCCAGAGGTCCGCGGTCGGCGGCCAGAGCGGCGCGAGCTTGGTGCTCGCGACGAGGTTCGGTCCGTCGTCGAGCACGAACGCGCCGGCGAACGAGTTCGCGTACGCGGCCGCGACCAGCAGGGCGAGCAGCACGAGCCCGATCCACCTGCGCCCCGCCGACTCCATCGCGCGCATCCTGCGGGAACCCACGTCGCGCGGCAAGGTCGGGGTCGACGCGCCTCCCGCGCCGGGCGACAATCTCCGCCCGATGTCGAACCCCGCGCCGCGTCCGCTCTTCGCTCTCCGGCCTCCGGAGCTCGCCGCCCTGTGCGTCGAACTCGGGGGCAAGGCCTTCCACGCGAAGGTCGTGCGCGGCGAGGTGCTCGAACGCGGCGTGCTCGACTACGCGAAGATGACCGGGCTCTCGAAGTCGCTGCGCGACGCGCTGGCGGAGCGCGCGCCGATCCTCGCGGGCACCGAGGTCGCGCGGTCGACGTCGCGCGACGGAACGACCAAGCTCCTGATCGACTTCGGCGCGGTCGCGGGCCGCTCGGGCGCGGTCGAAACCGTGCACATCCCGCCGCGCGAGCTCGGGGGCCCGAAAGGGGCGACGCTGTGCGTCTCGTCGCAGGTCGGCTGTCCGGTCCGGTGCCCGTTCTGCGCTTCCGGCAAGCTCGGGCTCGCGCGCAACCTGGAGCCGCACGAGATCGTCGAGCAGTACTTGCGCGGCCGCGCGCTTGGGGCGCTCTCGCGCAGCGTCGTCATGGGCATCGGCGAGCCCTTGCTCAACTTCCCGAACGTCTCCGCGGCGCTCGACGTCGTCCACGACGATCTCGGGCTCGGCGCACGCAAGGTCACGGTGTCGACGGTCGGTTTCCCCGATCGCTTGCGCGAGATCGCGCCGAGGAAACCGCGCTTCCAGCTCGCGATCTCGCTGCACACGCCGTTCGACGAACAGCGCGACGAGCTCGTGCCCGCGATGAAGGGCGTCCCGATCGACGACGTGCTCTCCGCGGCCGACTTCTGGTTCGAGACCACCGGTCGCGAGGTGACGTACGAGTATGTGCTGCTCGCCGGCGTCACCGACACGCCCGAGCACGCGCGCCGGCTCGCGGAGCGCCTGCGTCGACGCCGCTGCACGGTCAACCTGATCCCGTTCAACCCGGTGTCGGACTCCGAGTTCGCGAGGCCGAGCTCCGACGCGGTCGATCGGATGTTCGCCGCGCTGACCGAGCGCGGGATCGTCGCGACCGTGCGCTGGTCACGCGGCGTCGAGGGCGACGCCGCGTGCGGCCAGCTACGGATCCGCGCTAACGCTCGGTGATCTCGGTCCAGGCGACGCGCAGGTCGTCGAACGACGTCGTGGCGTCCGCCTTGGTCCACAGACCGAAGTGCCCGGCGCCGAGGAAGGTCGCATCGTCGACGATCGCCACGCGCTTGCGATCGAAGGAGATCTCGTACTCGTCGCCGCGCGCGCGGATGCCGAGCTCGTGCCACTCCTTCGGATCCGCTTCGACGTCGACGCTGGAGAGCATCGTGCGCCGACCGCGCTCGACCTTGTACGTGCGCAGGTTCTTCTCCAGCGGGTTCCAACGCGCGACGTAGTAGTCGTTCGCTCCGCTCGCGCGCCAGAGCACGCCGCCGCCTTGGTCCTCGGCGCCGCCGTCGGCGCGCACCTTGATCGAGAGCTCGCAGTCCGCGCCGATCTCGCTCTTCGAGAGCAACACGTTGAACGTGGCGCCGCGGTTCTTGGTCTCGGTGAGGGCGACGCAGCGGTTGGGGTCCTTGCCTCCCGACTCGACGACCTTCCACGTCGCCGGCGTGCCGGTGCCGTTGGTCTCGACGATCTTCCAACCGTCGGGCAACGCATCGACGACCGCGTCCTCGAAGTTCGCGGCGACGCCGAGCGCACGCACGACGCCGGTGGTCTCCGCGCCGGTCGGCGCCGCGTGGTTCAGCTTGCAGCCGCCGAGCAGTCCGATGATGCAGATCCCGAAGAGCTTGTTCATCGCAGTCCTCCTTGAGGGGGGTGGTTCGCGCGAGGCTACGCTCCGCGCGCGCCGGATGCGATGCGCGGACGGCCGGCGCCGGAGGCCGCGCGCGTCGGCGGACCGCGTCGGCCCCGCGGCGTCCCGGGCGCGGCGCCGCCGGGCGCCCTCGCACGCGCAGCAGCGGTTGACGCGGGCGATGGCGGCCGTATCATCGGCATTCTGTAGTTCTCATCGACGATTCATCGGCTTTCTACGCACTATCAGCGAATGACCTTCGACCCGATCGACCAGCGAGTGCTCGCCTTGCTCCAGGCGAACGGCCGCATGAGCAACGCCGAGATCGCCCGCGAGCTCGGCATGGCGCCCTCGGCGATCCTCGAGCGCATCCGCAAGCTCGAGAGCCGCGGCGTGATCACCGGCTACGAGGCGCGCCTCGCGCCGAAGAAGGTCGGGCTCGGGCTCTCCGCGTTCGTTTTCGTGCGCGCCGAGGAGACCGACGGCCCGAGCGCGACCGGTGAGACGCTCGCGGCGATCCCCGAGGTGCTCGAGGTCCACCAAGTCGCGGGCGAGGACTGCTACCTGCTCAAGCTGCGCGCGCGCGACACCGACGACCTCGCGCGGATCCTGAACGAGCGGTTGAAGTCGATCAAGACGATCCGCGGCACGCGCACGACGATCGTGCTCGGCACGCTGAAGGAGACGATGCGCATGCCGCTCGCGCGGCTCGGCACCGAGGACGAGGCGGCTCGATGAACGTGCGCGCGCGCGTCGAGCTCGTGCTGCTCGGCGCGATCTGGGGTTCGTCGTTCCTGTTCATGCGCGTCGCCGCGCCGGAGTTCGGCCCGCTCGCGTTGATCGAAGTGCGCGTCGCGATCGCGGCGCTGTTCCTGACCGCGGTGCTCGCCTCGCGCGGCGAGCTCGCGAGCCTGCGCGGTCACGCCTTCGACTTCGCGCTCGTCGGCGCGCTGAACTCGGCGATCCCGTTCTCGCTGTTCGCGTTCGCGACGCTCTCGTTGCCCGCGGGCTACTCGTCGGTGCTCAACGCGACCGTTCCGCTGTTCGGCGCCGTCGTCGGCTTCGTGTGGCTCGGCGAGCGGCTCGCGTTCGCGCGGGTGCTCGGCCTCGCGATCGGCTTCGGCGGCGTCGTGCTGCTGGTGCTCGAGAAGCTGACGCTCGCCGGCGATCGCACGGCGGTCGCCGCCGGTCTCGCGGCGGCGGTGCTGTACGCGATCGCGGCGCACGTCACGCGTCGACGGCTCGCGAACGTCGCGCCGCTCGCGATCGCGACCGGCAGCCAGCTCACCGCGGCCGCGCTGCTCGCGCCGTTCGCGCTCGCGACCGCGCCGCGGACCTGGCCGTCCGCGCCGTCGTTGGCCTGCGCGGTCGTGCTCGGCGTGCTGTGCACCGGGCTCGCGTACGTCCTGTACTTCCGCTTGCTCGCGGCGGTCGGTGCGGCGCGGTCGATGACGGTGACCTACTTGATCCCGCTGTTCGGGCTCTTGTGGGGCGCGCTGTTCCTGTCCGAGCCGCTGCGTCCCAGCATGCTCGTCGGCGGCGTCGTGATCCTGATCGGCGTGACGCTGGTCGTCCGCGGCGGCACGAGCGCGGCGCGTCCGCCCGCCGCGACGCGGCCCGACGCGCAGCCCGCTCCGACGCGCACCGCGCGTTGACCGGCGGTCGTTCGCTCACGCCGCCCGACCGACCGCCCCCGAGTCGTTCCCTCGGCACGGCGACGCGCCGCGGATTGCGCGTGCGCACTCCACGCCTCGACCCGACGCGGCGCGACGCGCCGTTCAGCGCAGGTGCGGCGGGATCGAGCGCTGCGCTTCCTTCAGCGGCGCGAACTTCGCGAGATCGACCGCTTGGCGCACGAGGTCGGCGCGCGGCGGGTACTTCGCGAGCAGCTTCGTGGGCCGCACCGGCCGGCGCTCGAAGCCCCCACCGCAATTCGGGCACACGTTGGCGAGCACGCGCTCGACGCACTCGGCGCAAAACGTGCACTCGAACGAACAGACGCGCGCGTCGGTCGAGTTCGGCGGCAACGCGCGGCCGCAGTGTTCGCAAACAAGGCGCAGTTCGAGCATCGCGGAGGGTCCTTCCGTCGCGATCTCACCACGCGAGCTCGCCGGCGTCACGCGTCGCGCGCGCGGCCACGCGCAACGCGGAGCTCCGACCGAAAGAACTTCGGCGCGCGCCCCCGCGGAGGAGCGCGCGCCGAACGATCGTCGGTCGGGCTCGGGCTCAGGCGCGCGTGCGCGCGGGCAGCGCGTCGGCGACGCGCGCGACGATCGAGTCGACCTCGGCGTCGGTGATCACGAACGGCAGACGGAAACGGATCGCCTGCGGACCGGCCTTCAGCGCGAGCAGCCGTTGATCGCGCATGCTCGCGAACATCGCGTCGCGCGCCGCCGGGCTCTCGAGCGTGAACGCGACCAACGAACCCATGCCGCGCACGTTGCTGAAACCGCCGCGCTCGAGACCGAGCTCGCGCAGGCCGCGGATCAGGCGCTCGCCACGCGCGGCGACCTGCTCGTGCAGCTTCTCGTCGAGGATGATGTCGATCAGCTTGCGCGCGCGGACCATGTCCGCGAGGCTGCCGCCCCACGTCGAGTTGATGCGGCTCGGTCGATGGAAGACGTTGTCGGCGACCTCGTCGACGCGCGCGTTCGCGTAGACGCCGCAGATCTGCGCCTTCTTGCCGAACGCGACGACGTCGGGACGGACGCCTTTCGCTTGCCACATCCACGGGCGACCCGAGCCGAAGAAGCCGGTCTGCACTTCGTCGAACAGGAGCAGCGCCTCGTACTCGTCCGCGTACTGCCGCAGCTTCTTCAGGAACTCGGGCCGGAAGTGGTTGTCGCCGCCTTCGCCTTGCATCGGCTCGATCAGGATGCCGGCGACCCGCATGCGCGTGTCGCGCAACGCCATCTCGATCATCTCGCACGCGCGGCGCTCGGACGCCTCGATGTCGTTCGAGATGCGACCGTGCAGGTCGAACTCGAGCTTCGGGTTGTGCACGCGCGGCCAACGGAACTTCGGGAAGAAGCCGATCTTTGCGGGATCGGTGTTGGTCAACGAGAGCGCGTACCCCGAGCGTCCGTGGAACGCTTCCTGGAAGTGCAGGATCACGAGGTCGTCGCAGTTCTCCGTGAGCTCGCGACGGCCGAGCTTCTGCGCCTTCCAATCGAACGCGACCTTGAGCGCGTTCTCGACCGCGAGCGTGCCGCCGGACACCCAGAAGTGGTGCGGGTACCCCTCGGGCGTGACGCGCGTCGCGAACGACTCGACGAAGCGCGTCATCTCGACCGTGTAGAAGTCCGAGTTCGAGGGATTGTGCGTCGCGGCGCGCGCGAGCTCGGCCTGGAAGTCCTGGTCGAAGAGCCGCGGGTGGTTGTAGCCGACCGGCCAGGTCGCGAAGCAGGTGAAGCAGTCGAGGTACTCGTCACCGGTCTTGCCGTCGACGAGCCAGGAACCGTGGGAGCGCTCGAGATCGAGCACCAACGGGAAGCCGTCGACCAGCTGGTGACGCTTCAGGACCTCGAGCACGTTCTGAGGGTGGATCTGCATGGCGGTACTTGTGAGCTAGTGACGTCGAGCTCGAGGCCGGACTCCGCCCGGTCGCCCGGTCGGGTCATTCCCCCCATCGGCTCCTTCGGCCTCGCACCGAAGAACCGGACCTCAGGCGTCCAGCGAGCGGGCGAGCGCTTGCCCCGCCCGCGCGTCTCGAACGCGCATGAGCCCCAGCACCGGCACGTTCCGCCGGAAGCGTCCGAAACGCGTGTTCGGGTCGACGTTGGTGAAAACCACCGGTCGCACCCCGAGCGCACGTCGCACGCCCCCGCGGTCCTTGCCGGGGCCGCCCCCCCCAGGATTTGTCAGGCCCTCCGCGGCCGGGAACCAGGGCGGACCGCCGTGGAGCGGCGTCGCGCCCTCGTCCAGACCGAGGAACCAGGCCTCCTGCAGGGCGTCCAAGGCGTCCGGTTCGATCAGCGGGGCCGGACGGGTCGCGTCCGGGTGCCGTTCGAGGGTCGCCAAGAGCTCCTCGCTGAACCGCGAGAAGTGCCTGCGGGGGCACAGGACCCGGCCGAAACGGCCGGGCAGCTGGCCGGAGAGTGTAACGGATCGGGCGAACGAAGTCTCGAAGACCTCCGCCGCCGCCTGGGCCGGATCGAGGTCGTCCGGCAGGGCCCTGGAGGCCGAAACGGCGGGCCGGAGCGCGAGCGAGAGCCCCGGCCGCGCGGCGCGTGCGAGCTCCGCCAGGCGCGCCTCGGAGCCCGCGAGGCGGGCGAACGCGACCCGCGGGTCGCCGAGCAGCCGATCGACGACCGCGCGGCCGTCATCGAAGAGGACGTTGAGCACCCCCGCCGGCAGTCCGGAGGCTTCCGCCGCCCGCGCGAGCGCCGCGGGGCCCTGGCCGAGCCGCGGGTCGGCGACCACCGCGAGCGTGGCTCCGCCGGCGAGAGCGGACAGCGCGCGCGCGGCAAGGCGCCCGGCGCCGTCGCCCCAATGCGCGCCGAACACGCCGATACCCGGCCGCTCGGCGACGTCGTCGGCGACGATCTCGAGCGCCTGGCGGGCAAGGAAGAGCTCGCGTTCGCTCCACAGCCGCGCCTCGTCGGCGTCGAGCCCGAGCGACGCCTCGAACGCTCCCGGCAGCGCCGCGTCGGACTCGAGCGCGCCGAGCCACGCGTGCAGCGCTCGCACGCGTTCGCGGCGCGCGAGCGCGCTCCAGCGCTCGCCCGCGCGCGTCGCGGCGTCGGCGGCCGCGTCGGCGTCGCGCGCGTCGCCGCGCGGCCAAACCGGCCGGGGCGCGACGAACGTGTCGGCTTCGAACGCGATGCCGCTCGCGCCCGCGCGCCAGGTTCCGTCGATCCAGTGCGCGAGTTCGGGGGTCGACATCGACGTGTCCGCCGGGGCGGAGCACTAGGATAGGCGCGAGCCCGATGAGCACCAAACCGTCCGGAGCGCGTCACCCCAAGGAGGCGCGGATGCGCGGGCTCTCGGACTTCCAGCGCGCGTACCGAGAAGGGTCGCGCGCCAAGGGCTCGATCCTGACCGTCGTCGCGCGCCCGAACGGCCTCGAGCACGCGCGCCTCGGCCTCTCGGTCGGCCGCGTGATCTGGAAGAGCGCGGTGCGCCGCAATCGAATCCGCCGCATCTTCCGCGAGGCGTTCCGCCTCGAACGCGCGGGCCTGCCGACGGGCTTCGATTTCGTGTTGATCCCCGCTGCGCCGAAGCTCGAGCCCGAGCTCGTCGCCACGCGCGCGGAGCTCGCGTTGCTCGCGCGCAAGGCCGCGCGACGCGCGGTCGAACGCCAAGCGGCGCGCGAGGCGGGCGGCGCATGAGCGTGCCCGAGCACGAGCCCGCATGGCCCGAGCGCAAGCGCGCTTGGCTCGGGCGCGTGCTCGCGTGGCCAGTGCGTGTCTATCGGCGCGTACTGTCGCCGCTCAAGCCCGCGACCTGCCGTTTCGCTCCGACGTGCAGCCAATACGCGATCGACGCGTTGCACCGTCACGGCGCGTTCCACGGCGTGCTGCTGGCGGCGTGGCGGCTGGCGCGTTGCCAACCGTTCGCGCGCGAGGGTTTCGATCCGGTTCCCGAGCGACTGCCCCGACATTTCTGGCACGCCGGGCCCTTGAAACCCGGGGCGGGAGACCGCGGGATGGCGCGCTCGCGAACGCCCGAGAAGACACGATGAACCACCAGCAACTCGCCCTCCCCCTGCTCGTCCTGCTCGGCGCCTGCGCCGGAACCCCGACCCGCGACAGCTCGCCGCCGATCGCCGGCTTGCGACAGGTCGACGACCTGATCCAGCCCGACGAGAAGCACTTCGCGCACCTGTGGCAGATCACCAAGGGCGGAGAGAACGCCGAGGGCTACTGGAGCTTCGCGGGCGATCGCCTCTCGCTGCAGCGCCGCCACGGCGAGCAGAAGTGCGACCGGATCTTCGTCACCGACGCGAAGGGCGCGGACGAGAGCGGGATCGCGCCGCTGCAGCCGGTCTCGAACGGCAAGGGCGTGACGACGTGCGCGTACTTCATGCCGGGCGACCGCGAGGTGCTCTTCGCGTCGACGCAGGCGTTCCACGAGACGTGCCCGCCGCCGCCGGACAAGTCCGACGGCTACGTGTGGTCGCTGCACCCCGAGTACGACATCTTCGTGCACGACCTCGCGAGCGGCGACGAGCGCCGGCTGACCGACAGCTACGGCTACGACGCGGAGGCGACGGTCTCGCCGCTCGGCGACCGCATCGTGTTCACGTCGGATCGCTCGGGCGACATCGAGCTCTGGACGTGCAAGCTCGATGGCAGCGACGTCAAGCAGGTGACCAACGAGCTCGGCTACGACGGCGGCGCGTTCTTCAGCCACGACGGCAAGAAGCTGGTGTTCCGCGCGACGCACTTCGTCGAGCCGGGGCCGAACGGCGAGCTGATCGGCACGCGCGAGCAGTACGTCGACCTGTTGAAGAAGCACAAGATCCGCCCGCACATGCTCGATCTGTACGTGTGCGACGTCGACGGCTCGAACCGCCGGCAAGTGACCGATCTCGGCGGCGCGTCGTGGGCTCCGTTCTTCTTCCCCGACGACAGCCGCATCCTGTTCTCCTCGAACCACCACGACGAGAGCGAGCGCAAGTTCGAGTTCGACATCTTCGCCGTCGACGTCGACGGCAAGAACCTCGAGCGCATCACGACCTACAAGGGCTTCGACTCGTTCCCGATCTTCTCGCCGAACGGGAAGTGGCTGGTGTTCGCCTCGAACCGCGGCGGCACCGAGCAAGGCGAGACCAACCTGTTCGTCGCCGAGTGGCGCTGACTCACTTCGCCGCCGAGAGCAGCACGAGCCACGCCGAACCCGCTTGCTCGGCGCCGGGCCTCGTCCGTCCCGGAGCCCCGAGCAACGCGAGCGTGCCGGCGAGCGCGGCCGTTCCGCCGCGTGATCGGTCGATCGCGATCGCCGCGCCGAGCCGGTCGCCGACGCGCCCGTCGAGCAACATGAACTTCGCCGACTCGCGCCACATGCCGTCGACGGCGCGGTCGAACGCGTAGACGGCGCCGGCACTCACCCCGAACGGGTTCGCGGCTCGAGCGGCGCCGACGAGCGCTCGCTCGCCCTGCAGCGCGACCGCGCGCCCGAATCCCGCCGCGTTCGTCGGATCGCGCGCGACGAGCGCGGCGCGCTCGCTCCACTCTCCATCGTCCGAACGCTCGAACACGTAGGCTGCGCCTGCGTCGGTGACGCCCGGGGCATCGTGTCCGGGCGCCCCGGCGAGGATGCGCGCCCCCTCGAGCGCGACGGCGTCCCCGAACCGATCCGAGACCTCGGCGCCCGCCGGGACCAACCAAGCCGTGTGCTTCCAGAGCTCGACCGGATCCCACTCGAGCACGAGCACGCGCCCCGTGCGCTGATTCCACGTCAGCTTCGCTTCCGGCGCGCCGGCGAGCCCGCGCAGTCCGTCGATCGCGACCGCCGAGCCGAGCCGATCGCCTGCGTAGCTTTGCGTCTCCTGGATGTGCACCCAGCTCGCGCCGATCAGGCGATAGTCGTACACCATGCCGCAGTCGGGGCCCGCGCCGTGGTCGTTGAACGGCGCACCGCACCAGAGCATTTCGCCATCGAGAGCGACGGCTGCGCCGAACAGGTCGCCCGGCTGCGCGTCGAAGCCGACGATCGTCTGCGTCTCGACCCACGCGCCCGCCGGCAAGCGCTCGAACACGTACGCGAACCCTTTCCCGAGGTGCGGCGCTCCTACCAGCGCGCGCTGTCCGTCGAGCGCGACGGCTTCACCGGCACGGGCTCCTGGATGGGCGTCGCTCGGCACGAGCACTGCGGCGCAGACCCACGTGCCCGACGGCGTGCGCTCGAAAACGTAGGCACCGCCGCTGTCGGCTCCCGCCGCGCCGTCGCGGCCCGGCGCACCGAGCAACGCACGAGCCGAGTCGAGCGCCACCGCCGCGCCGAATGCGTCGTGCGCCGCCGCGTCGGGAGCGACCAGTTCGAACCTCCGCTCGCCCCCCAATCCGTCCGACGCGACCGAGAACGACACGACACCACAGATCACAGAACCGACGCCGAGCAGCGACATCACGGCTTCCTCCGCGGGCAAGCGACGGAATCGAATCTCGCCCCGAGGACGCGCACCTTCCATGCGGAGGTGCCTTCGCCGGGGTGCGCAGCGCGCGACGCCGGAACGTCTCCGCCTCAGCCCCCCAGGGCCGCGTCACGCGTCGTGGAGCAGCTCTCGACGCGCGCGCGACAGCGCGCGGTGCCGCGCAGGCGCTTGACCGCATGCTCGACGCGTTGCGCCTCTGCGCGGGTCTCGTACGGACCGAAGCGCCGGCCGATGCGCCACGGGCGGAAGCCGCGCGTCGCCTTCGCGCCGCCGGGGAGTTCACCGTTGTGCTGGGCGAGGCGCGTCTTCGGGTCGAGCGCGATGCCGACGTACGTGCGGTTCGAGACCTTCGAGACGAGCACGTACACGCTCCAACCCCGCCGCACGGCGTCCTTGCGCTTCGAGGCTCGCGCCGCCGCGCTCACGCGATGTCGACCAACTTGTGATTCGGATTGCGGCGCGCGGCGGACTGCTTCTCCCACTCGGTCATGAACAGCACGACGACGCGGCCGCGCGAATCGCGGGTCAACAGCGAGGTCGTCGGCTCGACGAACGTCGTCGGATCGCCTTCGAGCCACGCGCTGCACTCGTAGGGCAACGGCGTGAGGCGCGTGTCGACGCCGTACTCGTCGCGCAGTCGGTACTCGAGCACCTCGAACTGCAGCTTGCCGACCGCCGCGAGCAACGGATCGCTGTTCGAGCGGTCCTCGGTGTGCAGGCGCTGCACCGCGCCTTCGGCGATCAGTTGCTCGAGCCCCTTGTCGAACGCCTTGCGCTTGCCGAGGTCCTTCGGCGCGATGCGCGCGAACACTTCCGGCTGGAAGTGCGGCAGCGGCTTGTGCTCGAAGCCGCCACGCAGCGAGATCGTGTCGCCGATGCGGAACGTGCCGCGGTTGATCAGGCCGACGATATCGCCTGGGAACGCGGAGTCGACGGTGTTGCGCTCCTGCGCGACCATCGAATGCGGCCGCGACAGCCGGATGTCGCGATCGAGGCGATGATGATGGACGAGCTGGTCGCGCTCGAAACGCCCGGAGCACACGCGCACGAACGCGAGGCAGTCGCGGTGGCGCTTGTCCATGTTCGCCTGGATCTTGAACACGTAGCCGCTGAACGGCTCGGCGATCGGGTCGAGCGTGCGCTCGCTGCCGTCCGGCAAATCGATCGGGCGCGCGCTCGGGCTCGGCGCGAGCTCCGCGAACGCGTCGAAGAACGGCTCGACGCCGAAGTTGGTCAACGCGGAGCCGAAGAACACCGGCGTCACTTCGCCCTTCAGGAACGCCGCGCGCGAGAACGGGTTGCCGGCGACGTCGAGCAGCTCGAGCTCGTGGCGCGCGCGCTCGAGCACGTGCGGCGGCACGCTCTCCGCGAGCCGAGGATCGCCGAAGGCGAGGCGCTCGACCTCGGCCTTCTGCGCGCCCGCCGCGGCGGTCTTGGTGAAGAGCAGCACATCGCCGAGTCCCCCGCCGTCGAAGCGGCGCTCGATCACGCCGGCGAAGTCGCGGCCTTGGCCGATCGGCCAGTTCAGCGGGCTCGAATGGATGCCGAGCACCTCCTCGACCTCGTGCATCAGGTCGAGCGGATCGCGCCCGGGCAAGTCGAGCTTGTTGACGAACGTCAACACCGGGATCTTGCGGATGCGGCAGACCTCGAACAGCTTGCGCGTCTGCGTTTCGACGCCTTTCGCGGCGTCGAGCACCATGATCGCGGAGTCGGCGGCGGTCAGCGTGCGGTACGTGTCCTCGCTGAAGTCCTGGTGACCCGGCGTGTCGAGCACGTTGATCACCGTGCCCTTGTACGGGAACTGCATCGCCGACGACGTGATCGAGATGCCGCGCTCTTGCTCCATGCCCATCCAGTCGGAGGTCGCGAGCTTGCCCTTGCGCCCCTTGACCATCCCCGCGGTGCGGATCAGGCCGGAGTAGAGCAGGAGCTTCTCCGTCAGCGTCGTCTTGCCCGCGTCCGGGTGCGAGATGATCGCGAACGTGCGCCGCCGCGCGGTCTCGCGCGCGAGCCCGGCGCGGTCCTGCGCTCGCAGGCCGGCGCTGTCTTGCGCGCTCGGGTCGGATTGGGGGATCGAGTCGGTCATGTCGGGGACGGGGCTTCGCCGCGCGGGGTGCGTTCGGCGCGCGAGCCCGCGGCTGGAATCGCACAGGTTCGCCGATCGAGGCTTCGGCGTCCAGCGTGCGGGCCGGCAGTCCGCGCCGGAGGTCGGCGCGAGGCGCCTTTCTCCGCGGCGCGGCGAGCGCGAGTCGGGTCGGCGCCGGCTCAGCGCCGCGCGCGCAGCATCGCGCGCACCTTGGCCAGGAGCTCGGCGAGCGTGTACGGCTTCTGGAGGAACTCGAAGCCCGCGGCGGCGATCGCGCGTCGATCGATCAGGTCGTCGGTGTAGCCCGACATCAAGAGCACCGGCAGGTCGCCGCGCTCGGCGCGCACGCGGTCCGCCAGGTCGCGCCCGTTCAGGTGCGGCATCACGATGTCGGTGAGCAGCAGGTCGACGCGCTCGCGCTCGCGGCCGAAGAGCTCCCATGCCTCGCGGCCGTCGGCGGCTTCGAGCACGTCGTAGCCCGCGCGCGAGAGCGAATTGCGCACCAGGCGGCGCAGCGAGGGCTCGTCCTCGGCGAGCAGCACGACGCCGGAGCCGTCGGGCTCGTGGCCGGACGCGGCCGCTTCGGGAACGCCCGCGAGCTCGCCGTCGACGCGCGGAAGCGCGATGCGGAACGTCGAGCCGCGGCCGAGCGACGATTCGACCGCGACCGCGCCGCCCGCAGCGGTGACGATGCCGTGCACGGTCGCCAGGCCGAGACCGGTGCCCTTGCCGCGCGGCTTGGTGGTGAAGAACGGCTCGAAGAGCCGCGCTTGGGTCGCCGGGTCCATGCCGACGCCGTCGTCGCGCACCGAGAGCTCGACGTACGCGCCCGGCGCGAGCGTCGAGAAGCCCGCGCGGCGCTCGTCGGTGAGCTCGAGGTTGCGCGTCGCGACCACGATGCGCCCGCCCTTCGGCAGCGCGTCGCGTGCGTTGACGATCAGGTTGACGAGCACCTGCTCGAGTTGCGACGGATCGGCGAGCACGCGTTCGAGCGGATGGCCGTTCTCGAGCACGAGCTCGACGTCCGCGCCGATCAGGCGCCGCAGCATCACCACCAAGTTCGCGATCAACGCGTTGAGATCGACGACCGCCGGCGAGACGACCTGTTGGCGACTGAACGCGAGCAACTGCTTGGTCAGCGACTTCGCGCGCCCGCACGCGGCGTGGATCTCGTCGACGCACGCCCGCGACGGATCGTCGCCGCCGAGCGTGTTGCGCGCGAGCTCGGCGTAGCCGTCGATCACCGTCAGCAGGTTGTTGAAGTCGTGAGCGATGCCGCCGGCGAGCCGTCCGATCGCTTCGAGCTTGTCGACCTGCCGCAGGCGGCCCTCGGCCTGCTCGCGCTCGATGCGTTCGCGCTGCAAGCGCTCGTTTGCCTGGACGAGCTCCGCCGTGCGCGCGACGACGCGCAGCTCGAGCTCGTCGCGGCTCTTGCGCAGCTCCTCCTCGAGCCGCTTGCGCGCGAAGAAGTCCGGGATCTCGTAGTGCTTCGCGAAGGGCAACAGCTCGGGCCGCGAATGGAGGTAATGCGAGACGCGCGCCTCGAGGTGTCGCGGATGCGCCATCACGAAGCGACAGCAGTCGTCGCCTTTCGCCCGGCAGAGGATCTCGGCGGCGACGAGCTCGACGCCGAAGCTCTCCTCGCACCAGCCCGACGAGTAGCCCGCGTTCATGATGCACACCGGGAACGTCGAGCGCTCGCCCGCCGCGAGCCACGCGTGCGACTCGAACGAGTACGGGTGGTCGAAGACCAGCGAGCAGCTCTCGTCCGGCGCCGGACGCGACTCCGGCAGGATGTCGACGAACGCCCAGCCGGTGTGCGCGAAGTGGATCGGGCCCGCGGAGAGCTTTGCGAGCGGATCGACCAGCCCCATCTTCTGGTGGAACGCCCTCGCGTCCGACTTCCCGATCGCGTGCGCGAGGTCGAACAGGATGTTGCGCGCGAACTGCTCGGCTTCGGCGCGCCGCGCAGGCCCGTACAGGTCGCGTGCGACCTTGAAGAACTCGACAGACAGCGCCGCGCCGCGCACGAGCACGTAGCGATCGTCGAAGATCTCGATCGTGCCCTGTTCCGGCAGCTCGCGGCGGCTCGCGAAGTACGCCGCGACGGTCTCCTCGGCGCGTCCGAAGAGCGCGCGCAGCTCGGGAGGCACGCGTACGGTCTTCGGATCCATCGGCGTGCCTCTTTGGAGCGGCTACTGTTTCGCTCGCGTCGCGAGCAGCACGCGCACGCTCTCTTCCTTGCCGTCGCGCAAGAACTTCGCGACCACGGTGTCGCCCGGTTTGTAGAGCCCGAGCGCGTAGACGAAGTCCTGCATCGTGTCGATCCGCACGTCGCCGACCTGGATCAGCACGTCGTCCTTGCGCATGCCCGCTTTCTCGGCCGGGCTGCCCGCGGACGTGCCGGCGAGCTTGAGCCCCGGCCCTTCGAACCCGTACTCGGGCACCGTGCCGAACCACGTGCCGTTGCCGCGCGTCGGCGTCGCCGCGGCGCCTTCCTTCGCGGGCGCCTTCGGCGGCTCGACGTAGACCAGGTCGCCGGCGGAGGCGAGCTTGCGCACCAGGTCCAGCGCGAGGTCGCAGGTCGCCGCGGCGCCCGGTGCCTCGAAGCGCTCGAGGTCGTCGGTCGGCTTGTGGTAGTCGGCGTGCACGCCGCTGAAGAAGTGCAACGCCGGGATCTTGCGCTCGAGGAACGGTTGGTGATCGCTGCCGCCGATGCCGCTGCCGCTCGCGTTCTTCGCGAGCTCGAAGCCGTGCGCCGCGGCGAGCTCGTCGAGCCACCCCTCGAACGGCGCGGCGCTGCCGGTGCCGAGCACCTGCAGCTTCTTCGCGTTCGCGCGGCCGACCATGTCGAGGTTGAGGTTCGCTTCGACGCTCGCGAGGTCGAACGTCGGGTTCTCGATCCAGTGCTTGCTGCCGAGCAGGCCGAGCTCCTCGCCCGACCACGCCGCGAACACGACGTCGCACTCGGGCGTGCCGCCGCTCTCGAAGAGCCGCGCGAGCTCGAGCAGCGCCGCTGTGCCGCTCGCGTTGTCGTCGGCGCCGTTGTGGACCGACCGATCGCCCGGAGCCATCGATTCGGGCCCGCCGTGGCCGAGGTGGTCGTAGTGCGCGCCGATCACGACCGTGCGCGCGCTGGTCTTGCCGCGGACCCGCGCGAGCACGTTGAACGCCTCGCCCTTCTTGCGCTCGACGTCCGCGAAGACCTCGACGGTGCGCGCGGGCGCGTCGACGGCGAGCAGCCCCTTGGTCGGACGGTCGAGCAACAGATCGAGCGTCTCGCAGTACTCCGGTGCGAGCGCGCGGAACGCGTCGAGCGAGAGCATCAGCACCGGCAACGAAGACTGCTTCGCCGCGGCGGAGTCGAACGCGGGGAGCGGCTCGGCGTGCTCGGGATGCTCGACGACGAGCACCGCGACCGCGCCGCGGCGCTTGCAGTTCATCACCTTGGTGAACGTCGAGGTGCTGATCCCCCAATCGGTGCCCGCGACGACGTTGGCGTTCGCGTCGGCCGCCGGCGCAGCCTTCTTCTTCGGCGGCGCGCCGCGCACGACGACCGCGACCTTGCCGGAGAGCGCATCGTTCGCGTCGAGGCCGAGCTTCTTGAAATCGTTCCACTCGAGCGCGTCGTTCTCGACGCCGTAGCCGACGAACGCGAGCTCGCCTTTCGCGCTCGCGCCGTCGGAGCAGTACGCGGGCACGACCCTCTCCGCGCCTTGCCACGCGTGCTCGCCGCACACGAGCTTCGAGCCGCCGCGATCCGCCGCCGGCAGCGCGACGTCGAACGACTGGCGGAAGCCGTGCTCACCCGCGGGCTCGAGACCGAGCGCTTGGAAGCGCGCCTCGATCCACGCGCCGGCGCGGCGCGCATCCTCGGTGCCCGCCCGGCGGCCGCCTTGGGCGTCGTCGGCGAGCCACGCGACGTCCGCGAGCAAGCGCTCGGCGTCGGCGTGCGCGCGCGCGCCGCCGCCGTGTGCGGAGGATCCTTGCGAGCCGCTCGGCGACGAGCACGCGAAGAGCGCGGCGAACGCGAACAGGTACGAGAACACGAAGGCAGGGCGTCGAAGCATGGCGCCCAAGATACGGCGCGGGACCGACCTCGCCCAATCCGCAGGCGTTCGCCCTGCCTTGAGTCGGCGCGGGGAGAGCGCATGATGGCGCGCCATGCGGCGGATCCTCCTGCTGCTCGTCCTGCCGCTGGTCCTGCTGGCGCCCGCCGTCGTGTCCGGGGCGCTGTTCCTCCCGCAGGCGCCGGTCGGGCTCGAGCCGCTCGCGAGCGAACGGCCCGAGCTCGCCGCCGACGCCTGGACCCAGGCGAACTACCTCGCCTCCGATCGGCTCTTCCCGATCCTCACCGACGAGCTCGAGGTGCAACGCCAGGTCCGCGAGGGCCGGCTGCCGCTCTGGAACGCGCGCCAGGGAGTCGGGCTGCCGCTGCTCGGCGGGACGCTGGTCGGACCGCTGTATCCGCCGAA